>CAIQWB010000034.1 GCA_903875465.1 uncultured Verrucomicrobia subdivision 3 bacterium
ACCGCTTTACATGGTTGTTAATTGAGGGTGCCGGCGGCCTGCTCAGTCCGATTGGAGAAAACGTGGATTCCCGCGATCTTATCGCCGCGCTACGCGCCACCCCCATCATTGTGGGCCGGAATCAATTAGGCGTCATCAACCAACTTCGGCTAACCCTGGCCGCGCTGCCGGCCGCTGCCCGCGCCAAAGCCACCCTCGTCTTAATGTCCCCGGCCCAGCCCGATGCCAGCACCCGCACCAATGCCGCCTTGCTGGGGGAATATTTTATCGGCGAGAGGATTTTCTGTCTGCCGTGGCTGGGGCAACCGATTGACTGGGCCGGGGCCGCAAAAAACCGGCGGCTGCAAAACCTGCTGGGGCGGATTGTGAAAACCCCCGGTTAAGCCCGCACGAAGACTAGTCGCGCAGCGGCATCGCAAATGAGCCAGGAAGGAAGTGGCTGGCAATCAACTGGGACAGGTCGATCGTGGTGGGATAAGGCCATCGAGCGCATGGTGGGTTCAAGACACTCCACACGTACGGCGGCGGAATTTTACCAGGGCAACCGGAGCAGGGCCACCAGTCCAAACGCGGCAATGGTGGCTCCGGACAGCCAGTTCAGCCAGCGCAAACGGGCCGGATCCAGCTGGTGCCGAAACCACGCTACCCCACTGCTTAACAACAGCCACCACGCGGCCGAGCCCGCAAAAACCCCGGTCACCAGCCACGTGGCCGCCCGAAAATCAGCCGCCCTGCCACCCAAGCCCAGCCCGGCAAATACAGCGCCAAACGAAAGAATGGTGGCTGGATTGGCGAGGGTGAGCAGCAAAGTAGAAACATAAATCGCCCGCAAATCGGCCCTTTCGGCAAGGGTCGTAGCCGGAGGGGCAGGGCTGAAAAAGGTTTTTCCACCGAGGTAGAGCAGAAAAATGCCGCCGATTAGTTGCAACCACTTTTGCTCGCCGGTGAGAAGGGCGGTGACCGTGGTAAGGCCGAAGCCAGCCACCGCACCGTACATGGCATCCGCCGTGGCCGCCCCCAAGCCGCAGACGAAGCCAGCCGCACGGCCCTGCAATACTGTGCGACGCAGGCAGAGCAAGCCAATGGGTCCGACCGGGGCAGCGATAGAGAATCCAATAACCAAGCCCCGGTGAAGAAAGTTCATGGTTAGTAAACAGAGCTGGCAGTCAACGTTTACATATCACAGGAAGACCTCACAACCGCAGGAATATCTTGCGCTGGTACAGGAACCGAGCGAAACAGATAAACAGCGTGATAGCGACCATTGAGATCACGAGCTGGCCAAAACCGGCAGTCACGTGAGTATCGAAGAACTGTTTCACCGGACCACCGGCCAGACGCAACGCGAGTTTTTCAAAACCCAAGCCGCCCATGAAATTGCTCGCCAGATAAAGTGTGATGGGGTTCATACCGATCCACACAAACGGCTGGCACCAGGCGCGCCATTGTTTGACGTCCACGATCCAGTAAAACGCCCCCAGCAGCATCGCGCTGTAACCGCCCGCCACGAG
>CAIQWB010000035.1 GCA_903875465.1 uncultured Verrucomicrobia subdivision 3 bacterium
CCTTCCGGTCACCATTCGGTCCTGGCTGCCCAACCGGACAAAAATGCCAAACCCGTGCTCCTGTTTACCAATCGTTCAAATTAAAAAATGTCCTGGTTTGCTAACTACAAAGAATTCCTGCTTTGAAAACTACACGACATATTTACATTTTTCCCTTGCCATTGCTGGCTCTTGGAGTACTCTTCAAGCTGCCTGAACGCTGCGTGTGTGGACGTTCATTGAGGCTGAGAAATAGCAGTTAACTAACAACCTAACCCTCAACCCTCCGTTGCCCCGGCAGCGTTCGGTCAGTTAGGCAATGGAGTCTTCGTAGTTCCCGCATCGGGGACGAACAAGCCTCCCGTAAATCGCAGTACAGTATTATTATGCTCACGATGGAAGAAGCCCTGAAAGGCAACGCCACGCGCTTTGCCGCAGGCGAAATAGTCAAAGGTACCGTCATTGAAGTCCGCCCCAAGGAAGTCTTGGTGGACATCGGTTACAAAAGCGAAGGCGTCATTCCCGGCAACGAATTCGAAGACATCAAGACCGTCAAGGTCGGTGATGAAATCGACGTGCTGATTGAAAAGCTCGAGAACAAAGAAGGCACCGTGGAACTTTCCCACGAAAAAGCCGAGTTCAAGAAGAACTGGGACAAAATCCTCACGATTTGCAACGAAGGTGGCCGGATTAACGGCAAGGTCAAGAGCATCGTCAAGGGCGGTCTCGTGGTGCACGTGGGCGTGGAAGCCTTCCTGCCCGCCTCCCAGATCGACGTCATCACCCCCAAGAATTTGGCCCAATTCGTTGGCAACACCTACGAATTCAAGGTCGTCAAGATCAACCAGGAGCGCCAGAACATCGTTCTTTCCCGCCGCGAATTGATCGAACAGGAACGCAACGAACGCCGCGGCAAATTGCTCGGCGAAATGGTGCCCGGCGACATTCGCAAAGGTACCGTCAAGAACATCACCGATTTCGGTGCGTTCATTGACCTTAATGGCATTGACGGCCTGCTGCATATCACGGACATGAGCTGGGGTCGCATCGGCCATCCGTCCGAAGTGCTCAAGGTCGGCCAGGAAATCGATGTGGTCGTGCTCGACGTGAACAAAGAAAAGGAACGCGTCAGCCTGGGCCTCAAGCAGAAGATGACCAATCCTTGGGACAGCATCGAGACCAAGTTCCCGGTGGGTGCCAAGGTCAAGGGCAAGGTCGTCAGCCTCGTGCCTTACGGCGCGTTTGTGCAGCTCGAACCCGGCGTGGAAGGCCTCATTCACGTCACCGAACTCTCCTGGACCAAGCGCATTGCGAAGCCCAGCGACGTGCTCAAGCCCGACCAGGAAGTCGAAGCCGTTGTCCTCGGCATCAACCGCGAGGAGCAGAAAATCTCCCTCGGCGTCCGCCAGCTCGAATCCAATCCGTGGGATAAAGCCGCCGAGAAGTACACCGTGGGCACGAAGGTCAGCGGCAAGGTGCGCAACCTCACCAGCTACGGCGCGTTTGTGGAACTGGAAGAAGGCATTGACGGCATGATTCACGTTTCCGACATGTCCTGGACCCGCAAGATCAATCATCCGAGCGAAGTCATGAAGAAGGGCGACGACATCGAAGCCACCGTGCTCGAAGTAGATCGTCCCAACCAGCGCATTGCGCTCGGCATGAAGCAACTCGGCCAGGATCCGTGGTCCCAGATCGACAAGCTGTACAAAGTCGGCGACGTGGTGCAAGGCAAGGTCACGAAGCTCGCCAGCTTCGGGGCGTTCGTGGGCCTGCAGCACGAAATCGATGGTCTGGTGCATATCTCGCAAGTCAGCGAAGAGCACATTGACAAGATCAAGAACATCCTCAAGGTTGGCCAGGATGTGACGGCCCGCGTGATCAAAATTGATCGCGGCGAGCGCCGGATCGGCCTGTCCATCAAGGCCGCGAGCTATTCCGACGAACAGCTCAAGGAAGAGCAGAAGATTCTGGACGCCCTCAAACCCGGCGAAGACCTGGTTGCCCTGCAACACGCCTTCGACGCGGCCGACGAGGCGCTCAAGGACTAATTGCTTCAAGCAATCACGAATTCAGAAACCGGCGGGCTGGCAACAGCCCGCCGGTTTTTTTTAAACTTTTAAATTAAAAGCGTTTCAGGAACTGGCCGCGTCCGGTCTGGCCAACGAATTTGCCGCCGCGGACGGCGACCTGGCCGCGGACAGTTACGGTTTCCGGACGCCCCTCGATCGGCCAGCCTTCGAAGGCGCTGTAGTCCACGTTCATGCTCTGCGTTTGGGCGGAGATCGTGCCGCGATAGTTGGGATCAAAAATCACCAGGTCGGCGTCGGCACCGGGCTGGATGGCCCCTTTGCGGGGGAACAGCCCGAAGAGTTTGGCCACCTGCGTGCTGGCGACATTCACAAGAGTGTGGAGATCGATTTTTCCGGGCTTCACGCCGTAGGTGTAGAGCAGGGTAATGCGTTCTTCCAGCGAGGGAATGCCGTTGGGGATTTTGGTGAAATCGGCGCGGCCCATGGGTTTCTGGGATTGGAAATCGAAGGGTGCGTGGTCGGTGGCCACGGTTTGGATGAGGCCGTCGCGCAGGCCATGCCACAGGATCTCCTGATTGCGTTTGTCGCGCAAGGGAGGTGACATTACGTATTTGGCACCTTCAAAATCCGGCAGTTCGGCGTAGCTTTTGTCCAGGGTGAGGTATTGGATGAGTGTTTCCACGGCCACGCGGACGCCGCGCTGGCGGGCGGCGACGGCTTCGGCCAACGCTTCCTGGCAGCTCAAGTGGACGATATAGGTGGAGGCACCGGTGAGTTCGGCGAAGGTCAGCAAGTGGTGCACGCCTTCGGCCTCGACACGTGGTGGGCGGCTCTCATGATGCTGGCCGGGACCAGTGAGGCCGGCGGCGAGCAGTTCCTTGGAGCGCTCGGCGACGAGGGTTTCATTTTCGCAATGGGCGGTGACGATGACGCCGAGTTCCTTCGCCAGCTTGAGGGTCTGGTAGAGTTCAGTGTCGTCGATGCCAAAGGCGCCTTTATAGGCGAGGAAGATTTTGAAAGAGCTAATGCCGCGGGCCACGATTTCGCGGAGCTGGGCGGCCGTTTGTTCGTTGAACTTGGTCACGCCCATGTGGAAGGTAAAATCACAGGCAGACTTGCCGACGGCCTGGGACATCCACAGTTCGAAGCTGGCGAGGGCATCGTCTGAGCGCGCGGGGCAGCACATTTCGATGAGTGTGGTGGTGCCGCCGACGAGTGCGGCGCGGCTGGCGCTCGCATAGGTATCCTTGGCAAACGTGCCCATGAAGGGCAGGTAGATGTGGACGTGCGGATCGATGAAGCCGGGGAAGATGTATTTGCCGGTGGCGTCGATGATCTCTGCCTCGGGTGGTGCGGTGAGGTTGGGACCGATGGCGGTGATGGTTTCGCCGGTGCAGAGGAGGTCGGCGACGTAGCGGGAATCCGCCGTTACGATTTCACCGTTTTTAATAAGTAAGCTCATGTTTAGTGACGAGTGACGAGTCGCTGGTGACGAGCAGGTCTGCTTTGGTTGGTGAGTGTGCGTCGGAGGGCATTGAGCATCCGGCGCAGTTCACCCATGGAATTGGCGCAGGTTTTAGTTTTATAGGAGGTGGTAAATCTTAGAGACTGTTTCAAAATTCCAACCGAGCCCCCGGCGGGTCTTTTGCCGCTGACCGGCGTTGGCTCGGTCCTTACAGCCCGCTGCGGGGATGCGCGGACCTCGCCGCCTTGGTCAGCGCCAAAATCCCTCGCCGCTGGCCCGCTTTGAATTTTA
>CAIQWB010000036.1 GCA_903875465.1 uncultured Verrucomicrobia subdivision 3 bacterium
ACGCAGGCCTGATAATCGAGACGCTTTTGAATCGAAATGGCCCAACACAAATCATGCGCCTTCAACCCGGAGGGTTGCCAGCCAGTAGCCGGGGGTCGAGCGCAGCGACCACCCCCGGTAAGGTTCCCAAAACGCCCTGCACCCCGGCGGGGTGCCAGAACCCACCCCGGCCTTCGGTGACTGCCAACGGATCATTGATCACTCCCTTGACCGCGCCCAATTACGTTCCAACCCCAACCGGGGCTGCGCCCTTTCGCCCGCCCCATCCGCCCTGTCCATTAAGTCCATGCTCGTCTGTGACTGTCCGTGTCCCCTTTTCCCCGCCCAGAGCCAGCCTTCAATTTTCACATTTTCCCCCGTTTCATAATTCATACTTCAACATTCATTAATACCCCCCGCCACCTTCCCCGCCGCTGGTCGCAACGCTTTTTCCGCTGTCGCGTAGCGACCTCCCGATGGTAGGCGTGGGTTTCAACCCACGCATTAAAACCCAAACCACCCCCCGCGTCGCGTGGCGGCGCCTGACCTCCCCCGTTAATCCATTAGGCCGCGTGCCCTCATCCGGCATTCGTTTGGGATTTTCAACCGGTTGGCAAGGGCTAAAGGCCCGAAATATTACAGCCTGGGTTGTAGCGAGTCAGCGAGCGGAGGCCCAGGTAAATGCCCGCCAAAAAGTTATTGAGGTATGGCTGCCTACGCGCAGCGCAAGTCAATTCTCGGCCAACTGACTGCCAGTGGCTTTGGCAGCCAACGGCCGACACCATTTAATTTCATACCCCCGGTAAGCCCACGAAAACGCCCCGCACCCTGCTTAATGCCAAATTGGAGCAAATGGACCCATGTCCCCCGTCAGTTCAAAGCGCTTGATGCATAGTCGCACTGCCGATTTGACCTGATTGAGCGAATTTGGCCTTTCGTGCTGCTGCTGATTGAGGCAACCTCCCGGCAACAGCATTATGCTAATTTCGACAACAAAGCGGTATATTCAGACCCCTTTCGACTCGGAAGAGGAACTGGAAAATGTCGTGGTGCAAAATTACGAATATATTTTTGGCCCCTCTTCCATTTATCTTCCCAAAGGCAAAATTTCAACCCCGGATGGTGCCGCAACCATCCCAGATGGGTTTGCCTTCGATTTGGCGAACAAGCAATGGTTTATTGTTGAGGCAGAGCTGTCAAAGCATCCCATTTGGACCCATATTGCGCCGCAGGTCGCCAAACAAATCACCGCAGCCATTAGGCCCGAGACCAAGCGTGATTTGGTTGAGCGTATCATAAAGCTTTTTCATGATGATGAATCCGTCCGTCGCAAATTTGAGGATGAAAACATTGACCTCATAGATGTTCGCAAGGTGCTTGACGAAATTTTTACCAAAACTCCTATCCTCGGAATGCCGATTGATGACGTATCGGCCGATTTGAAGGCATGGGCAGCAACTTCCATTAAAATTGAGACAAAACTGTGGACTGTTCGCAAGCATGTGGATCTTGAGAACCGGCAAAACATTATTTATGAACTTCCTGAGGAATATCGCCCTGCATTTGATAGCCACGAGGAAGAGGAAGTGGCGACTGCTGGTGGCGGAACGATTCGGTTTTACGATGTTTCACTGCATGACTTAATCATCGTCGGATTTTTGAAGCCCAACAGTAAACTCTTCATGAGCTACAAGCGCAAGCAAACCACCGAAGATCGGAAAACCTACACTGCCACCGTCCAAGATGATGGAACCTTGCTGGCCGACAATCAGGTTTTCAGCAGTCCAAGCTATGCGGCCATTTATTTCATTAACCAAGCTGGCAGCTCAAGGCAGACGGTGAACGGGTGGACAGCATGGAAAACGGAATCTGGGGATTTGCTGGCTGATTTGCGGGAGAAATTTATGAAGGGTACGCCCGAAGCCGAAACGCACTAAAAAATGCCCTCACCTCTTGGCAAGTGTCACCCATTAGCATTTTAGCCGGCTTGCCGTAGGGAAGGCGTTGCCGGTGTCGGTCCTCACTATTTACACTTTTTCTGCCCCAGGAGCTTGGAAATGGGAGTCCAACTACCCATTTGCCCTTCGGCGGCAATCCATTTCCCTGACCTCGTGGTTTCCGCCCACCATCGCCGGACCAGTGAGCCTGTCTGAAAATTGAAAGTGGGACTGCGGCAGTGGATTTTGGCGGTGGCCAAGGCGGCGACGCCTGCGCATCCCCGCAGCGGGCTGAACGCCTCTTTCAAGGGCCCCCTTAACCTATTTCGCCCTTTCGGCGTCTTCCTTCAACCCAGAGCCAGCCTTTTCCAGCCTTTTGGCCCCACGCCCCGCGCCTTTCAAACCATATCGCACTAAATCAAACCATGGAAATAATGAACTCCGCTCCCAAAGGCCAAAGCGCACGCCTGCCCCAGGCCCTCCATGAACCGGCCTGCCGCCCGCGGGTGTCCGCCCTTTCGCGGCCAGGCCGGACGGTCGCCGGCGAGCCTTGGCAAGTGGTTGACAAGCTGGCCGGGATGGCTAGCATCTGGATCGCAGCAGGCGTCCACGCCGCTTTATATCAATTAACCACCTCACGGCCCCCACCAGTCGACTGGCCGGTGCCGTAAATTGAAAGTTCATTCATGTCGGGTTGTGTCGTGTCTGCGGACCGGCCGGAACATTTAGTCCGGTTATGGCTTCGGCGTTTACGCGCCCGGAGGGCCACCGCTGTGTCGTTTTCCCGCCTTGTGAATTGATCCAACCAGCCAACCACGGATAATAATTATGAGCAAAGAAACCAATGAACCCCATTTGAGCTTGAGCGCCGCCGCCGCGCGCAACCTGGCCACGGCCACCGTAACGGTCCCGCAATACACCGAGATCACCCCGCGCTGGTTGCACAAATTGCTCCCGTGGGTGGATGTGGATGGCGGCGTGTATCGCGTCAACCGCGTGGCCAAGGCGGCGAAGGGCAAGCCGGCGGATGAGTTTGGGGAGGTGCAGGTGGATTTGCTCACCTCCGATGGCGGCGAACCCAAGCTGCCGACCACCTTTGTGGATTATGAGCCCGATCCCCGCGAGTACCATCTGAGCACCATTCAGACCGTCCTGCGCACGCATACGCGCGTGACCGATCTGTACAGCAACAAGATTGACCAGCTCCGCGAACAAATCCGCCTGGTGGTGGAAGCGGTGAAGGAACGCGAAGAGTGGGAACTGATCAATCACCCGGACTTCGGCCTGCTCAAGGAAGTGGATGCCGCCCAGACGATCAAAACCCGCAAGGGCGCGCCGACCCCGGATGACCTTGACGAACTGCTTGGTCTGGTCTGGAAAAAGCCCGCTTTCTTTCTCGCGCATCCCAAGGCCATTGTGGCCTTCGGCCGCGAAGCCACCCGCCGGGGCGTGCCGCCGCCCACGGTTCATCTCTTTGGCAGTCCCTTCATTACCTGGCGCGGGGTGCCGTTGATTCCGAGCAACAAACTCGAAATCAAAAACGAGGCCACCAGCATTCTACTGCTCCGCGTGGGCGAGGCGGAACAGGGCGTGGTGGGCCTCCAGAAAACGGGCGTGACCGGGGAAGTGGAACCCGGGTTGTCGGTCCGGTACATGGGCACGAATGAAAACTCGATCGCCTCGCACCTGGTCACCCGCTATTTCTCGGCCACGGTGCTGACCTCGGATGCCATCGCGCGCCTGGATAATGTCGTGGTGAATAATTACTATGACTACAGCGCCAAATAGTCCGGTGAGCAACGCCCCGGACTTCCCGGCGACCAGCGAGACGGCGCACAGTGAGCTGATTGCCCGGCTCGTGGCCGAGGCGTTCGCCGGACCGGCGGCCGGCCGCCGGCCGGAGGCTCCGGCCCATCCCGGGCTGCCGTTGGAAATCCCCGGGGTTTCCTCCACGGAAGCCGCGGCGGTGCCGCCGGTGCATCCCAGTGACCAGCCCGCCGCGCCGAAGCTGGAGCAGCAGCGGGAAAAGCCACCGGAAACGGCACCGGCAAAAACCACCTCCGGCGGGCATGCCCCGGAATCGGGTGATTCTTATGCTTATGGTGAGCCGCGCTGCAATGGCAGCTACCGTCCCCAAGGCAACCGGCCGGAGACGCCATCGGCGAATGCGAATCCGTTGCTCGGGTTGCCCGAGGCGGAAGCCGCACCGGCCCCGGAATATTACTTCCTGCGCGACAGCAATCCCGCCGGCAAATCGCCGCTGGGCTGCCAGTCGTATCCCAAAAACGCCGCACCGATCCCCCGGTTTGACATCGAGGGCGTGCGCCGGGATTTTCCCGCCCTGCACCAGTTGGTGAATGGCAAGCCGCTCATCTGGCTGGACAATGCCGCCACCACCCACAAACCGCAGGCGGTGATTGATGCGACCTCGCAGTTCTACCGGCGCGACAACTCCAACATCCACCGCGCCGCCCATGCACTGGCCGCCCGCTCGACTGAACTGTTCGAGGCCGGGCGCGAGAAGGTGCGCAAGTTTCTGGGGGCAGCGGATGCCAAGGAGATTGTGTTCGTCCGGGGCACCACGGAGGCGATTAACCTGGTGGCGCAAAGTTACGGCCGCCAGAACATCGGGGCGGGCGATGAAATCATCGTCAGTGAACTGGAGCACCATGCCAACATCGTGCCCTGGCAGTTGCTGGCGCAACAAGTCGGTGCGACGGTGCGGGTAATTCCCATCAATGATCGCGGCGAACTGCGCCTGGAAGAATTCGTGAAGTTGCTCGGGCCGAAAACCAAGTTCGTCTCGGTGGCGCATGTTTCCAATTCCCTGGGCACCATCAACCCGGTGGAGTCAATCATCGCGCTGGCCCACGCCCACGGCGTGCCCGTGCTGGTGGATGGGGCGCAATCCACACCGCATCTGCCGGTCAATGTCACCACCCTGGACGCGGATTTTTACGTGTTCTCCGGCCACAAGATTTTTGCCCCCACGGGCATCGGCGCGCTCTACGGCAAGGCGGCCTGGCTCGAGTCCATGCCCCCGTGGCAGGGGGGAGGCCACATGATCAAGGACGTGCGCTTTGAAAAAACGGTCTATCAAAACGCCCCGGAAAAATTCGAGGCGGGCACTCCCGACATTGCCGGGGTGGTTGGCCTCGGGGCGGCCATTGATTACCTCTTCAAGCTGGGGATTCCGGCGCTCGCCGCCTATGAGCATTCCCTGCTCGAATACGCGACCCACGCGCTGAGCACCATTCCCGGTCTGCGGCCCATCGGCACGGCAGCCAGCAGGGCCAGCGTGCTGTCCTTTGTGATTCCCGGTGTGCCGAACGACGCCATCGCCCGCCACCTGGACAAGCAAGGCATCGCCGTCCGCGCGGGTCACCATTGTGCCCAGCCGGCCATCCGTCATTTTGGCCTGGAAACCAGTGTGCGGCCCTCGCTGGCGTTTTATAACACGCGCGAAGAAATTGATGCGCTTATTATTGCGCTGCGCTCCTTGAAACGACCCTGATACCATCCGCCCATGAAAACGATCACGCCGGTTGAATTGCAAAGCCTGCTCGCCGCCCAGCCCGGGGCGGCGGTCCTCGACGTCCGCACCCCGGTGGAATTTGCCGAGGTGCACGTGCCGGCCGCGCGCAACCGACCGCTGGATCAACTCCAGCCCGGGACCCTGACCCTGCCGAAGGACCAGCCGGTGTACCTGCTGTGCCGGAGTGGCCAGCGGGCGACGAAAGCCGCCGGGGAACTGGCGCGGGCGGGTTTCACCCACCCCGTGGTGGTCACCGGCGGCACGCTGGCCTGGATCGCGGCGAATTTGCCGGTAACGCGGGGCACCAGCAAAGTCATCAGCCTGGAACGCCAGGTGCGCATCGCCGCTGGTTCCTTGGTCTTTATCGGCGTGTTGCTCGCAGCGTTTGTGAATCCGCACTTCATCTGGCTCTCCGGCTTCGTTGGGGCCGGCCTGGTGTTCGCCGGGGTCACGGACTTTTGCGGCATGGGCCTCCTCCTGGCCCGGCTCCCCTGGAACCGTTAGATCATTTCCCAGCCGGGGTGCCAGCGAGGGGGGTGGGCAGATTGGCATGGGTGAGGGTTTCATAAGCCAGATTCCAAATGATGCGGGGGCTGCGGGGGCGGATTTGTTCCAGGATGAGCTTGTGGGTGTTGGGCAGGGCGACCCCGGCGCGGTTGTGATAATGATTATAGCCCACCTCCCAGGTGTCGAAGCGGTCGGAAACCGCCACGGGGTTGGGGCACACTCCCTGCATGGAGCCGGCAAGGAATTGGGTGGCCAGGAGTTCGAGTGCCGCGGTAAAACGGGCCTGATTTTCGGTGTAGACATCCACCCCTTGATGCCACGCCACTTCGGCGGCATGCAGGGCGGAGCCCAATCCGAACTGGGCATGATGACCATTATCCCGGCAGGTTTCCTGGGTCAGACCATCCACCCAGCGGACGGGATGGAACCAGAATTGCGGGAGGTTGCCGCCGTCGCCCGCGATGGGCCGCGGCAGCGGGCCATCGGCGGTGAGGTAAATATACGCAGGCAGGCGGGACCGCAACCGGGCCAGACCGGCCTGGAACTCGGGTTCATCCTCGTTAAAAACCGCGATGGCCAGGAGGGCGTCAATCTGGGTGAGATCCACATTCCCATTCCAGACGCTGGCGGTATTTAATGGTGGATAAAACGCCCGTTTAAACATCGTTTGCAGGCTTTGGATTTGAGCGGGACGCCATCCCGGATAGCCGCGCATGATTTCCGCGGCCTGGGCGAACACCGAGCCCACCCACCCGGCTTGCAAACGGTCTTGCTCTGAGCCGCTGGTAAATCCTTGCAGATGGGTCCACGAGTCCAGGATTGCGAGCGTATTGGTCGCATAGGTTGGGTCACCGGAGAAATACCAGAGCAAGGCCTGGGCATAGGCGGCAGCGGCATCCTCCCGCGAAATCGTGGCATCGTCATTCTGGGAATTAATGTGGTCGAGTCCATGCGGACCGCGCGTGGCGTAATCGGAGTGCTTGAGCTGCTCGAACTCACCGCGCCAGGGTTGGTCCCCCGCTTGAATGCGGCTTTTAATGAAATCCAGTTCGGCCTGGGAACTGAGCGCACCCGGGTGGACAAAGGTCATGGACATGGCCCGGCTGGCAACACCAACCAGGCAGGACAGCCAAACGGCGAGCCACAGGCAGGGAGCCGGGGAGCGGTGCGACATGGGTTTAAGTATGGCCAGCCAGGGCTGAAAGGCGAAACCAAAAGATGCCCGGCGCACCGCACGCCCCGCCTTAGGCACACATCCAAGGCGCAACCACTGGTATTGATACTGCATGGTTCGGCTCAGGGAGGGATACGGCCAGTGAACCGGTCAGAAGCGGAGGGTGGTTTGCAGGATGAAGGCGGTGGCGTCGCGCAGGGCGGACGAACCGCCGGGATGGAAGACGTGCTGCAGGCTGGGTTGGAGAGTCCACCAGGCGGTCAGTTGGGCCTTGTAGGACAGTTCCACGACGGTTTCGTAGTCGACCGGGACGACGCTGCCGGGGGCGAGGGCATTCAAATCCTGCTCGGCGTGGCGGATATCGCGGCTGAATGCCAGATAGGAGGCGGCGAGGGCCAGGGAATCCCACCGGCGGGTGGGCAGGAGGCCACGGTAAACGAAGCCGCCGTCCACCTCAAGGTCGGTCAGATTGCGGTCGGGCGGGGCGGCGAGCAAACGACCGAAGCCCACGAGTCCGGCCTGCGCGGGATCCGCCTTGCCGGCAGCGAGGTAGAGCTGTTGCTCGGCCATAAGGTAGCCGCCGTAGTTGCCATGGTGGCGGCCGGGCTGGGGGTCGAGGCCGGCGGCGTAGAAAACGCCATCGCGGGTATCAGTAAATTCGCCGGTATGAAAGTAACCGCCCAGTTTGAGGGTGCCGCCGGGGGCAGGATCATTGGTGCCGGCGTGCCGCCGCCAGGCGGTTTCCAGATAACCTAGGGCACCGTCTGACTGGGCGAGGTCAAAGCGGGTGCCGCTGTAGGTTTGATCGGGTGCGCCGCTGTAAACCCCCGCCTGGAGATAAAAAGAGCGGGCGGGGGTCCAGTTTAGGACGGTGCCGGGAGTGGCGAGGGGGGTGGTGGCCAGGCCCTGGCGGGTGACCGGAAAGCCAGGTGGAGCAAAGACGTTATAGGCGAGGCTGGGAAACATCCAAGTCTGGTTCAGCAAAGTGAACTGGCCGAAGCAGTTGTAATAGTCAGGCACGATGAAATCAGAGTCGACGGCCAGTTCGCCCACTTTTAGCGAAAGCGAGTCGCGGGCAAATTTTTGCTGGTAGGAGAGTTCCCACAGGCGAAAGGCGTTGTCAAAATCCAGAAGGTTCACCCGGTTGTAATCGCCAGAGTAGCGGGCGGAAAATGGTTTTTGCCCGTGGAGCCAAAGGCTGCTGACATGCAGGGTGCCGCCGTGGTACCCCAGCAATTTCTCCGAATCAAGATTCAGCAGGGCGACCAGGGCTCCCTGATACGCCGCGCCCGACTGCACGCCGCCGGCGAGGTTGTCCGGCAGGGAACCCACATAAAAAAATTCAAAGTCGGCCCCATGCTGCGAAAGCTGGTCGCGCCGGCCACCCCAGTCACCGAACAAGTAATCCTGGGTTACCCAGCGAGTGAAGCGGGCGGGGGTGTTGGTATTAGCGGCACACGCGGTGGTGGCGGTTGGCCACACCAGGGCGAACAGGAGGAGGGCGAAAAGGCATTTCATGGCCGGAGGGGGAGTTGGGTCAACCGGCCAGCATCGTTTCCATGAACAATTTAAGCTGGTCGGCGGTGTAGGGCTTGGTAATCACGCCTTGGAAGCCAAAGGCGGCGTAGTCGGCCATGACGGGGCTGTCCGAGTAGCCGCTGGAAACCACGGCCCGCGCCGCGGGATGGGCCGCCAACAGATGCCCAATGGCTTCCTGACCACCCATGCCGCCGCGAATGTTCAGGTCCATGACGACGAGGGCGAAGGGTTGGTTTTGCGATGCAGCCTGCTGATAAGTGTGCAGGGCGGCGGCACCATCCGCGACAGCCTCCACCTGATAACCCAGGCGGGTGAGCAGGCGGGACAAGAGCTTGCGGACCTGAGCATCGTCATCCATTACCAGTATGCGACGGCCGCTGGCTGCGGGAGCGGCCTGGAGGAAGGAGGTGGCGGTGACTCCCGTTTGCACCACCGGCAGCAGAATAACAAACGCGGTACCATCGCCCGGGATGGACCGGGCGGTGATCACACCGCCGTGATTTTTGATGATGGAATGCACCACCGCGAGGCCCAGGCCACTGCCGGTCTCCTTGGTGGTGAAATAGGGGTCGAAAATTTTGGACAGGTGTTCCGGCGCGATCCCGTGGCCGGTGTCCTGCACGGTAATTTCCACATATTCGCCGGGGGGCAGGATGTGGTTGTCCGGCTGGATGATGATCTGGTTGCGGGCCTGCAAGGTCACCACGCCGCCCGCCCGCATGGCCTGGGTGGCATTCAGCAGCAAATTATTGAAGACCTGGGTCATTTGCGCCGGGTCGGCATTCACCCGGAGCAGGTTGTCCTCAATTTTTAATTCGCACTGGCAGGGGGTGCTGCGCAGGACAAAGCTGGCGCAGTTGCGGAGCAGGGAATTCAGGCTCAGTGGACTCTTGACCGGCTTGCCACCCTTGGCAAAGGTCAGCAGTTGCGCCGTCAAATCCCGGGCCTGCAAGCAGGCCGCTTCGGCGGCCTCCAGCTCATGGGCGGGCGCGCCGCCGGGGGGCATATCCATCTTCATCAGGCTGATGTTGCCGAGGATGGCGGTCAACAGATTGTTAAAATCATGGGCGATGCCCCCGGCGAGGATGCCCAGACTTTCGAGCCGCTGCAGATTCTGCAGCTTCAATTCGTCCTGCCGGCGTTTTTCCTCGGCCTCCTTCAATTCGGTGAGATCCGTGCCCACGCAAAGAATCTCGTGCAATTGTCCTCGTTGATTGTAAGTTGGCACATTGCCCCAGCGGATCCACAGGCGGCGCTCCCCGGCGCCGGGGATTTCCTGCTGGAGGGTGGCGAATTCTTCGGGCCGCTGGAGCAGTCCCGCCAGGAGTTCGCCCCCGGCAGCGGTGGCCGGCACAATGGTGCCGAGGGCGGAACGGCCCAACACCCGGGTGCGCTGGCAACCCAGCAGGTTTTCGGCAAATTTATTGATGAAAATGATCCGGCCGCGGGCGTCCAGGCGCAGGATGATGCACAGGCAGTTCTCCACCAAGTTGCGATAATTCCCCTCGCTGGTCTCCAATTCCCGGGTGAAGACGGCGAGCTGGGTCTGCTCCCAGTCATAACTGGTGACAATGGCCCAAATGATTAGCGCCACACCGATGGTCGCGGTGATGGCCCCGGTCAGGTCGTCGAAGAACAGCTCGAGCCGGTTCTCAAAGTGCAGAACGTAGCCGGGAAAATAGAACTCGAACGTGAAGAGGGCGGCGATATTCAGGAGGATGAGACCGGAAATAATCCAGCGTTTGCGGCCACGCCAGAGGGCAACGGGATATAGGATGATGGCCTGAAAATAGTAGGTGTTACTGCCGGTGCTGCCGCCATCGAACACCCAGATGACATCCAGCAGCACAATCACCAGCACCAGGAAGGTGAGAGTGTAGTCCCGGCCGCGGCGCGAGAGCTGGTAAGAGGCGAGGCCGACGATGCCAATGACGAACACGCATATATTGACCAGCATCGGCATGTCGGGTTGCAGCAGATTCGTGGGCAGGGCCACGAGCAGGCACAATATCGCGGTGACCAGGCAAATCAGCCGGAAGATCCGGCGCTGCAAGGTCAGCGACTGGTCTTGGGCAACAAAATTCCAAATTTTTACGAGTCCGCGATCCATGATTACCAAAAAGCCGCCCAAATGATCCGGCCGACCCGCAGAGTGGCGGCCCCGCCACCGGGCAAAGCGGGCCGCGCGGATTTATTTGAGTATATTGTTTATATTTATAATGGCAGTGAGCCGATGAGTCACCCGCGAGCTTAACGCGGCGGGCGGGCAGTCACCAGCCTGATATTGCTTTTTTCCCGACGGAAATGGTGGCAAGGTGGAACCACGCCGGGGGGCTGGATCAGGCGCCGGGCGAATGCGGAAGGCCAGCGGCAAGGCGGGCGGGCCGGGTGGAAAATGAGGGGGATGTGCAGGTGCCACCGATGGCCCCCTATCCCATTTCGTATCGCGCGATCGTGCCGCCCGCCAGACAATGCGAAAATTTGCTGGTGCCGGTCTGCCTCTCGGCCTCGCACATTACTTATGGGTCCATTCGCAGGGAACCGGTCTTTATGATCCTGGGTCAATCGGCGGCCACCGCTGCCGCCCTGGCCTTGGACTGGCATATCCCGGCACAAGAAGTGCCCTATGCCCAACTGCGGGAGCGTTTGTTGCAGGATGGGCAGAGATTGGAACCAGTGGCAGGCGGGAGCTGAGCGTTGCCATGGGGAGGTTTGCAGGCACGGCAAGCCATCGACAAGGGATCAAAATGGATGCCTGGGCTGGCTTGGTCCCGCAAGGAATCTGGCCGCCCGCTCTACGTTACAATTGTGTTACAGAGGGTTCCGGCATGGACACCGGGAAATGAAGCTGTACTATACGCACAATAATGCCGGCAGCACTCAGGTCATGGCAATTTAAAGAAGCAGCCTCCACGGTGATTGCGGCGGTCATGACCGGCGTTTTTACGATTATTGCCGCCAGTTCTTTTGCCTCACTGATTTTTACCGGCCCGCTGCAGCCATTTACCGGCAATGGCATCTGGCTGATGCTCTGGACCGCCTTCATAGTGGGCATCGTGGTGGCGCTGACCAGTTCCTTGCGGGGGGTGGTGGCCATTCCCCAAGATCGCATTGCCCCAATTATGGCGGTGCTGGTCGCCGGGGTGATCGCGCAACTGCCAAACGCCACTCCGGAGGAACAATGCCGGGCCGCGATGGCCGCCCTGACCATGGTTTCGCTCATCACCGGATTGATCCTGTTTTTACTGGGCCGGTTAAAGATGGGTGACCTGTTGCAATATATTCCTTATCCCGTCATTGGCGGCTTCCTCGCCGGATCTGGCTGGTTGCTGTCGGTGGGGGCTTTTCGCGTCCTGGTGGGCCATCCGCTCACCTTGGGCTCGCTGCCGGAATTATTGTCGCCCGGTCTGGCCCTGAAATGGCTGCCGGGGCTGGTCTTTGGCATCTTATTGTTTTTCATCATGAAACGGGCGGCGCATCCCTTGGTGCCTGCCACCATGTTATTGGGGGCGATTGCGCTGTTTTACCTCGGACTGGCGCTGTCCGGGGCCTCGCTCACGGAGGCACGGGAGCATGGCTGGCTGCCCACCACGGTGGCTGGTCAAACGATCACGCGGTTTCCTGGTTATGGCCCCTTGGGCAGCGTGCCGTGGGCGTCTTTGGCCCATCAATTTAACATCATTGGCACGATTTTACTGACCAGCGTCGTGTCGGTCCTCCTGACGGCGAGTGCACTTGAACTGGCCACCCGCCAGGAGGTGGACATCAATCAGGAGCTGCGTTCGGCTGGATTCGCGACCAGTCTGGCCAGCCTGGGCGGCGGCATGGTGGGCTTCCATTCGCTAAGCCTATCCCGCCTGGCGGCAAGCATGGGCGCGGGTAATCGCTGGGTGGGCGCACTTTCCGGCGCCATCTGCGGCCTGGGTCTGCTGGTCGGTCCATCCTTGATCGCTTTCCTGCCCAAATATGTCTGCGGCGGGCTCCTCTTTTTTCTCGGGTTTATGTTTCTTTGGGAATGGGTGGTCGAGGCCCGCCACAAGTTGAATCGGGTGGACCATGCGGTGGTGCTGCTCATTTTAGGAGTGATTGGCACCCTGGGTTACACGCAGGGGATCATTACCGGGGTGGTCGCGGCCATCATTTTGTTCATCCACAATTACAGCCGGGTGGATGTGGTGACCAACGCACTCTCCGGCGCGCAACTTTCCAGTAATGTGGACCGTCCCGTGCGGTTCGCCCGCGAATTGAAGGAACAGGGTCAGTCCATCTATATCCTGAAATTGCAGGGCTTTATTTTCTTCGGCACGGCCAGCCATTTGCTGGATAAAATCCGGCTGCGCATTGCCAACGGGGCGCTGCCCCCTTTGCGCTTTGTCGTGCTGGATTTCCGCCGGGTCACCGGGCTGGACTCCTCCGCCATGTTCAGCCTCCGCAAAGCCGAACAAATGGGTCAGAAACGCGGTTTCACCATTTTAATCTGCCATGCCAGTGCCGAGCTGGCCTCGGAGTTGAGCTACTCGGAAGCCCCGGCCAATGGAGCGGGAAACTTGCGCCTGTATCCAGACCTCGATCACGGTCTGGAAATATGTGAGAATGAGCTCCTGAAAACCATGGCGTCGGCGCCGCGGCAGGAACTCCGCCTCACGGAGCAACTGCAGGAGCTCTGGCCCAAGGCGGCCAACCCCGCCGGTTTGCTGCCGTACCTGCAGCGCCAGGAATTCCCCGCCCAAACCCACTTGATCCTGCAAGGGGACAAGTCCGCCGGGCTTTATTTTATCGAATCCGGCCATGTCACGGCCCGGCTGGAATTCACCGATGGCCGGACGCTGCGCCTGCGCACCATGGGGCCGGGGACGGTGGTGGGCGAAATTTCCCTCTTCCTCGGTGGCGTGCGGACCGCCTCCGTGGTCACCAACGAACCCTGCGTCGTTTATGGGCTCACACCCGCCGGGCTGACCCGCATGGAGCAGGCCGACCCCGCCCTGGCGCTGGCGTTCCATCGCTTCATGGTTTGCCTGCTGGCCGAGCGCCTCACCAACAGCACCGGCACGCTGCGCAGCCTGCTGGAATAAAACGGCGAGGCCCAGGTGGCTGGCAAGGTCTTCACTACGCTGGCCGGCAAGGGAGCCGGCGGCGTTTTTTTCACCGGAAAAAAGGATCGCACCGCCGGTCAAAACATGCTCGCCGTGCCGGATTTTCAGCATTATTCTATCGCTGCATGAGTGAGGAAATTTTCGACATCGTCAATGACCGGGATGAAGTGATCGGCCAGGCGCCCCGGAGTGAAGTGCACGCGCGCGGGCTGTGGCACCGGGCCATTCACGTGCTGGTTTACAATGCCCGGGGCCAGGTCTTTCTTCAAAAGCGCTCCCTTAAAAAGGACACCGCCAAGGGTAAATGGGATTCCTCCTCCTCGGGCCACGTGGATACCGGCGAGGATTATGATCCGTGCGCGGTGCGCGAGGTCCGGGAAGAAATCGGCCTGGTGCTGGAACGGCCGCCCGAACGCCTGTTCAAAATTGCGGCATGCCGGGAAACGGGCTGGGAATTTTGCTGGGTGTACCGGTGCACGGCGGAGGGTCCCTTCCAGCTCCATCCCGATGAAATTGAGACGGGCGACTGGTTTACGCCGGAGGAAGTCACCCGCTGGGTGCAGGACCGGCCCCAGGAATTTGCCCGGGCCTTTGTCTTGATCTGGCAAACATTGCATCCGATTTAACCGATGGCAACCGTTTAGCGTGCCGCTGCCATGAAAGCCCTGGCGATTCGGTTGCTGGTCTGCGTGGCCAGTCTCTGGCTGGCGGGCTGCGTCACCGATGGTCCGGCGACGGCCCCGACGCCGGAGACTGCCGCCGAGGCCGGTGCGGATACCGGGCCGCCGGCCGACGCCCAAACCGCTCCGGAGTTGTACCTTCAGGCCAGCCCGCAGCGCCGGCTTTATGTGGAAGTGGCTGCCGTGGCCGGTTGCGCCCCCAGCAACCGGACCCTGGACCGGCTCCGGGATTTTCTCAGCACTTACTGCGATAAACCGGATGGTATTGAAATTGATCGCGGATCCGAAATATCACGCGCGGAGGCGCGCGGACTGCCGCCCCGTGCCCTGGCCCGGAGATTTATGAAGGGCCCGCCAGAAGTGGCCGGCACCCCCGCCCCGGCCTACCTTTACATCCTCTATTACGACAGCGACCTCAGCCGGAAACCTTGCACGCAAGGCACCAACCATTGGGCGGCCACTGCTTACGCCGAAAATCAGCATCCCCACGCGGATCTCCGGCCGTATCCCGCGATCTACATGAATGTGCGCTACGGGTTCCAAAAATGGGTGCCGAATGAAATGCTGCTGCACGAGACAGGCCACGTATTGGGCCTGGTTAGCCGACCGGATTTCGCCAAAAACCATCATTGCCTGAGCCCCAACTGCTTTATGAACAGCACTATCCGGGTCTCACTGCACCGCGCTTTCCTGGGGGAGCCAGCCACCAGGCAGATGCAGCTGTGCGGGCGTTGTATGACGGAACTGGTGCGCCGTTTGAAAGGGCCGCCGCAGACCAATGTTTATTTTGCAGGTCCGGTGCTGGTGCGGACGGAGCCGGGCTACGCGGTGCTGAGCCTCCCCAACCGCGTGGCGCTGATCCTGGGGCATTTGACCCCGCAAGACTGCCGGGATTTTGCGGCGGAGACCCAGGCGGAGGCCGCCCGGCCGGATGACGATGAATTACGTTATCGCGGCGTGGCCAAAGATGACCTGTTGGCAGAGCCGCAGCGCCTCCGCGCCGCAGTGGAGCAGGCCGAGCAAGATTCCCAACCGAATATTCGCCGGATGGCCGGCGAAATCTGGCAAAAAGTTCAGTCGCACCCGGCAGGTGCGCCAGCGAAAACATGATTTCAACGGGCGGGGGGCGCTTTCGATGCGGGTTTGTGCGGTGGCCGGCATTTTTTAATGTTCAAGGCGGGTGGCAGGGTTTAGCCTCACGTATTCACTAAGGATTAATGCAACGTTTTCTAAGTAAAATACTGACCGAAGCCGTTGGACCGGGCACGGAGCCCTTGCCGGTGCGCATGTTCCGGCTGGTGGCTTTCTTCACCGGGGTGCTGTCCCTGGGGGTTTTTTGGCTGGTGAATCTCTTTGAACCGGATGTGCCGGGCTCGGTAAATCTGGTGATCATCGGGCTGGGGGTAGTGGCTTTGGGGATTCATTGGGAATCGCGCCGAGGGCGGCACCACGTAGGGTTGCTGCTGGCGACGATCACCCTGGCGATGGATTATGTGTGGTTTGCCAAAGGAGGTTTCCGGGGCGATATCCCGCTGTTTTACCCGACGTTGTCCGTCCTGCCGCTGATCCTTTACACCAATTGGCGGCGCTGGCTGGCGGTGGGTTTGATTGGCGTGAATTTTGGCGGGCTGTGGCTGCTGACCGTGTGGTTTCCCCAGTGGATCGTCACGCTGAGGGACCCGGCCGAGTTCAATCTAGATATTGGGGCGAGCATGTTCTGCAATTGCCTGGCCCTGGCAATAATTCTCGCGATCCTGATGTACAATTACCGGCAGGAACGGGAGGTCATCGCAGCGAGTGAAATCAAGTACCGGCAGCTCTTTGAAAACATGACTGTGGGCCTGGCGCTGCATGAGGTGGTTTGCGACCCCAACGGCCGGCCGGCGGATTACCGTTTTCTAGCTGTAAACCCGGCGTTTGAGAAATTGACGGGCATTTCCGCCGCGACCATCCTGGGCAAAACGATTCGCGAGGTGAAGCCGGACACGGAGGATTATTGGATTGAAGTGTTTGGTTCGGTGGCGCTCACGGGGGTGCCGCGCGCCTACATGAATTACTCGCGGGAGCTGGGCCGTTATTATGATACCTGGACGTTTCAAACCGGGCCGGGTGGTTTCGCGGTGATCTTCTCGGATGTCACGGAAAAGAAGCTGGCGGAAATCAAAATTCAACAACAGGCACGGCTGCTGGACGAGGCCAAGGATGCGATTGCCGTGATCGGACTGGAGGGAAAATTCACTTATGTGAATGAGGCCTGGGGGCGGATGCACGGTTACAAGAAGGAGGAATTGATCGGCCAGCAGCTGGCGATCGTCCACACGCCAGAACAATTCAAGAAATGCGAACATATCAATGACGAGGTCGCGCGACTGGGGCGGGTACAATCGGAGACGGGCCACAAGCGCAAGGATGATTCCACTTTCCCCGTTTGGCTCAGCGTCAGCGAAGTTCATGACACCGAAGGGCGGCTCACGGGCTACCTCGGGATTGCCAATGACATCACGGAACAAAAAAGGATCACCCAGACATTGATCCAGACGCGGGCTTATTATCAATCGCTGCTGGCGACCGCCTCGGACGGCATCCATATTCTTGACCGCACGGGCAACCTGGTAGAAGCCAGCGCGTCGTTCTACCGGATGCTGGGCCACGACCCGGACCAGCCGCCACCATTGCACGTTTCGGACTGGGACGCCCAATGGTCTGCCCCCGAACTTGGGGAACGGATGGAGTGGCACTTGCGCGAACCTTCGGTGTTTGAGACGATTCATCGCCGGGTGAACGGGGAACGGTTTCCGGTGGAAATCAGTGTGCGCGGGGTGACCATTGATGGCCGGCAACTCATCTACGGGGCGTCGCGCGACATCACGGAACGGAAAAAGGCCGAGGAAAAAATTCGGGAACAGGCCCGGCTGATTGATTTGGCCACCGAATCGATTGTGGTGCGGGATTTGCAGGGGTTCATCCTGCTGTGGAACCGCGGCGCGGAGGCGATGCTGGGGTGGAGCGCCGCGGAAGCGATAGGCCAGAGAGGAGAGCCGCCCGGCAGCGAGGAGTTCACAGAATTCGGCGAGGCGCTGGCGCTGGTCACCACAAAAGGGGCCTGGTCAGGCGATTTCGCCATCAAAGCCAAGGATGGGCGGATCCTCGAAATCGCCTCACGCTGGACCTTGCTGCGGGACGAACAGGGCCGCCCGCAAAAAATCCTGTCCATCAGCCATGACATTACCAGCCAAAAGAAAATGGAGGCCCAACTACTCCGGACCGAACGGCTGCAGATCATCGGCAGATTGGCCAGCGGCGTGGCGCATGATCTCAATAACATTTTTTCCCCGTTTCTTTCCGGCCTGCCCATTTTACGAGCGGAAATCCGCACCGAGGAGGCCCGCGAGCTGCTTAACCTGATGGAGCGAAGTATTCGCCGGGGCGCGGACATAGTCCGACAGTTACTTTTATTTGGACGCGGCGGTGACACCAAGCGCCTGCCCGTCAACCTGGCGCAGCCGCTGGATGACCTGGCTAAAATCATTCGTGAAACCTTTCCGAAGAACCTCCTTTTGAGCGTCGCATATCCGGCAGACCTCTGGCAGGTGCTCGGCGATGCCACCCAAATTTACCAAATATTTCTCAACGTTGCCGTCAACGCCCGGGATGCCATGCCCCGCGGCGGCACCCTGACCATGACGGCAGAAAACGTTCGTCTGGATGAAGCGCTCCTCCCGCTGGCGACCAAGGCTGAGCCGGGGCCGTATGTTGTGCTGACGGTGCGGGACAATGGCATGGGCATGCGGCCGGAAGTTTTGGAGCGGGTTTTTGAGCCGTTTTTCACCACCAAAGAAACCGGCCAGGGAAACGGCCTGGGCCTGTCGGTGGCGCTGGGAGTGGTCGAAACCCATGGTGGGTTCATTCAGGTCCAGAGCAACCCCGGTGCGGGGACCGAATTCAAAATCCATCTACCGGCCCTGCCGGGTGTGCCAGGCGCCACACCCGTGGCGGTGAACGATCCTGCCACGAATTTGGTCGCCGGTCAGGGCGAACTCGTTTTGCTGGTGGACGACGAAGCGGCCATCCTCAAGGTCGTCAGTAAAATCCTTGAACGTTACGGGTATCCCACGCTCGTGGCGGCCAATGGCGCGGAAGCGGTGACCGTGTTTCAGCAACATCAGGCCCGAATCCGGGTGGTAATCACCGACTACTCAATGCCCGGCATGAACGGTTTCATGCTGGCTGAAACCCTCATCAAGCTTCAGGCGGGCGTCCGGATTATCCTCTCGAGTGGCCTGGGTGAAACGTTTGAGGAGGAACAATTACGCCGGGCAGGCATTGAGCAGGTACTGAACAAGCCCTACGACACCGCGACCCTGCTTAAGATCCTGAAAAATATTTTTCAGCGTAAAGACGGCGGCGGCTGAACCGCCCAAAGTGGGGTGCGGCTCAACAATGAGGTGATACTGCAAAAATGTGCTATCAAGCCGGGACGCTGAGGAAAATGGAACGGAGGATTTCGGTAAAATGGAGCGAGCGAAGGGATTCGAACCCTCGACACTCACGTTGGCAACGTGATGCTCTACCAGGCTGAGCTACGCTCGCTTCCAGAGACCGGTGAGTAAAATACGCAAAGCCACAATAATGGCAAGCACGATTCTTAAAAAAATTTCCGCAGCCTAACTGGCGACGGCGGCCAGCGTCTCGTGGATGACACTCAACAGGTCGGCGTGGTCAATGGGCTTGTGGAAAAAAGCCTTCACCCCACTGCGTTCCGCGCGTTCCCGGTCCTGTGGGTTGGTGGTGGTGGAGATCATAATAATGGGCACCTGCCGGGTATTCTCCAAACGGTGGAGCCATTCCATGATGTGAAAGCCATCCCAAGCCTCGCCGTAAACATCCGGGGGAAAATTAATATCCAACACGACGAGATCCAGCTTTTCCTGGCGGGCCACTTGCACGGCCTCAAGGCCGTCCAGTGCGACGAAGGGGTGGTAGCCGGCCAGGCGCAGGCGGTTCGCCACGGTCTGGAGGATGATTTCATTATCATCCACCACCAGGATTTTCGGTGGCGGGGCCAGGCTGGCAGGCACATTCATATAAAAGCCGACCCATCAGGCGTAACGGCTTGATGCTTAGCGGGCGGTAAGTGCACCGTAGCAGATATCGCAAGGGGCGCAACTCAGGAATGAGGTTTTTTAAAATATTTCTGCGTTTTGACTTACGGGGCACCGAGCCGGAACCAGGCAATAGAAATGCTGCGTTGGCCTGGTCTTTTTGGGGCAAGGACTTCGTCGTGAACCGCTGCCAGATCCATAAAGTATAGGCGGCGCGGCTCAGTCCTCGCCTGGCACAAAAATCCACAGCGCAACCACTGGCATTTCTACTGCATGGTTCCGGCTGAGTGTGCTAAACTATCGGGGTGAGCAACACGTTTTACGTTCCGGGGGAGCAGCGGGCGGCGAAGGTCAATGACCTGTTCGCCAGTATCGCCCGGCGTTATGATTTGATCAATGATCTGCAAAGCTTTGGCCTGCACCGCCGCTGGAAGCAACGCGTGGTGACGCTGGCCGGGGTGACTCCCGGGGCGCGCGCGCTCGACCTGTGCTGTGGCACGGGTGACCTGGCGCTGGCGCTGGCGGCACGCGGAGCAGAGGTCACGGGCCTGGATTTCAGTGGGCCGATGCTGGAGGTGGCGGGGCGGCGCAAGCAAGGGGCGAACCCAGTGTTTATTCAGGGGGATGCGCTGCAAATTCCGTTTCCGGATGCATCTTTTGACATTGTCACGATGGGGTATGGACTGCGGAATCTCGCCAGTTGGGAACAGGGGCTGGCGGAAATGTGGCGGGTGGCCAAACCCGGGGGGCGGGTCATTATTCTGGAATTTGGCAAGCCGGCGAACGCCCTTTGGCGCCAATTATATTTCACCCATTTGCGCTGTTCCGTGCCGCTTACGGGCTGGGTGTTCTGCGGGAATGCGCAGGCCTATGCTTACATCCTGGAATCGCTCAAGCATTACCCGGCGCAGCGAGCGGTGGCAGCGGCCATGCGGGACATGCGGTTTGACAAGGTGCAGATCGTGGATTTCATGGGGGGAGCCATGGCGATCAATTACGGTGTGAAAGCGGGCTAAGCCCGGCGCATCAGACCGGAGCGAGAGATTTTTTCCGGGGACGGCGGGCCGGGGCGGTGGCACCCAGCAGCAGCGTCTGGCCTTCGCGGGCGGCATCGACTTTTAAACCCGGTTTGGGGCCGGTGGCCAGCCGGCGGGCCCGGCGGACGAATTGGTCCAGGGTACGGTCATCATGATCGGGATCATGATGGAAGAGGAAGAAGTGTTTGACGTGGGCCTGCAAAGCCAGGTCCACCGAGGCATCGACACACCCGTGACCCCAGCCCACGTGGTTTACATATTCGGCGCGATTGTATTGGGAATCCAGAATCAACACGTCTGCTCCCTCAATAAACTCCAACAGCCCGGCATCGGGACCTTCCGGGCGGGGTTCGGTATCGGGGAAAAAAACAATACGCCCATTCGGAGTCGTCAGGCGGTAGCCCACGCACACGCCGGGATGGTTGGCCCGATGGGCCTGCACCCGGACGGGGCCGAGATTGAAATCGTAATCGGTAAACTCTTCGATCTCGATATTGCTGGGGAGCTTGGCAAAGGGGACGGGGAAGTAGGTGGTCTCCATCTGGCCAGTAAGCGCCTCCTCCAAGCCTTTGCGTGCGCCTTCGCAGCCGAGGATGCGGAGGTGGCAGCGCTTTTCATAGATCGGCCCAAAGAAAGGCAGCCCTTGGATGTGATCCCAATGCGTATGCGAGAGCAGGAGCGTGAGGTTCAGCGGACCTTGGGGAAACTCTTTCAGTAAAGCCTGCCCCAAGAGGCGCAAGCCCGTGCCAGCATCCAAAATAATGATTTCGCCCCCCTCGCGCACCTCAATGCAAGAGGTATTGCCACCATAACGAACGGTGGAGGGACCAGGCGTGGCAATAGAACCGCGCACACCCCAGAACTTTATGCTCGTGCCGACTTTGATAAGACAATTTAGCGCGTCCGGGCAAAAATACAAATTGCAATATTGAGTAAATATTAAAATGGGGAGGAGACAACATTCTAATGGAGGGTGATATTTCGTGGTTTCAGGAGGAAACCGGCGGGCAGAGCGGGATGTTTGATGCGCTGGCGAGGCAACGATTACTTTCGGCGGCCCATCGCCCAGCCGCTCCGGTGGCTTTTAGTTTGAGGCAACGCGCGCCAAAAAAAGCCTTTTTAAAATACCTTGCATCCTGGCACCAGTTCTCTATGCTATGTGCCCTTTTGCGGGTTGGTAGCTCAGTTGGTAGAGCAGTGCCCTTTTAAGGCATTGGTC
>CAIQWB010000037.1 GCA_903875465.1 uncultured Verrucomicrobia subdivision 3 bacterium
CCTTCCGGTCACCATTCGGTCCTGGCTGCCCAACCGGACAAAAATGCCAAACCCGTGCTCCTGTTTACCAATCGTTCAAATTAAAAAATGTCCTGGTTTGCTAACTACAAAGAATTCCTGCTTTGAAAACTACACGACATAATATTTCTTTTCCCGGGCAAGCATCAAAACACGGAGGCCTGAAAAGATTTGGCGACGAAAGCGTATGTTAGTTGGGAAACCGATGACTTTGCCGAGTTGGTTTGGCCTATGGCCATCTGGAATCCAGGAGCGTGCGTTGGCAGCGCGGCAAGTGTTTCACCATCGCCCGCGGGCGGTTGAGCCACCGCCAAACTGCGGCGGCCCAAGGCAGGGCTTGGCGCACCCACAATCGCCTGGGTTGGGCGGTCTTGATGTGGCAATCCCGTTCCAAGCCCTGCCGGAGACTTTAACCCGAACTCCGAAATAAAAATGGCTGGGATGTGTCAAGATGTTGGAGCAGAAACACTATGGAAAATCGCCGGCCTACCCGCAGTGGTCTTGAGAGACTGCCTCGGCGCGAAGCGCCCCCCCTTAAATGGGCAACGGCTTGGCAGCGGCTTGGGAAGCCAATCTTCCAAAGCGTTTATGCCCAAGCGATGGATGCCGGCCGGCCGTTTTAATTTCGGAGTTGGGGTTTAACTGGCCAGTGAGTGACCCCTCCTGGCCGCACATAAAAAACGCGTCCCGAAAGGGACGCGTTTCCGTTTGCGATGATTCAAACCAACTCGGGCTAGGTGATAAACAATCAGGGTTTCGTCGAATCCGGGGTGGTCGGGGATTGATTTTCACGCGCGGCTTTTTGCATTAAATTACCTGAGACATTGGGGGCGTCCATACTGTCAAAAGGTTCAATTTTGTAGGGATAATATTCTCCGCGCAAGTAGCCCGGCAGAACGAAATTCGGCCATTCGCTAACGTTGTAGCCGGCGCCGAGCGACAATTCTTCCGGGGTGGCATCCAATATGAGCACGTCGTGCGCCTCGCTAAATTGCAGTTTCGTGGGCGAAACAGCACTCGGTTCCGTGTCCGCGCCCATGAAGCCCTTGGAAGTAATCAGGACTGCGGCAATGCGTCCCGCTGCCAGGTCCACAATAAAGTTTTTCACATGTCCCAGTTTCTCCCGCTGCCGGTTGTGCACCGGCACACCAATAAGTTTGCTGGCTTCTTGAGTATAACCCAACTTGGAAAAAGTCCCGATCGCCCGGTCGACCTTGGAATAATAATTGCGGGTTTTGGTGCCGTCGGCATTCAGCGAAACGGTGGTGTTATCGACGGCATCCCCGGAACGATGGGTAATCTCATTCGGCACCGTTTCGCCGGTTTTCACCGCATTCGCCGGCGGACGCGAGTTCTCCGTAAAACTCCCGTTCTTTTGGCCTGTCCAGTAACCATCGCGGTCCGAAATGAAATACGGCTGGTCACCAAAATAGGCATATACCGCTGCCACCCGGTTGGACTGGCAACCAGCCTGCCAATGGGCGAGCTCAAATTTGGGAGCGGCGGCAAATTGTTCCCGGCTGATATCCAAGTGCAGAATGTTATTGGCCGTTTCGCGCTGCAATTTGCCGGGCGGCACAGCCGTATAGGTGCTATGGATGCCCATGAAGCCACCCGAGGAAACGATCACCTGAACCAGGCGCCCGGCCTCCACATCCAGCGCCAGGTTGTCCACCGTGCCCAGTAATTCGTGTTGACGATTTTCCACCCTCATGCCAATGAGTTCACTCGCTCTGGCGGAGTGCTTCAATAATACCAAACGGGCTTGGATCATCCGCTCACTGAGAACATCATATTGAGCCTGCGTGCGATTGGTGGCTTCTTGGCCCAGGGCCGCAACGGCCATCAAGGTGGCGGTAGCGGTGCTGGCCAGGAATCGGAGTTTTGGTTTCATAGTTTGTTTGGTAAAGCGGTATTTGCGTCAGAACATGCTGACCTTTAATGATGCACCCTAAGCTGGATCTCTGCGGTCGGCCATGAGGTGTTTCCCTTATCAGGAAGCAACTGGGTCGGGGTGAAAATCATGCAGAAAACTCGACCCGGCTGATTTTTCCGCTAACGTTGCGAGTGACGATTCATGCAATCCGCCCCTGCACCCATGCCACCTGCTGATCAGCAACCGCCAGCGACGAACCCGGCGCATCCCTATGCCCTGTTTCGCAATCGCCATTTTGCCCGTTATCTCACTGGCCGGGTGGCCACCACCATGGGCTCGCAGATGCTTACCGTGGCCGTGGATTGGGAACTCTACCAGCGCACGCACTCCGCCCTGGCTTTGGGCTTTGTAGGTCTGGCGTTGATGGTGCCCATGGTGCTCTGCACCCTGCCGGCCGGCCATGTGGCTGACACCTTGGATCGCAAAAAAATTATACTCGCGTCGACCCTGCTACTCACGGCGACCAGTTTGGGTTTGGCGCTCATTTCCATTCTGAATGCGCCCGTGGCCTGGATTTATGGCTGCCTCGTGGTGGTGGGCCTGGCCCGCACGTTCGTCTGGCCGGCCAGTGCGGCTTTCCTGCCCAATTTGGTGGCCCGCGACCAATTTCCCCGGGCCGTAACTTTTAATAGTGGAGCCTACCAGCTTTCCTCGGTGCTGGGGCCAGCCGCCGGCGGATTACTTTACGCCGCCACCGGCCGGGCCTGGGTGATTTACGTCCTCAACGCCTTGGCCTCGTTGATTTTTTTCGCGCTGGTGCTCACGATTCCACACCGCCACCAGCGGGTGGAACGGCCCCCCACCACCCTGCGCAGCCTGGTCGCCGGATTCAACTTCGTTTACCAAAACAAAATCATCCTCGGCACCCTGTCACTGGACATGTTCGCCGTGCTGCTTGGGGGTGCCGTCTCGCTCCTGCCCATCTTTGCCGGCGACATCCTTCATGCCGGTGCGGACGGTCTGGGACTGCTCCGGGCGGCCATGCCCATCGGCGCGGTGGTTTGCACCCTCTGGCTGACTCACCGGCCACCGTTGCAAAAAGCCGGGCGGGCCATGTTATGGTCCGTGGCTGTCTTTGGCCTGGCCACGATTTTGTTCGGCGTGGGCAATTCGGATTGCCTGGGCCGCTGGTTGAATTGGGGGCACTTCCCGGCGGGGTTCTGGTTCTGGTTCGCATTCACCATGCTCGCACTCAGCGGCGCGGTGGACAACATTAGCGTGGTGGTGCGTCAAACCCTGGTCCAAATCCTTACCCCGGACGAAAAACGCGGCCGAGTTTCAGCTGTAAATAGTTTGTTTATAGGCACTTCTAATGAGCTGGGTGGCTTTGAATCCGGTTTGGTCGCCTGGCTGGGCGGGACGGCCATCGGCCATACTGTGGCGCAAGGGGCCATTTTTTCGGTGGTCACCGGCGGTATTGGCACGGTCATTGTAGTGATTGCGGTGGCCAAAATCTGGCCGGAAATCCGTCGTTACGGCAAACTTGCCTGACACCATGACTTGACGCGGGCGGTGGGGCGTTTATTTTCCCCATATGAAAAAGATCGCCTTTTGGTTGTTGGCCGGGACCCTTGCCACCAGCGGGATTCGCGCGCAAGACGCGGCCACCCAGCAGCAAATTGATAAATTATCCGGCCAGTTGCAGGACATTGTGGAAGCCGAGGCCGCCCAAGGTAAGCGGCTGGACGCCCTCGCACAGGAAATTTCCGAGATCCGCACCAAGGTTAACACCCCCGTCATTAATAACAGCGCCAGTGTTGATGACTTGCAGCAATTGGCCGCCAAGGTTAAAGAAATTGATAAGAAACGACAGGAGGACCGCGAGTTGATTTTGCGGAAAATCGAGGATCTCGGCCGGATCGCCGCCACCCCACCGCCCGTTCGTCGTCATCTGCCCGCCCCACCCAAGGATGAAAACTCCGATACCCCCCCCGCCGCCAACGCCCAGCAAAACGGTTATGAGTATAAAGTGCAGGAGGGTGACACCCTGTCGGCGATTGCCAAAGCTTATAAAGAAAAAGGGGTCAAGGTCACCACCAGCCAGATTTTAAAGGCCAACCCCGGCTTGAGCCCCAATTCACTCTATGTGGGCAAGACCATTTTCATTCCCGATCCCACCGCCAAATAACCAGCCCGCTCAATGCATTAAAAAGGCCAGCATGATAATGCCCAGCACGATGCGGTACCAGCCAAAGGCATTGAACGTGTGCGATTGCACATAGCGCAAGAGCCATTTTACCGCGATAAACGAGACAATGGAAGCCACGACGGTGGCCAGGATTACCATGCCCCAATCTTCCTTGGGTGCCAGTGGATCGGGGTGGTGCAAGCCTTTAAAGATCTTCAAACCACCTGCTGCCAGCATCGTGGGAATGCCCACCAGAAAGGAGAATTCCGTCGCCGCCGGCCGGCCCATCCCCAAAAGCAAGGAGAGCATAATGGTGGTACCCGAACGCGAGGAACCAGGGAATACCGCGGCAATTAATTGCCCCACCCCCACCGCCACCACCACCGCCCAAGTAATCTCGCTCGCGGGCTTCTTGCCACGCACAAACCATTCCACCGCCAGGAAAACACCCCCCCCCAGTAACAAGGCCCACGCCACAGGTGCCAGTTCTTCGGGCAGCTTGAACTTATGTTTGTCCAACACGTAACCACCCGCGCAGGTGATCAGGAATGCCACAATAATCTTAATTAAATAGTTTTGCGTTTGCTTGTCGCCGAGTTCAAAGACGAATTTATACAGGCGCTGCGGAAACAGGGGCAGCACGGCAATCACCGCCCCACATTGAATTACGATGTTAAAAAGGTCGCTCTTGCCCGTGGCCATCCAGTGGGCGGCGATGAGCAGATGCTCGGTGATGAGTAAGTGCCCTGTGGAAGAAACCGGGAGAAACTCGGTGATCCCCTCGACAATTCCTAAAATTAAAACTGCCAGCCAGTCATGCATAAAGAATGATGACTTGAATCGCCCCTGGATTTCAAGCTGGAATTAAGCCAAACCCGAAAAGCCGGCGGGTTTTCTCTGCCCCGCCCGCTCCGCTCACAAGTGGTTCCTAACGTGATTGCACCATGAATGAGCGATTACGGTGCTGCCTCAATTTGACAAAATCTTCCGCCCGCACTATACTCATCATAAGAGTGGTTTAGACCGGGTGGTTTTTCCGCCCCGGCGCCCGTGCCCGGCACCCGCCCTGCACCGTTTGGGTTTTCCGTGCGAACACCAGCCTGTCGGGGCCTTGGCCGAAAACGCGTAACGTGTCCGTGGGTCTGCCATGTTGCTTTTGGACGGAATCCAGTTCTTTGACATCCCCAAGCGGTCAACCGGCAGATACGCCTCCCTTCGCCCTTGGTGAATTAGAGTTAAACCCGGTTAATCCGGCCTATTCCGGGTCTAAAAAAATGAAAAAAAGCCCCCCCGCCAGCACGCTGGAAACACCTGCCCGCGCCCCCACCCACCATAACTGCCGTAGGAAGCGAACACCACACCAGGGGGAGCCAGATAAATCCATCCACATTCAGGTAAATCGCACCTAATCGTACTTAATCGTACCTTTAACCGGGTGGGACCCTGGACATTGGACTTCTTAAGTTCTCCGCCGACCAGCGCTGTAAACCCCCTCCCTAACCGGCAAAACCGATCCAAGTCATCGAAATGCAATGAACTGCATCATTTTCAGGAAAAATCCCGTCAAGCCCCGTCAAAACCCCTCCGACGGTGACTTATCCACTTCCGCTTCCGTCCAGCATCCGGCCCGTTATAGCCCTTTGGGCGCGGATTCAAACTGCCAGCGTCGGTGAATTACCGCTTCCCCGCCATTTCGACCTGCCATATTGAACAGCGGCTTGTTTTGTTGCGGGGCGAATCTCTCTGGCTCGATTGAGTCGCCGAAGGTACCTTCACCCTTGGGCAAATATTCGACTCGGCCCGCTTGTCAAAGGGGATAGGTTGCATTATTGTCCACTCAATGTGGTTGAATAAATATCAGGTACTGGCTGGCTTCCTCGTGGCGAGTGCAACCATGGTTTCGGCCGATGTGATCCAATTAAAGGATCAGGCGTCCGTCTCCGGAAAAATTCTAACGGAGAAAACGGATTCAGTGGTGATCGACGTGGGATACACGGTTCTAATCATTCCCCGGACCTCCATCGCCAATATCAACAAAACTGGAACCACCAGCCAGCCGCTCGTGCCAACCACCTCCGTAAGTCCCTCCGCGCCCAGTACCAGCTCCCAATTTTATAATACCGACACCCATGCCATCCCCAACCAGGAGGTCAGTTCGCTGGTTAAACAATTGGGCGAGGCCGTGGTGCAAGTGCGCAATCCCGGAGGTTTGGGCTCTGGCTTTTTCCTCAACGCCGAGGGCTATTTGATCACCAATTTCCATGTAATTGAGGGCGAAACGGAGTTGACCGTGGAAGTTTACCGGCAAAATAATGGGCAACTGGACCGGGAGACGTTTAAAAAAGTTCGCATTATCGCCATCAACAAATTTCATGATCTGGCCCTCCTGAAAGTCGATGACCCGGACGCCCCGAAATTTAAATATGTTACCCTGGGCAGTTCTGATTCCTTAAATGTCGGCAACCAAGTATTTGCCATCGGCAGCCCGCTGGGTTTGGAACGTACCGTCACCTCCGGAATTGTGAGCACCAAAACCCGCCAAATGGAGGGGGAATTGTACCTGCAAACCAGCACCCAAATCAACCCGGGCAATAGCGGTGGACCCTTGTTCAATCTGGCCGGCGAAGTCGTGGGTGTGACCAACATGAAAATCACTTTCGGCGAGGGTTTGGGCTTCGCCATTCCGGTGGAATTGGTAAAAACCTTCTTGGATCACCGGGATGCCTTTGCCTATTCCACCGACAATCCCAACAACCCCTATCGATACTTGCAACCACCCACCCGCACTTTCAAGAAGTCGCTCGATAAATAAAGCCCAGCACCCTTGCGGGTTTTAAGCGCGGTTTATCTGAACAGATGCCCCCACATTGCGTCCAATAGTTCCCATGATGTATTTGAAAAAACTTGGCTTGCCGGGGATTTCTCTGCTGCTATTCACCCTGTGCCAGTCAGCCAGCTTGAAAGCCGCCATTCCGGCCGCCGAAAACCTGTTGCCCACCGATACGTTTTTTGTGCTCACCGCACCCGATTGCCAGGCTCTGCGCCGGGCAACCGGGGAGTCGCCGCAGTTACTTTTGTGGAACGACCCGGCCCTCCGCCCCTTTCATGACAAGTTCATGGGAAAATGGAACGACCAGTTTATCGGTCCATTACAAAATGACTTGGGGTTGAACCTCGCTGACTTCATGGATCTGCCCCAGGGGCAGTTAACCCTCGCGATCACCCGCAATGGGTGGAATGGCACCGATCCCGCCCAATCCGCTGGAGTCCTATTACTGTTAGATGCCGGCTCCAAAAGCAAGGAATTGGCCACCAACCTGGCGGTGCTCGAGAAAAAGTGGGCCACTGTCGGCAAAAATCTTCGCACCGAACGGGTGCACGGAATAGTCTTTACGGTGGTGCCGTTGTCATCCAATGATGTCCCGGCCACCCTGGCGGCAATGCTGCCGGCGAGCCAGCCAGTGCAGGAATTGGGCAAGGAAAACCCGCCGGCACACCCCACGGAAATGGTGATTGGGCAATCTGAATCGTTGCTGATCGTGGGCAATTCCGCCAAGGCCGTGGAGCCCGTCGTAGCCCGGCTCACCGGTGGCAGCCTGCCCTGCCTGGCGGACAATACGATATTTGCCGAGGACAAAACCTCCCAATTTCGGGATTCACCCGTGTATTATTCCTGGTTGAACGCTCATGGGTTGTTCGACTTGATCGCCCAAATTCCCACCCCGGAGCCCAACCCGAATGCACCGAGCCTGTACCCGGTGCTATCCCCTAATCTTATTTTAAATGCCCTCGGGCTCACCGGCTTAAAGTCCGTGAGCTTGAGCTACCATCAGTCGCACGAAGGCTCCCTGGCCACGCTCTATTTTTCAGTGCCGGAAAGCCGCCGTCAGGGAATTTTTAAAATGCTGGCCACCGGGCAAAAGGACGCGGCTCCGCCGGCCTTTGTTCCCGTGGACGCTGCTAAGTTCTGGCGCTGGCGGCTCGACAGCCAGAATATTTGGACGGAATTGTTAAAGACCCTGGGGGGAGTTTCCCCCAGTGTGCTGGGTTCAGTAAACGGTTTTATCGACATGGCGAATGGCATGGCCCAGGCGAAGCAGGCCAGCTTTGATCTGCGCAAGAATTTGCTGGGTAATATGGGAGATGACTGGTTGAGCTACGAAAAAGGGCCGACCGGCAAGACTATCGCGGAATTGAACCAGACGCATGGCTTGGTGCTATTTGCCGCCGCCAATCCCGAGCAAACGCTGCTGGCTTTTAAAACCACCGCCGCCCTTTACGCCCCCCAGGAAGGCGCACCGGAACCCCGGGACTTTTTGGGTCATAAAATTTACACCATCGCCCTGCGGGCCCAGGCGACTCCCAATGGCGGTGCCGTGGCCAGTTCACTCTATGGCTCGATCAGCAGTGGCTATATAGCCATGAGTTCTGATGTGGCCGTGCTGGAAGAATTTCTCCGCAGCGCTGGGAAACCGCCCGAACCTTTGTCCCACACCCCCGGCCTGGCTGAGGCGGTCCAACATATTGGCGGCATGGGCAATGGCTTGTTTGGCTATGAAGACCATCGGGTGGTCATGCGGGCGGCCTTTACCAGCCTGAAGCAATCCCCCGGTGCCACCACCGGGCAACCCGCCCTCGCCATGGTGCCCAAGGCCTTCAACGATTGGCTGGATTTCAGCCTGCTGCCGGATTTTGACCAAGTCTCCAAATACTTTTATTTCAGCGTCTTCACTGGCACCACCACGCCGTCCGGGATTACCTTTAAAGGCTTTTATCCGCGCCCGCCGCAGTTGAATTGAACTAGTCGTAAGCTCTCGGAATCACCCGGGGGCGATTCAATAGGCCTGGATGAGGACCTCCCGGCCTGTTTGGCAGTGCGCATTTAACCAGCGGACAAATGGGCGGCATGTCCGGACGAGGTTAAAATGATTCCGATTGTATTTTATGGGTAATGGTTGCAACCTTGCCTTGTTGGGGCTAGTGTGCAGAGCGTCACCAAGTAGCTAGGTAAATCAACCTTTAATCCAATTGAAACGTTCACTCGTTCTGGGGTTTATGGCCGGCAGTTTGCTTGCGCTGGCCGGATTATATTGCCTGCACCGTGAGGGAGTTCGGTCACCCATGCCAGCCAGTAGTCTGACCCGTCAGGTATCCCGGCAATTACCAGCGACCAACTCACTGGTGCCACAGTCCCCTGCCCCTCATAATCATCAAGCCTCGGTTTTGACAAGTAGTTTGGTCAGAGCAACTCCGCCAAACGCCTTTGACGCCTTTGCCTATTGGGCAGGTCAATTTTCCACGAACCATCCGACTTTCAATCTTGGCCCAGGCGTCGAACTGGCCCGCCAGCGCCGGGCGGCCATGCTGGACTTGATCCAGGCCGATCCCGCACGAGCACTTTCGCTGGCCGCGCCTTACGCCTGGCGGCAAATCCTGCCAGCGATCGTTACGCAGTATTTCGAGGAACAAATAGACGGCCGTGGGGCCTATAATGTGGCCGTGGGCACGGACTTTGCCCGTGGCAGCACCACCACCTTTCGAAATGTGCAACTAGGCTCCCGCACCTGGCAGGCCTATGTCTATGGCCGGCGTTTGGGCCAGGTTTCCCAAGCATCCATTCCCTTGCATGGGATCGCTTTGGACGGCCATTTGGCCGTCTCCACCGATCCGCTGCGTGCCCTGACCGTCCCGGAAGCAGCGGCCTTGGACCCCCAGACCGCCCATCCGGCAGACGTCATTTGTTCGGTTTCTGGCCAGGCCGCCACTTCGCGCGGGTCGCCGTTTTACGCTGAAAGCGGCGGCGGAGTATTGTGCTTTTGCGGCGAAGATCATTACAAGTTGGTGAACCAGCAATGGGCACTGGCGGAGAGTGGCGGATCATTGGAATCCAGCCCGGGTAGTTTTAGTCCCATTGCGGTGGCCACGGCCGACAACGATGCCTGGACCCACGGCAACAAAACCGTGCTCTATATGCGGTTAAATTTCCCCGACGATCTTACCGAGCCCATTTCGGCAGCGGACGCCAATGCCGTTATGGACGGGGTAAACACCTACTATACAGAAAATTCTTACAATCTGACTTCCCTGACCACCACGGTCACGCCCCTCATCACCTTGCCGCAAGTTAAGGCGTACTATGCCCAGGATCCCAGTTTATTGCTGGCGGATGCCCGGGCGGCGGCCCGGGCCGCCGGGTACGATACGGCCAATTACGATCGCGACATCGCCGCCTTCACGCCTGTGCCCGGCTATACCTTTGGTGGCCTTGCCTATGTTCACGGCAAAGGAGTGTGGCTGCAAAGCATGGGGGTCGGTGTGACCGCCCATGAACTGGGGCACAACTACGGCCTCTGGCACGCTAATTTTTGGAACACGCTCACCAATGTCAGCGGCATCGGCCCGGGCACAAATTTGGAATATGGCAACCCATACGACACCATGGGTTCGGGTGGTGTGGCAGAATTTAATGTGGTTCATAAAAACATTCTCGACTGGATGAAGGCCGAGGCCGTGCAGAGTATTACCAGCAATGGGGTTTACCGCCTTTATCCTTTTGACGTGCCGGCGGCGGGCCGCTTGCCAGGCCGGGTCTATGCGGCCGCGCTGCCCAAGGACGCCCTGCGTAGTTACTGGTTGGAGTACCGGAAGCAATATCCCGCCAATCCGTGGCTGGTCAATGGCCTGGTGGTTTATTGGTCCCCCTGGTTGCACAGCAATGGCGGCGCCCAGTTGGTGGATACCACCCCGGGTTCCGTAAATGCCAATGACTCGGCCAGTCGGGAGGATGCCGCCGTGGTAATCGGCCGGACCTTTAGTGATCCAGCCGCCGGAGTGCATATCACTCCCTTGCAGCGCGGCCTGACCGGCACTGAACCCTTTATCGATTATCAAATCTACCTCGGCTCTTTTACCAATGACGAGCCTCCGGTGGTAAGTGTGGAGGTGGATCAAACCAACGTTCCCGTAAATACCCTGGTGCATTTCCACGCCACCGCAACTGACCCGGATGGCGATGCCCCGGCTTATCTCTGGACCTTTGACGACCAGACCTTTTCCACGAATAATCTGCCCTGGACCGCCAAAACGTTTACCACCCCGGGCGATCATTTGGTTCGTTGTGTCGTGAGCGATATGAAAGGGGGCGAAACCAGCGCCAATGTCGTGGTCTCCGTGGGCACCGCTAACGGCTTTCAAATCACTGGCTATGTCAATGACCCCGATGGGGTGCCCATTGCGGGTGTGCTCGTGGGCAATGGCGCACACAAAACCAGCTTCTTTACCGGAGGTTATACCGACAGCAACGGGCGGTTCACCCTGGTAAATGCCGGGGGAGTGACCAATTTGAACGCCTATAAATTTGGGTATGTATTCTCCAATTCGGCCAACTGGTCCCATCCACTGACGGTCACGAATACTTTGACGGATATTGATTTTACTGGCTTTCCTTTACCACAAGTAAGCATAGCCACCGACACCAACGTGGTGGTGGAAACCGACCGTGGGGTGCATCAATTCACCGTAACCCGCACAGGCAGTGTCAGCAATGACCTGACGGTGCAAATGGACCTGTCCGGCACCGCCTCCGTCGGCATCGACTATACTCTGGCCCCCGATCTCAGCGCGACCGGTAGCATTACCATCCCTGCCGGCAGCAGCCAGGCGAGCTTCATTTTCCAAGCCAGGGTGAACCCACTACTTCAGGGCACGGCCATGACCACCCTGACGCTACTGGATGATGCGAATATGGATAGTCCGGCGTATGTCCTCGGACCACTCGCTGAGGCTACAATTAACCTCATTAATGCCAATCCTGCGGCAAAAGACACAGTCGATGTTGCCACAACTACCCCGGTAATTGAGGAGAATGGCAGTGACACCGGGCAGTTGGTCTTCAGCCGTTCAGGTTCTACCCAAAATAATTTGCTGGTATATTACACGGTCAGTGGGACGGCCCTGGCGGGGCTGAACTACACTCCCCTGTCCGGGGTCGTCCTCATTCCCGCCGGGCAAAACAGTACCACGGTGCCATTGCTGCCGCTGGATGATTTCCTGGTGGATGCCGACCAGACCGTCACCGTCACTCTGACAGGCAATTCGACTTATAACCTGGCCAGCTCGCCATCCGCTCAAATCATTATTTTAAATTCGGACTATACGACCGTATCGGTGACCCCAACCAGCCCGCCGGCGGCCCAACCTGCCACCCTCGGAACCTTTACCGTACAGCGCGATGGCGATCTTACCCCGGCCTTGGTGGTGCACTATAACGTTGGCGGCACGGCCACCTCTGGAGTGGATTACCAGCCTTTAAGTGGCAGTGTGACCATTCCACCAGGAGCGGCCTCAACCGATATAACCCTGGTTCCCATGGGCGGGGTTTCCCTGGGCGGCAACCAGACTGTAACCATTATCCTGACCAACACACCCAATTACGATGTTGGCGTTCCGGGCACCGCCACTTTAAGCATTCTGGATCAAAACCTTCCCATAGTTTCCGTGCAAGCAACGGGCGGCGACGTCTCCGAACAGGGTGCCCAGTTTGGCGAATTCACCTTTACCCGCACCGGCACTACCGGCGATCTGCCCGTCTATTTTACCGTGAATGGGACCGCCATCAGCGGCTTTAATTTCGTGCCGTTGACCAGCCCGGTCATCATTCCCGATGGTTCCAGTTCGATGGTCATTGATGTCATCCCCTTTCAGGACTACATCTTGGAGGATACCCAGACACTCGTGCTTACCCTCCAATCCAACCCCGGCTACAACTTGGGCACCCCAGCCAGTGCGACGATGCACATTTTCGATGACGGCCTGAGCAGCGAGCCCGGGGTAAGTTTTTGCTTTAATGCCTCGGCTTATCCGGAAAACACTTCTCCGGGGATTGCCGTGGTGTTAAGCACTAATTACACGCAGGTGGTTACCGTGGATTATCGCGTCATCGGCGGCACTGCTCCCCATAGTCGCTACTCCCTGCCCCAGGGTACGCTGGCTTTTCAACCCGGCTCACAGGTCGCCTTTATCCCGTTGAACATTATCAATGACAATAGCAATCAGCCTCCGCAGACCGTGCAGGTGGCTTTGTTTAATCCCATAAACGCCACGCTGGGCGGCATAAAAATTCATACCTACATCATTTTGAATGATGATGCGGCCAGGATTAGTGTCACCGCCACGGTCCCAATTGCTTCCGAACCCGGCCCGGTGAAAGGCAATTTTCGCATCAGCCGGGTGGGGGCCACCAATACCAGCGAGTTGGTGACTTTCCAAATTACCGGCTCGGCCAGTGCCCCCAATGATTATGCTTCCCTGGGGACTTCGGCCAGCATCCCTGCGGGTGCGCAGTTTGTGGATTTGCCAGTAATCCCCGTGAATAATCACTTGTTGCTGGCCACCCAGACGGTGTTCCTCACCCTGATTAGCGCGACCAATGGCACCGTGGGTTCCCCGGCCAAAGCAACGGTGACCCTGATTGATCATTATACCAATAATTTGCCCGATGTGAACGTGACCGCCACGAATCATCCTTATGCCTATACGGCCGGCGGCAACGGCCAGTTTTTGTTCACCCGGACCGGTCCGGCAACCAATGCGCTCAAGGTTTCCTTTACCATCAGCGGCACGGCCACCGGCGGGGTGAATTACGTGACCTTCACCAACGTGGTGACCATTCCGGCCGGACAAACCAATGCAACGGTAAATGTGGAACCGCTGGATGACCATCAGGTTGACGGGGAACGAACCGTGATCGTCACGCTGCTGGAGGACGGCACCTACCATTCCGATTATCCTTCCGCCGCCACCGTAACGGTTCAGGACGATGAACAGACGGTGTGGCTGGATGCCAGTGATTTCACGGCCGCCAAGCCCGGGGTGGACACCGGCCAGTTTACCTTCTCGCGCATTGGTACCACCAATGCGTCCGTGACGGTATGGTACACCATCGGTGGGACGGCCAAAAATGGTGCCGAATACGTGTGGATAACCAATTCCATTGTTATCCCGGCCGGGCAGTTTTTTGTCACCCTCCCGGTGCAGCCGATTCAAGATCATTTGGTCGAAGGGCCGAAAACGGTGGTGTTAACCTTGCTGCCCAACCCCGGTTATTTCCTGGGTTTGCCTGCCACTGGAACGGTAACGATCAACGATGACCAGCCCATGCTCACCATCGCGGCGCTCACCCCCAGAGTGCAGGTGGATGGCACCACTAATGGGGTGTTCCGGCTGAGCCGGACCGGTGATCCCAAATATGACTTTACCGCTTATCTGGTCGTGGGAGGCACCGCCGTATATGGCTTGGATTATTCCACGTTTGCCACCAATGTTTATTTTACCTGCGGGGTGACTTCGATTGACCTGACCTTTAGCGCCACCAACCATTTTGCCCCGGCGGGCAACCAAAGTCTCAATGCCAGTTTGGTAACCAATGCCGCCTATACCATTCTCTCCCCCAGCAACGCGGTCATCACCCTGGCCTCGGCTGGACCAGGTCAATTTCCGGTGGTTACCATCACCAACCCCCTGAACAATGTGGCTTTTTTAGTGGGCACCAATGTCGGACTGGTGCTTCAGGGTTCGGTGGTGGATGACAGTCCGTCCAACTCAGTGGTGTGGTCGGAAGTCAGCGGGCCTTCCACGCTACAATTCGAAAACACCAACTCCCTGAATACCACCGTCCTGTTTAGCGGCGCGGGCGTGTATGTTTTGGAATTAATGGCAACCAATGGGCTCTTGGAGGGATCAGCCGAACTCACCGTCATTGTGGGGGCTGATCAACTGGGCCTCACCAACTCCCTGCACTGGCCCTTCGACGAGGGCACCGGCACCAATGCCACCGACACCTCCGGCAATGGACGAACCGGCACCTTTTCCGGGAACCCCAGTTGGACCACCAACGGCATCTTCGGCGACGCGCTCACGTTTGCGGGTACCAATGACTGGGTGCGCGAGGCCCCGGCCGATCAATTCCTCAATGGACTCAAAGCGTTTACGGTTTCACTCTGGGTCAAACCGGCGACCAACTACGTCAACCGGGGTATTCTGGCCACCGATGACGCGAATGGGAATCCCACGTTCAGCCTGTCCACGCGCGCGACCGCTTATTGCGGCACTCAAACCAATTTAGTCGAAGTCGTCATCCCCACCACCCAGGGAGCAATTTATCATGACAGTGACAGCAGTGTGCTCACTCCCAACCAATGGCAGAATATTGCCGTGACCTGGACTAATGGCGAAGCTCCCAAATTATATTTCAACGGCCAGTTGGACCAACCTGCCGCCGGTTTCGTTGGGCAGTCCGGGGTGCTGACGAATTGCCCTCAATGGATCGTCGGCCGGGGGGCTGGTAATAGTCCGGCCGCTTGGAACGGATCGGTGGATGAGGTTCAAGTCTTTCCCCTCGCGTTGGAGCGGAATCAAATCATTGCCCTGGCGGAATATCCGCTCACCAATCATGGCCCCGTGATCTCGGCGGGAGCAAATGTGGAGGTCCAAATTGGCATCCCGGTTACCCTAACCGGCGCGGTTTCAGATGATGGCTTGCCCAATCCACCAGGTCTCGTGGTGACGGAATGGCTCTATCTCGGCACTAATAATGTAGAGATTCCAGACTCTGGCAGCCTGACCAACACCTTGGTTTTTTCAATCCCCGGCGATTACCACTTCCGGTTGACCGCGAATGACGGGCAGATAACCACCTTCTCGGATGTGACGGTGACCGTGCTGGAACCCACCCAGGTTAGCATCACGGCCGATATTAGTCAGGCGGCGGACATGGGACCGGTACTGGGCGAGTATACAGTAATGCGCACCGGGGACACCAACGAATTGACTGTTTACCTTGGTTTTTCCGGCACCGCCAGCAACGGGGTTAATTACGTCACCATTACCAACGCGATAACCTTTCCCGCGGGCAGCAATTCCCTGGTCATTCCGCTAACCCCCACTCTGGACTACAACATCAAGGGCGATCAAACGGCTTTGGCCACCGTGCTGACGAATATCGCCTACACCGTGGTCGGTGGTCCCGCGACCATTACCATCAAGGACTCACCCTACGGCTATTGGAGCATCGCCAACTTCAGCCTGGAGGAACTGACCTTCCCAAAAATCAGCGGTGCCGGGGCTGATTTTGATCACGACGGGCTGGTGAACTTCGTGGAATACGCCTTTAATCAGGACCCCCGCAACCCGGGTCCCAATCCTGCTTTCCAATACGGCTTTGAAGTAAATACCAACGACGGCCTGGCCCACTTCACCCTCACCTATACCCGATTGTTGCCACCCCGCGTGGTGGCGTACGGCGTGTTTGTCTCTTCCGATCTGCTCACTTGGAACACCGGGACCAATGTCGTGCAGGAACTCTATGCCACCAATAATGGCGATGGCCTGACGGAAACCGTCAAGGCCCAGGTGCTGGCCCCAGTGTCCCGCACCAATAATTTCTTCACCACCATCCGGGTCTGGCTTGCCCAGGTCCCCACAGACTCGCCGTAAGAATTATAATTATCTGGCCTCCCGCCCCCGGCAAGGCGCGGTCAATGTTTGGCAAGTTCTGTCCAGCCAGCCCTGGCGGAGCGTGTTATTTCATGTTTAGATGATTAATCTTCCTTCTCCTTTTTGATTAATGTAGCACATATTTTAATATTTAAAATCGCGTATGAAACCAAAAATCAATCACTCCGGTCTGGCACTGCCTGTCAAGGGTGTGGACTGGTTGCACAATCCCATTTTCAACAAAGGCACCGCCTTCACCGACGCGGAACGGGATGTGCTTGGTTTGCGGGGACTTCTGCCGCCCCACGTGCATACGATGGAGGAGCAAGTGCTGCGCGTGATGGCCAACTTCCGCAGCAAACCGAATAATTTGGAACGCTATGTGCAGATGGTCAGCTTGCAGGATCGGAACGAAACCTTGTTTTACCGCGTGGTAACGGAACACCTGGAGGAAATGCTGCCCATCATCTACACCCCCACGGTCGGCAAGGCCTGCCAGGAATATGGTTATATCTTCCGTCGCTCTCGCGGCTTCTATCTCAGCAGTGAGGATCGCGGACGCATGGCCCAGGTGCTGCGCAACTGGCCGGTGCCGGACGTGCGGGTCATTGTCGTCACCGACGGGGAGCGCATTCTGGGGTTGGGCGATCTGGGCGCCTACGGCATGGGCATTCCGGTGGGTAAACTCTCCCTCTACACCGCCTGCGCAGGCATTAATCCCGTGCAATGCCTGCCGATCACCATCGACGTGGGCACCGAAAATGAAGCCCTGCTAAAAGATCCTTTGTACACCGGCCTCCGTCAAACGCGCATTCGCGGCGCCGAATATGACGCCCTTCTGGAGGAATTCATGACCGCCGCCCAACAAGTGTTCCCCGGCGTGCTGATCCAGTTTGAGGATTTTGGCAATCACAATGCCTTCCGCCTGCTGGAACGCTATCGCGACCGTGCCTGCACGTTCAATGATGATATTCAAGGCACCGGGGCGGTCGCCCTGGCAGGTGTGCTCTCCGCCTTGCGCCTGTCCGGCGGCAAACTCGCCGACCAGCGGGTCCTCTTTTTCGGCGCTGGCGAAGCCGGGCTGGGCATTGCGGATCAGATTACCGAGGTCCTGGCCGACGAAGGACTTCCCCTCGCCGAAGCTCGCAAACGATGCTGGTTTGTGGATTCCAAGGGCCTCATCGTGCACGGACGGGAATTTCTCACGGCCAATAAATTACCCTACGCGCATACTCATGAAGGTTGCCCGGACCTCCTCGCCGCCGTGCATTCCATTCGGCCCACCATGCTGATCGGCGTGTCCGGCCAGCCGCGCACCTTTACCAAGGAAATCATCCAACCACTGACGCAGTATAGCCGGCGCCCCGTGGTGTTCGCCTTGTCCAACCCGACCTCCAAGGCGGAATGCACGGCCGAGGAAGCCTACACATGGACGGAAGGACGCGCCATTTTTGCCAGCGGCAGTCCGTTTGAACCAGTGACTCTGGCCGGTCGCACCCACGTTCCCGGGCAGGGCAATAACGTTTATATATTCCCTGGTGTCGGACTCGGCGTGGTCGCCACCGGAGCACGAAGAGTAACCGATGCCATGTTCATCCGCGCGTCACGAACCCTGGCCTCCTTGGTGCGTGAAAGCGAGTTGGCCGAAGGGCGGGTTTATCCGACCCTGACCCGTATCCATGAAGTTTCCCTGGCGATTGCCGTGGCGGTGGCAGAGGAAATTTACTCCGCCAAGCTGGCCACCCTGCCGCGGCCAGAGGATTTGGTCGGTCACATCAAAGCCCAGATGTTCAAACCGGAGTATCCTGATTACTGCCCGCACGGCATTCCGCACATGACCTTCGCCCCGGCGGGATAATTTGCTAGTCAGATCATCACCCCGGCACGGTGGCTGTTTAATCATCCGCCAGCCGGGGTGTTTGCTTTCAACATTTGGAGTTTAAGGCAAAACGATTGTTGCCCGACTACCAGGACATCTAAAAATCCCCGCCCTTAAATTTCACCCTGCCCCCAATGGTTGCCGGACAATCGTTTAGTGCCGGTGGCGCGGGTGGCGCCAGCGAGGCACCGGCTGGCGCCGTTTTACGGACCGCCACCAAGCGCGCAAAAACTGGCCGGCCAAGTGCAATAAAAATTGCCATGCCAAGGCTTTAACTGCCATCTTTACCTGAATGCCGCAAGGAACCGTGCATTGACTCACTAATATGGACCGCAATCACGAAGAGCTGTTACTGGCCCTGGCGCTCTCCAAGTCGGCCGGCCTCCGCGCCGCCTTTCTGGAGCGCGAATGTGGCGATGACGCCGCTTTGCGGCAGCGACTGGAGACCCGCCTTGGCCTGCACCCAAAGCCAGCCGAGCCGGCCGCCGGAGATGCCACCCAAGTGACACCAACCATTAAGTTAGCCTTGGACGAGGCCCCGGACGAAGCGGTCGGCCAGACGCTTGGACGCTATAAATTGCTGGAGCGAATCGGCGAAGGTGGCTGCGGGGTGGTTTATGTGGCCGAACAAAGCCAGCCCGTGCGCCGGCGGGTGGCCCTGAAGGTGATCAAACTGGGCATGGACACGAAAATGGTGGTGGCCCGGTTCGAGGCGGAGCGACAGGCCCTTGCCATGATGGACCACCCAAACATTGCGCGGGTGTTGGACGCGGGTTCCACCGAGGTGGGTCGCCCATTTTTTGTCATGGAACTGGTGCGCGGCATCCGCATCACCGATTATTGCGATCAGAACAACCTGAGTACCCGTGACCGGCTGGACTTGTTCATAAAAGTTTGCCAGGCCATCCAGCATGCGCACCAAAAAGGCATCATTCATCGAGACATCAAGCCGTCCAACATTCTGGTGACCCTGCACGACGGGGTGCCCGTTCCCAAGGTGATTGATTTTGGGATTGCCAAGGCGGTGGAAGGCAGGCTGACCGATGCGACGGTTTACACCCAGTTGCATCATTTTATCGGCACCCCCGCGTACATGAGTCCGGAACAGGCGGAAATGAGCGGGCTGGACATTGACACCCGCAGCGATATTTACAGTTTGGGCGTTTTACTTTACGAATTACTCGCGGGCAGCACGCCCTTCGATGGGCACGAGTTGATGTCGCAGGGCATCGACCACATGCGCAAGACCATTCGGGAGCGGGATCCCGTGCGCCCCAGCACCCGGTTCGCCACCATGTCGGGCGAAGATTTGACCACGACCGCGCGACGGCGCTCGGCCGACACTTCAAAATTGATGCATGAGCTGAAAGGCGATCTGGACTGGATTGTCATGAAGTGCTTGGAGAAAGACCGCACCCGCCGATATGAGACCGCCAACGGCCTGGCGGCCGATCTAAAAAGGCACTTGAACAATGAGCCGGTGATTGCCCGCCCCCCCTCAACCCTTTACCGGCTGCAAAAGGCCATTCGCCGGAACAAGCTGGCCTTCACGGCAGGTGCAGCCGTGGCAACCGCCCTGCTTCTGGGAATCGTTGCCAGTTCCTGGCAATCCATCCGGGCCGTTCATGCCAGACGCGAAGCGGAAGCGGCCCAAGCCAGCGAAACGGTGCAGCGCCGCAAGGCGGAGTCCAGTGAGCAGCAGGCACTGGCCGCCCAAGCCAATGAAGCCCGGCTGCGCCAGCAAGCCGAGGCGGCAGAACTGGCCGCTCGGCAGCGCGCCTACGGGTCGGACATGAACGTGGCCAGTCAAGCGCTGGGTGAGAACAATCTGGGCCGGGCACTGATGTTACTCAACCGCCAGCGCCCCAGTCCCGGTCAAAAAGATTTACGTGGCTGGGAATGGCGGTACCTGTGGCAGCAAACCCGCAGTGATGCCCGGACCACCTTATGGCAAAACCCCAGTGAAATTAAATCACTGGCCTGCTCCGCAGATGGTCAATGGCTGGCAATTGGGGGTCTGGGCAAAGATGGACTGACGCTGTGGGATCTGGCGGCCCGGCAGGTTAGCATTCGGCTCGCGCAGAACGAGGAGGACGTGCATTTGGCTTTTTCTCCGTCGGCACCGTTGCTGGCTTATGTTAGCGGCTTGCAGCAAGGTAATGGCGATATCAACTACGGGCTTCACGTATGGGATGCCCGGAGCCGTCGGGGGATCGCTGACATCGATTTGCAAGCGGATGGGTGTGCCGGTTTGGCCATGGCTGCCGACGGACAAACGCTGGTCACCTCCACTTTTTCGGGGATAACCAATTACCTCACCCTCTGGCGAATGCCCACCGGTCAGAAGCTTGCCACATTTCCCACCAGTGGAACTATCTTCGGGCCCATGGCCACTAGTTTTGCGACCACCCCGGATCTGAGTATGGCCGCATTTGGCACACTGGATTATGGATTTCAAGTGTTGGACTTGCACACCGGCCGGACTTTGTGGGGTGCCCCGCCCAGGTCCGGATTCTACATGGCCCTGGCTTTTTCGCCCGATGGCAAAACCCTGGCCACTGCTGAGGGCTTCAATGAATCAGACATCCGACTATGGGACGTGGCTTCCGGGAAGCAAACGGGCCGTTTGATCGGCCACGGTGCCTGGGTTAACTCGCTGGCTTTCTGGCCGGATGGCAAAACCTTGGCCTCAAGCAGCGCCGACCAAACCATCCGGACTTGGGACCTGGCCAGTTTAACTACCTTGGAAGTGCTGCGGGGACATCGCTTTGGGGTATGGCGGGTGGCCCTGCTGCCGGATGGTAAAACACTGGTCAGCGGTTGCAAAGACGGCACGGTTTGCCTCTGGGATACGCACCCTTCGCAACGGCGGCAGCCAGTCACCACCGTTCCTGTTAAAGTGTCCAACTGGTGTTTTGCCCCGGACAGCCTGTCGGTGATCACCCTCGATTTTCACGGCCAGGTAAGCCGCTGGACCGTGGATGGTTTGCCGGCCAGCGAACCCATAATGGACTTGGGCACTAATTTCGACTTGGTTTTCTATAACAACAGCCAGTTTTCCCAGGATGGAACCTTGCTGGCTAATGGTTCCCTCAATGGCACCATCCGGGTTTGGGACCTGGTCCACCATACCTTGCTGCGCCAGTTTACGAATACCAGTGACATTGTGGTGCCGATCAAATTTCAAGCCGGGGGCAGCCAGTTGCTCACGGCGTCCAAAGTGGGTTATGAAATACATTTGTGGGATCTGACCGAAGGCCGGGAATTGCAAAACTGGCCGTCCATCCACGCGGATGATACTCTGGCCGATTCCCGCGATGAGCATCAGTTTTTGGAGGTGGAAAAGAACGGAAAACTGTATTTCAGAAATTTGCAAAACCGCACGCTTGCCGAGACCAATCTCGATTTTAAGGGGGTTTACAATGCCGCTTACTCGTCCAATGGCAAACGGTTTGCCGTGGCCAGCACCTATGGCTATGCCCGGGTGTGGGATACCACCGCCTGGCGGGAGGTGGCCACCCTGAATGGCTTTCTCAGCGGGGTCAGTTCGGTGGTATTTTCCCCAGATGACCTGCGCCTGGCCACGGGCAGTGGCAAGCAACAGGCCTTGAGTCTGTGGGACACCACGAGCTGGCAAAATGTGTTTACTCTGGCCGCCCAGGGAGCCGGTTTTTTCAGCACCGATTTCTCCCAAGATGGCAATGCCATTGCCTCGCTTAATGCCGACCGCAACTTGCAAATTTGGCATGCCCCTTCCTGGGCCGAAATTGAACAGGCGGAGGCGAGAGAAAAAGCCCCGGTGCCATGAACCTTACGCTCCAACGCCCCGGTGCCTTGCGGGGCCCATCCCAACGTAAACCCAAGTATGAATCCCACCATGACCCAGCCAGTGACCGGCCGACTCGGTCGCCTGCCGCGCACCTATAATCCCCGGGTGCCGCACCTCAGCGCACTGGTCGCAGGAAAACCTCTTCCCCCGCCGCCAGTGGCGGTGGATTGGACCAAAGGCATGCCTGCCAGCCTGGGTATGATGTTGAATGACCGATTGGATAACTGCACCTGTGCGGCCATCTACCACGCCCTGCAAGTATGGAGTTTCAATGCCCGCAGCCGGATGTTGAACCTGTCCGATGCGGAGGTAGAACAGCTTTATATCCAAGCATGCGGATACCAACCGGCAAGCAAAGGCGAAGGCCCCGGCGCCACCGCCCAGCAGGTCCTTTCCTATGTGCTTAAACATGGCGTGCCCACGGGATCAAACACCAATCCCCGCCAGAAAATTGCAGCCTTTGTCGAGTTGGATCCCCGCCATTTGGATGATGTGAAACGGAGCATTCACGAATGCGGTCTGGTATATATTGGATTTAACTTACCCCAAAGCGTGGCCCCCCCGGGCACGCAGTCACCGCCAGTATGGAAGTATATTCCCGGGAAGTCCACCAGCATTGGCGGTCACGCGGTCGTGCTGGCGGGGTACGACGTGCATGGTGCTCGCTTCATTTCCTGGGGCCAGTATTTCACGATGACCTGGGAATTTTTCGCCCAATATGTCGAGGAGGCTTACGCCATCGCCGCCCCAGAATGGGTGGAACAGAAAGGAACCACCCCGGCCGGGCTGAATCTGGCGCAATTGGAAAGCCAAATGGCTGCACTCAAGGAACAATAATTTCCCGGATGCAGGCCTGCCATCTCTCCGGAACCCCATCAACCCACGATGCCGCCCAGGCGACCACAACCGTTGCTCCCCAACCAAATCGCCCGGCGCTGGGAACAAGAATGGCAACGCCTTTCACAGTCCAGCCTGCCGATCCGGCCTCAAGGCTCGATCTGGTGCTTTAGTCGGCATCGAAATCGCGATGATCCCCCGCAGGGTTGGAAGCTGCACATCTCCGCCACTATCCTTTCGGCCTGCCAGATATTGGAGCTGGTCAGTCCCTGCTTGAAGCGGCATCAGGCTTTGTTCAAAGCCCCCCAAACCCTGGCGGAGCTGCACAAATTAAACGCGGGTGTGGAATACGGTTTCAGCCAGGTTGGCAAATTCATCACCGTCTATCCTCGTTCCACCGAGTTGGCGTTAAGCCTCGCGGCAGAATTGCACCATCTCACAGCTGGCTTGCCAGCACCCAGTGTGGCATATGACGAACCCTGGCGGGCCCGATCCTGTGTCCATTACCGTTATGGTCAGTTTTATTTTGACCAAACAATCAAAGTGGGCAACCAATCCGTGCCTGCCATTGCCCGCCCGGATGGCCGGCTCGTGCCATGCCTTCGGGAACCGCGTGCCGCCGTGCCCCAATGGCTAACCGACCCCTTCCGTCCGCGCCAATCTGCCACCCCAAAAATGGCCAGCACGCCCTTGGAAACAGATTACGGAAATTATGAGGCAATTGTCCAGCGGGGGCGGGGCGGAGTGTACCGGGCTCTGGATTTAAACTCCGTGCCGCCAAAAGTGTGCATCCTCAAGGAAGGTCGGCGACATGGCGAAACGGACTGGCTGGGTCGCGACGGGGTTGAACGTATCCGGCGCGAGGCGATATTCCTCAAAGCCATTGCTCCCGCGTGCCCGGGAGTGCCGCGGGTCTCGAAAACCTTCCGCGCTAACGCATGCTTTTACCTGGTGATGGAACACTGCGTGGGACGTAACTTGCATGCGCTCATTATCAGCCGGGAGCGCATATCTCCGAGGCGCAGCCTGACTTACTGCCGGGAGATGGCCCGCATTATGGCGGATATTCACGCCGCTGGCTGGGCCTGGCTTGATTGCAAACCGGGCAACTTTTTGTGCGGTCGCAATTACCGTTTGTGGGCGATTGATTTTGAGGGTGCCTGCCGGCAGGACAAGCCCGATTCCCTGAGGGTGGTCACGCCGGGTTACGCCCCGCCCAAGTGGGCATTAACCAATCCACAAGCGGACGATTTATTTGCTTTGGGAACTTCCTTCGCACAGTTAATTGCGAGGAGTAATAAGCCCCCGGAACAACTCAGGGCGATTTTTGCCAATGGCACAAAGGTGCCTCAATCCGTGTTAAGGCTCATTCGGAGCTTGCGGCATGCCGATCCCCACTTTCGCCCCACCGCCCGTCAGGCACAACACTTACTCGAAAAAATGCTTGGCCCGGCAAAGATTAATCATTGACATAGTGTGAGTAAGTTGAAAAGGTTCGTTGAACGTCCGACTAACTACAAAACTATGGCTGCTCCTAAGAAAAAAACACCGGCAAAATCCGCTGCTAAAAAAACCTCAACGGCGAAAAAAGCACCCGCCAAGGCAAGTGCCAAAGTCCAACTCAAGAATTTAAAGCCCAAAAAGCCCCTGGTCTTGAAGGCCAGAGCCGTGTCCACGCCCCAATCCGTGGTCTGCGCTGCACCCAGCAGCAAAACTCGGTCCTAAGGCTCGTTTGGCAAGCACGATATCGCACGCCACTAGTTGGCACACAGCCCTTGAATTTAAATCATTAATCTTGGGCTGGCCATCCTCGGCTGCAGTCAACACCACAAACGAAATTTGCTACTTGAGCAGTTGCTTCAACTTCGGCTCAGTCGCGTTGGCCCAGATCCGGTAACCCAGATCCCCGGGATGCAAGGCATCGGCCATCATGGACCGGGCAATGGAGCCATCGCTTTCAATCAACTGGGAACCGAAATCCAAATAGAAGACGTGGCTGCCGTCTTCAAGTTTGGCGAGGGCTTGATTCACCTGCAAGATCTTGCCCCGCTGGGCGCTAAAGGTCTTGCCCCGGGGAAATATTCCGAGTAACAAAATTTTGGTTTCCGGCTGGCGCGTGCGGATTTGTTGAACAATGGCGGTCACTCCTTCCAGGATGTCCGCCTCGCTATTGTCATCTTTGTTGGAGTTATTGGTACCAATCATGACCTCGGCCACCCGGGCCTTGATGCCGTCAAGCTGTCCCTGCTGAAAACGCCAGAGCACGTGCTGCGTGCGATCGCCCCCCACCCCCATGTTAATCACCTTGCGGTTGCCGTAAAATTCCTTCCAGACATTGCTACCGCGCATCTCCCAACCTTGGGTGATCGAGTCGCCGATAAATTCGATATCATAGTCCCCAGGCGCGTCCTTGGCGCGTTTTAGTACCAGCGTTTGCCGGTTGGTGGCACTGCCAGTGCGCGGCACCGGAATGAGGGCGGTGTTTGGATGCGGCGCTGGCGCGTTGGTTTGCTCGGCACCATTGGCTTGCACTGCCAATGCCACCACCGCGGCAAGGACCAGATATTTGAGATGCATAGGTTGTCTTTTGTTAAAAGACATGACGGCATTGGCCAGCACTTGGTTTCAAGTTTTTAAAACAGGCACCGGGTAACAAACGGTGAACGGGGGAAATTTACGGCAGCTTTAGTTGGAAAAATTGTTGAGCTTGCGCGGCAGGGATGGTGATTTCGAAATTGGTGCCCACCACGTCAGGCGCATTGGTAACCAGGGTAAATCCCGAGGAGTTGAGCTCGGGTGAAGACATCAATTTCCAATCAACCGCATTGGTAGACCATGACAGCCGGACATGCCCGGCATCACTCCGCACCAAGTTGAGTGGGAAATAATCTACCCATGGAGTAAATGTCATGTTAAAGGGGGCGCTGTCAGGATAAACTGCATTCAGGTCATGCAATTGAAATGTCAGGGAATAAATATGTCCCGGCGTTCCCTTTACAATGTCGAAAATCGGGTGGGTGTCAAAGGGCGCTTCACCAATGAAGAACATTTCCCCAATATTCAGGTAACCGGAGCCATGGTCGTTCCAAACTTCCATGCCGGGGTCTTTTGCCAGTAAAACCAATCGAAAATCAGCCCCGGTGGATAATTGGAAAAAATCTCCGTTCGAATCATCCAGAATAGTGGAATGAAAACCCACCTCACCGGTAGCGTATCCCGGGATGCCTGGGAAAACCGATCGTTCCAGCACTAGCGGCGGAGCATATTCCTTCCTGATTTGAAGCTGTCCAACTGCATTGTGTCCCACTTGAATTTCCTCTTCGGCAAGCAGGCTAGAAATAAACATTAACCCGGCCAAGCCGAGCATCAATGGGCGAATAAATTGCATAAACCGTAAGTCTTAAGAGGAAGTATTGAGGGGAGGCCAGAAAGCCAGCCAGAATGAGCCCATAGCCCAACTCCAGCCGGCTGCGGAACCAGCCCATCAACATTCGCAAGGAAGCGCCCCAACGGCAGGCCGCCTTGTTTAGTTAATTACCCGTTTTTTCCGCCATCCGCAGGCAGCCCAACCCGCGGTTCCCAGTCCCAATAATGCCAGACTGCTAGGCTCCGGCGTGGGCACCGGAGTCAAAAAGCCGCGAATTTCCCCGCCCGGCGATACCGTGCTGTGGATATTGAGGTATGCCTTGTCGCCATTGATGGCCGCAATCAGTGCGGCTTCAGCCAAGGCGGTGGTCCCGCCATTTGCCGTGATATATGAGGCGCTATAGCTGGAGGCCAAAGTCAAGTCCAGGCGGTTACTATAGGTTCCGCTAGAGACTCCGATTGGAAAACCGGCAAAATAAGGTGTCGTGGTTGCGACGCCCGAAGTGCCTGTGCCGGCATTCGCCGTGGCCGCGTGAATGTGGGAAGCTGTGGTGGTTCCCAAAAGCCCGCTGAACGTGATTTGAATTTGCAAGGTATGCAGGATATCGTCATAAATCACATCCGCGGTGCCCGTGCCCGGCGATGCGTTAGCCGGGGATTCAGCGGCACCGCTAAGAATCGTGTCATATTCAAACAGGTTCGCCTTGGACGACAGCAAGCCCCCCACCAACAAAGTGCATACCATGATCTTTTTCGTATAATTTTTTCTATTCTTTTGTTCGACTGAGTTTAATTGAGTTTCCTTGAGAACGGTCTACCGTTCCATCGTTGTCCCTAACTGTCAAATTTGAATTTGAATTTTTTTATTTAACCACACAGGCCCCTTCAGCTCCAGCGCTGGAAGTCCCGGAGCGATCAACATTAATAATCAATGGGCATAAGCCACGTATTACCTTCCGGCAGGCTTGGTCGGGGCATCTTTCGGCTCATGTGCCGGTCAATAATTTGCTTCAAAAAGCTTGTTCAAACGTCTCCAGCACTAGCCCTGCCGGCGGCTAATTATGCGGTTAGTGGCCGACAAGTCATTGGCCGTAAGTGCCGGTTATTTTGGTCGTGCTATCTAATCCAATTGTGTTACAATCATAAACCATGCCATTTCGCAGCCTTGGCCTAGATGCCAAAATATTGACCGCCGTGCAGGAAGCCGGCTATACGGAACCGACGCCGATTCAAACCGCCGCCATCCCGCCAATCCTGGCGGGCCACGACCTCATTGGGATTGCCCAGACAGGAACCGGCAAGACGGCCGCTTTTACCCTGCCCATGCTGACCAAGCTCGCCACCCCAGTGGCCGGTCCTCGGCGCACCCGCGTGCTGGTGCTCGCTCCCACGCGCGAACTGGTCGTCCAAATTCAGGATAACGTGCGCGCCTATGCCAAACACCTCCCGGTAAGTGTCGCCACCGTCTTCGGCGGGGTTGGTGAGCAACCGCAGATCAAGGCCCTCCGCTCGGCCACCGACATCGTGATCGCCTGCCCTGGCCGCCTGCTGGACTTGATGGGCCAGCGTTGCGCAGATTTTAGCGGCTTGCAATTTCTCGTGCTGGATGAGGCCGACCGCATGCTGGACATGGGTTTCATCCCCTCCATTCGGAAGATCATCAATGCCCTGCCTCGCAACCGGCAAACACTGATGTTCTCCGCCACCCTCTCCAAGGAAATTGAATCCCTCACCCACGAATTCCAACGTGCCCCCAAGATCATCCAAATCGGCCGCCGGTCCAACCCGGCGGAAACCGTCACCCAATTTGTTTATGAGGTGCCCAAGCACCTGAAGTCAGCCCTGCTGGTCCATCTGCTGGAGGATCCAGGCATGAACATGGTGCTGGTGTTTTCCCGCATGAAACACGGGGCGGATCGTATTGCGCGACACTTGGAGACCAAAGGAATCCGCACCGCGACCCTGCATTCCAACCGTTCGCAAAGCCAGCGTTTGCGGGCGTTGAAAGATTTCAAAACCGGTGCGGTCCGGGTGCTGGTGGCTACGGACATCGCCGCCCGCGGGATTGATGTGGATGGCATTTCGCACGTGGTTAATTATGACTTCCCCATGCACGCGGAAGATTATGTTCATCGTATTGGCCGCACGGGCCGGGCGCAAGCCGTGGGGGATGCCATTAGTTTCGTTACCCATGAGGATCACAGTGAATTGCGCGCCCTGGAGCGGTTCATTGGCCGCGGCATCATTCGCAAACGCGCGGAAGGCTTTAATTACAATGCGGCCCCTGCTCCTTCATTCAGCACGGACGAGCGCGAGCGCCGCGGTCCGCACGGGCGCCCGCAACGCGCGGGAAATCCGCAGCGTCCGGGCTACTCCACCTCGCCACAACGCAGTGGTTCGGCGGGTTCCCCCCGGTCGAGCGGGCCGAGCCGTTGGGGCCGGTGAGTTGGCGGCGGCTGGCAGCCTGACGTCTCCTTTGGGCATTTGCAATTTGTGTTTTGCCCGTTTATGGGCAAGGTTGTGGTTGTCCATGAGACCAACCATATTTCTTCTGGCTGCCCTGATAACTTGCCAGGCCGGCCTCGCCGGCTTGGCTGACTCCAGCGCGGCCCATGCCATCAATGCCTTGGGCATAGACCTCCTGCGCCAAACTGCGACGGCCCATGACAATACCCTGCTGTCGCCTTTTTCCATTCAGATGGCCATGGCCATGACCACGGCCGGGGCAGACGGTGCGACCCGGGATGAAATGGGTCGGGTATTGCACTATCCTGCCTCACAAAACTCTTTGGACCAATCCTTCGCGGAGTTGCAAAAGCAATTAACCGGGATCGCCCAGCGGCAAGCCCTCCAGTCGGAATCGCAAAAAAGGTATGGGATTACCAATCAACCACTCACAGTGATTACCGCCAACCGCTTGTATGTCGAGCAGGGATATGCCTTTCGATCCGAATTCCTTTCCCTGCTACAGGACAATTACCTGGCCGCGTTGGAGCCCGTGGATTTCATCGGCAACGCCGCCAGTGCCACCATTCAGATTAACACCTGGGTGGCGGACCAAACCCGGCAGCGGATCCGGGATTTGATTCCGCCGGGTGCCTTGAGCCCCGCCACCCGGCTGGTCTTGGTAAATGCGATCTATTTGAAAGCGCCGTGGAATGAGCCCTTTAATGCCAATGCCACGCAGTCGCAACCGTTCCACGGACTGGCCGATCCCGCGGCGAGGGTGCCCACCATGATGCTGCATCATGCCTTGGGTTGTGCCCGCCGGGAAGGCTACCAGGTTGTGGTCATCCCTTATGCCGGGGCGGAATTGCAATTGGTTGTCTGGCTGCCGGACGCAGTTGATGGGCTCTCGGCCCTGACTGCGGCCCTGTCACCGGAAATGCTGGCGGCCGCCGCCGAATTGCCGGAACAGTCGGTGACATTATATTTGCCCAAATTTAAGATGGAACCTCCCGTGTTGTCGCTGACCAGGGCTCTGAAGTCTCTGGGCATGACCACCGCCTTTAATGAGCCCAAGGGCAGTGCCAATTTCGATCGCATGGCACCTCGCCGCCCGGATGATTACCTCTATATTTCAGACATCTTCCACAAAACGTTCCTCACCCTCAATGAATCCGGTACCGAGGCAGCGGCCGCCACCGCAGTAAGCATGGCCAGGTTTTTGGGTATAAGCCAGCATCCGCCTCCAGTGGTGGTGCGGGTGGATCATCCCTTCCTGTTTGCCATTCAACACCGGGCGAGCGGAGCTTGTCTCTTTTTGGGGCAAATGACCGATCCAAGATGATCGAAATTTCTTGTTTGCATCCGTAAAATTATTGGGCCGGTGCTTGCATTACCTTGATAATTCGCGGAATATAGGCCACTGATTAACTGTAAAAAGGTTGCCCAATTATGACGCCAGCGACAGTTCCCCCAACCGAGTCCGCCCGCTTGGACGCTCTGCAACGTTATGCAATCTTGGATACCCTGCCGGAACCGGAGTTTGATGACCTCACCCAACTGGCCTCCTTGATTTGCGGTACGCCCATCGCCCTGATTTCGCTGGTGGATGAGCATCGTCAATGGTTCAAAAGCCGGGTGGGTTTATCAGATTCCGAAACTCCCCGGACCTATTCCTTTTGCGCTCACACCCTGGCCACTGGGGAATTATTGGAAGTACCCAACGCCCTCGCGGACGAACGCTTCAAGGACAATCCGCTGGTCACCGGCCACCCGGATATTCGCTTTTATGCTGGCGCGCCACTCACCACTGCGGATGGCTACAACCTGGGTTCACTCTGCGTCATCGATCGCGTACCCCGCCACCTCAACAGCGGGCAACGCGAAGCCTTGGGCCGCCTGAGTCGTCAGGTAATGGCCCAACTGGAGTTGCACCGTTCCCTGCGGGTAATCAACACCCAGGCTACCTTTCAAAATGCCATTCTCGCGGGGGCGAATTACGCCATCATCTCCACCGATCCCAACGGCATCATCCAGACATTCAATGCCGGCGCTGAAGCCATGCTGGGGTACCGGGCGGCCGAATTGGTGGGTAAAACCACACCCGCTTTAATTCATGACCCGGCGGAAGTCACCGCCCGGGCCGCGGAATTAACGCGCGAGTTGGGTCGGGAGATACTACCTGGCTTTGAGGTTTTCGTGGCCCGCGCCCGCCAGCAACCCCATGAGGAACGAGAATGGACTTACCTGCGGAAAGATGGCACCCGGCTGCCCGTCTTGCTGTCGGTGACCATATTGAAAGGCGAGGATGGACAAATCACCGGTTTTCTCGGCATTGCCTCGGACATTACCGAACGTAAACGGGTGGCCGCTGAATTAGTCCGGGCCAAGGAGGCTGCCGAGGCTGCGAGCAGGGCAAAAAGCGATTTCTTGGCGGTCATGAGCCATGAAATCCGCACCCCCATGAATGCCATTATTGGCATGACCTCGCTCTTGATGGAAACGCGACTGGAAAACCGCCAGCGCGAATTTGTCAGTGCCGTGTACAACAGTGGTGAGGCGCTTCTGGAAATCATCAACGACATTCTGGACTTCTCCAAAATTGAATCTTCCCAGCTTAAACTAGAGCCGGAGGATTTTGATTTGCGTCTGGTTACTGAAGGGATTTTTGAATTGCTGGCTCCGCGGGCGGAGGGCAAGGGCTTGGAATTTGCGGCGATCATTGCCCCGGAAGTGCCCTTCATCGTCAATGGCGATGACGGGCGATTACGCCAGGTGTTGGTCAATCTGCTCACCAATTCCATCAAATTTACGGAGAAGGGGCGGGTGGTATTGCGGGTGGTTTGCGACCAATGGAAGCCGGACCACGTTCGCTTAAAGTTTTCCGTCACCGATACGGGCATCGGCATTCCGCCAGAGAAACAATTGCAGTTGTTCCAGCCATTTTGCCAGGGGGATTCCACCACCCGGCGGCAGTATGGCGGCACTGGCTTGGGGTTGGCCATTTCCAAACGGTTGGTAGAATTGATGGGCGGGGAGATTGGTTTGATCAGCAGCGAGGGAGAGGGCTCCACCTTTTGGTTTGCGTTGGACTTTGGCTACCAGGCCCAATTGGCCGCCAATCGAGGCGAGGCTGATTTCAGTTCAGTCTACGTGGTTGTGGCGAATAGCCATGATAGTTCCGCCGAATCTGCCGAGGCCATGCTGGCAGCCTGGGGCGTGGCCGCACAACGCGTGACCGGTGGGACCGAAGCCATGGCGGCGGTCCAGTCCGCCCGGGCCCGGGGGACCACCCACGTGGTTGTGCTCGCCGATGAAAAACTGCCAGACATGAATGGCACCGACCTGGCCCGCATGGTGGCTCAAAATCCTCAAACGAGCGGGGCGCGCATCGTCCTGCTGACCCATCGCTCGCTCATGAATGAGCCCGTATCTCCCTTGCGCGGGGATGCATGGATGTTTAAGCCCCTCAAACAGTCCCAACTATACAATTATCTCATATCCCTCGTCCATCGCCAGGGACCGTCTACCAGCGTCCCTGACGCCATGCCGGCCAGTGCCCCGGTGTTTATCGGCCAAAAATTGCGCATTTTGGTTGCCGAAGACCATGATATAAACCGCCGACTAACCATGCTGGTTTTGGAAAAGCTGGGCTGCAAGGCCGAGTTCGCCAAAGACGGCTTGGAAGTCCTCGCCTGTTGGAAGAAAAATCCCAGCGATGTCATTTTGATGGATTGCCAGATGCCCTTCATGGATGGCTTCGAAGCCACTCGCGAAATCCGCCGGCTTGAAACCGCCGAAGGCCGGCCGCCAGCCCGGCGCACTTATATCATCGCCCTCACAGCGAATGCCTTGAAGGATGAACGGGAAAATTGTATTGAGTGCGGGATGGACGATTATTTATCGAAACCTTTTCGCACCGATGGTTTGCGGGAAGCCTTGCAACGCGCCGCCGTCGCCCTCGGCATCGCTGCCCGCACTTGAACCGCCGGAACCCTGCCTGCCGATTCCCAAAGTGGCCATCACTAAGACCCTCAATGTTGCCGCTTACAAGTTTGTCACACTCACGGAACTCCGGTCTTTGCGCTCCCGGTTGCTGGCCTTGTGTAAAAGCTGGGAGCTCAGAGGCACCATTTTGCTAAGTCACGAGGGGATTAATCTCTTTGTGGCCGGCGTGCCTGAGTCAATTCACTCCCTGCTGGCCGAATTGCGCAGTTGGCCCGGGCTGGGAGCGCTTGAACCAAAATTTAGCGAAACCGAGCAACAACCGTTCCGCCGAATGCTGGTGCGCTTGAAAAAGGAAATCATCGCGTTTGGCGTGGACGGCATCAACCCCGCGCTGCGCACCTCACCCAAATTGCCACCGGCCACCTTGAAACAATGGCTCGATGAAGGCCGGGCCATTACCCTGCTTGATACGCGCAACAATTACGAAATCAAATTGGGTACCTTCAAACAAGCCCTGCCCATCGGCGTGGACCAGTTTCGCGATTTTCCCGCCGCCGTGGGAAAATTGCCCGACACCCTCAAGGAACAGCCCATCGTGATGTTTTGCACCGGCGGCATCCGTTGTGAAAAAGCCGGCCCCTTCATGGAACGCGAGGGCTTCAAAAATGTGTTCCAACTCGAGGGCGGCATCCTCAAATATTTTGAGGATTGTGGCGGCGCGCATTACGATGGCGAGTGCTTTGTCTTCGACCAGCGCGTGGGCCTGGATCCGAATTTGCAGGAAACTGAATCCAACCAGTGTTATGCCTGCCAGACCCCGCTGACTGCTGGCGAACAGGAAGATATACGTTATGTGGCCGGGCAATCCTGCCCCTTTTGCTTCAAAACTCCCGCCGAGCAATTGGCCGTCACACTCGCCGGGCGCCACGCCGCCATCCAGCGCGTGTGCTCCCCCCTGCCCGGCAGCGTGCCCCATGACAATTTCAAATCTATTAATGTACCGGCTGATTGCGATGGCCAGCCCCTGCTCGCCACCCTGTGCCGGGTGGTAAAAAATATTTCCGCCGAAGTCTGGACCGCCGAGTGCGCGCGTGGTTTGGTGGTCAACCAAGACCGGCAGCCCGTGGCTCCCGGCCGCATTGTTCGGATGGGCGAACGGTACCGGCATATTTTTCCGGGCATCGTGGAACCAGCCGTCAATGGCCGCGTGGAAATTTTGCACGAAGACGAGGCTTTGATTGTGCTCAACAAGCCCGCGCCCCTGCCCATGCATGCCGGCGGCCGTTTCTACCGCAACACCCTTCAGCACATCCTCAACGAGGTATATCATCCGCAAAAACCCCATCCCGCCCACCGGCTGGATGCGAATACCACCGGTCTGGTGCTGGTCACGCGCACCCGCCACTTCGCTGGTCGCCTACAGCCGCAATTTGCCCGGGGCCGTGTCGAAAAACGCTACCTGGTCCGGGTCCAAGGCCACCCCGCCGAAACTGCGTTTACTTGCAACGCCCCCATCAGCGCCCAGTCCGGCGAAACCGGCTCCCGCACCGTAGACTGGGATGACGGGTTGTCTGCCCGCACTGAATTTACCGTACGCGCGCGCCTGCCGGATGGCACCTGCCTTCTGGAAGCTCGGCCCCTCACCGGCCGAACCAATCAAATTCGCGTCCACCTTTGGCACCTTGGCTTACCCGTCTGCGGTGATACCGTCTACCTGCCCGGTCAGACCGTCGGAGACACCCAAACCCTGCGCCTGGAAGATCCGCCCCTCTGCCTCCACGCCTGGCATATCAAATTCATCCATCCCCTGACTTGCCAGCCGGTCGAGTTCACCGCCCCGCCCCCGTTATGGTACGGGGATTAAACCGCTGGATCACGCATCAGGCATGGATGTTTTAACCGCAATGTATCCGGGGTAAACCTCACTTCAGTTTGATCAGGGTGCTCCCCAGCCCGCGCCGGCTGTGCTTTCCTGTCGCACGACTTGGCCCCCCATGGTCTCCACAATTTCGGCCACAATATCTTTGCCCGAGCCAGCGAATTGTTTGAGGGTGATTTCTTGTACCCGGCCATCCTGCAATTCAACCCGCACCGAATCGGCGCTGGTGGCAACGGCGGATTTCACCACTGGATGATCCTCAAAGGGTTCAATGATCGTAAGAAAACGGGCCTCAGGTCCTTGCGGGGCGCGAACCGCATACACCGTGCGGCGCTGCGCCTCATCGCCCAGCGGATAATCACTGCCGATTACGGCCTTGAAACGCATGGCGTGAAGTCCGGTCAATTCCAGATGCACAATCCCCGGTTGCGTCTCGTTCTGCGGTTCCCCCGGCGTGGCGGTGGGATATTCATCTCCTTGAATCTTGATGGGACCGCCCAAATAATCCCGGCCCGATTTCGGCGGCTGCACCACATTTTCATAGCTCACCGGCAGGGTGGACAAAGGCAATTCCCGCCCTTCCTGAGTCACGATCCGTGCACTGGCCCAGAACAACGAGGGCTGGCGGGCCAGTTCGGTCCGGGTTTCCAATTCCAATTGTTTCACGCCCGTGATGGCCACATCCACGTCCCTCCGGCCCAAAATCCACGCCCCGCATTTACCCTCGGCCAGCGTTTGACCATCGCCCCGCACGGAGTAAAACAACCGCTTGGAGACGTCCTGCATTTCGGGCGCGGTGCCCACCATAATTTCAGCCGTCGGCGGCCATAAGGTGTGTACGTCCAGCTTAAGGCTGCCCGATTCATTCCCGCTGGACCGGCCGCCCATTTTGCCGGCCTTCGGCCCGAAAGTCATCGCAAAGTGCCCCACCGACGGCGACACCACGGCATACCAGTTGCAATCCGTCACAAACTGCCCGCTCCCGATCGGATCGGTGTTCCATTGCGCGTCATGCCGGAGGAGTTTTTTATTCGCCGCCGCCAAACCCAGGAAACCCTTCATTTGCAGCAAGCTTTCATAGGTATGCACATTGGTCCCTTTCACATAGTCCGCCAGCAGAATATAATCATCTGTCACCAGCAGCGCCCGGCGCTGCAGAATTTTTTCCGTGTATCCGGTGATGGAACCGTACTCCGGGGGCTGGGCGGGCATGGGTACACTGCGGCCCTCGCGCCAGGTTTTCTCGGCAAAATTCTTTACCGGCTCATTTTCATATACCATCCCACCATAAGGCGGGTTTGACCACCGGGCCTCGGCCTGCACTACTGTCGCCTGCATGAGTCTGCCGGGATGGAAGAGCAACCGCTCGCCCGCTGTGGCCTCCTGCATTTTCTGGTCCACCACCACCATGTTGTGGTTGAGTGAGGTCTGGGTGTAAAACTTGTACAGAAATGACTGGTAGCCCCAGAAAACCGATTCCGGATTCCAGAAACTGCGTCCGTAACGCATCAAGGACAGCAAATCGGTGCGGTCATAGTGCCCGTGCGCCCAGCCGTGCGTGCCGTAATGCAAGACTGCCTGGATTTGTTCCCGCACCGGCCGGTTGGTGGTTTGCGACCGGAGCAGCACCAAACCCGCATTGTCGGCATAGGCATCCTTGCGGAATTGATCCGGTGTTGGCGCGGGCAATTCCGGCACCGCGTAGAGCAAATCACGCGGGCCCCCTCCCATTTTGACCATGGCCGCATAGGCGGGATCGCGGAAGGCATAATACGCCAGTTCAAAGGGATGTCCGCTCACCTCGCTGCGATAGCCCGCCACCTGGCTTTCGGTGGAATCATTCACCCCAAACAGCACGCCCCGCCAGTCCACAAAGGGCAGCAAGCTGTTCCATAAATCACGAATTTCCCGGTAGGGCCGGCGCGTCGGACCAAAAATATCCACGCTCATGCCAAATGGCTTGCGCCGTTCCTCCGGGTCGGCACCACTCACCGGCAAACCACCGCTTAACTCCGTTGCCAGCATCGCCTTGGGAGCGTAACTGGCGGGCAGTCGCATGTGCAAAAAGTCCACGCCAAAAGGTGCATACGCCAGCCCGACTTGAGTAAATTCACTCGCACACCACAGGTGGTAACTGATGGCACCTTCATACCACCAACCGTCATCCATCGTGCCCTTGGCCAGTTGGTCTGCTATCCCATCCGGACCGTTAAACCATCGCTCCGCGGAGGCCAGATCCTCCATGGCAAGTGCGCAATAAAAGGCGCCGCAATCTTCCGCCAGATTCCAATTGTTGATGGCCCCATCATCGCTCGCCCTTTCAACGGTTTCCTGAAATTCTCGAAAGGTCGCTTCAATTTGCCGCCGATCAACAGCATTCAAAACATTCGCATCCAAAATCATGTCATAGCTCATGGCCATGTGTTGAAAAAAACCTCCTTCTTGAACCAGCGCTTGATGGCACGCCCGCAGTGTGACCGGATAACCTCGTGCTGGGTCCGAGAGCCGGCGTAGAAATTGCGCCACCTTTTCCGCATGTTCCTTGTGGCCGGCAATTTGCCAGGAATATGCGGCCGCCAGCACATCATTTTCCACTTGCGTATGAAATAAATAGGCTCCATGAGTGTCACCCGGATCATTTCCTGGCGCGCTGGCAATTTCCGGCACCTGCCACGCCGTGGCTTGCTGGACCATGCCGGCGAATTGTTGCCGGGCCCAATCATAACGGGCCACTTTGTCGCGCACTTCCTGCCAGCCGCTGGCCTGGTGTAAAATAAAGGGATGCGGCATTTCGCAGGTGGTGATCAATTTTAACTGGCTCGCACTCACCGCCGCCCCATTGGCGATGGCCTGCAATACTTGGGTTTCATGACCGCCCGGTGGCACTCGGTCCGAGATGGGCACCCGTACCGTTATCCATCGCGCTTCGCCCGGTTGCAAATTGACTGCGTCCGGCTTCACCGTGGGCACCATTTCTTCCCAGCCATAACGCACCACCGACAGCGCCACCGACTGGCCGATCGGACTGCCGTTCTGCACCTGCACCGCATACTCCACCACCTGCCCCGGCAATCCACTTTTCCCCCGCACCGCACAATCCAGCGCCACCACCGGGGCTTGGATCACCCGCGGCTGCCGCACTTCAACCATCCCTCCGGGATTACCTTCCGGGTGACTCACCGAAATAGTGAATTCCTTCACTGTCTTCAAAAAAGCCGGGCCCGCCTGATCAAATGCAAAGGCTGACCACGGTAACGTGATGCGATGCCAGCCAGCGCCGCTCACCCGCTGTGAACTTACCACCGGCGCATCCACCACCTCCCCGCGCCTGGCTCGTTGAATCCCCACCGCCAGCACCACCTCCGCCGGAGCGGACAAACGCACATCAAATTGCACCCCGTAAAACTTCTGCCATTCCGCCGCGCTGTCGTTGTAAACGCGAAAGCCATGGTTATACTGACCGCGCGGCCCGTCGGGATAGGTATAACTGGTGTGGCCCGGAACATTGAGTGTGATATCCGTGCCCGATCCGCCCCCCGGGACGGCCCAGGAATAAATGGCGTCGGTCGTGACCGGCTGGCTCACCGCCTCTTGTGCCTCAAGTGGCAGCGCCATACCAATCATCAGCGCCACCAGGCCTCTGATGAATGCCATAATTAATTTGATGACTGTGTTGCTCATGTTGTCGAACCAACAGGGTGACAATTCATTTTTTGTTGTAAAGTCGTTTCCCTATCGGCCCATGGGTCCCCCTCAGCCGATCCAACCTGCCGATGCCCCCCTTGCATTGCATCTGAAATCTTTAAACAATGAACCATGGCTGCCTGGAACAACACGTTGGCGAAGCAACAAAAGAAATCATTTCAAGTGTTTTCCCTCGCCTGCGCCTTCAGCTTGCTCGCCTGGACCACTCGCTTGTTGATTGGCCTTACCCTACTGTTGGCCGTTCTGTTACCACATTGGGCGATTGCGACCGAAGTGCCCCATATCCAAGTATCTTCATTTTTGACCGGTTGAAATGCCCTACCACCCTGGCCGACGACGGCTCCGGCCGGTTGTTGATCACCGAACAGGATGGCTAGGTCCGCCTTGTGGTAAATGGATAGTTGCAATCCCAACCATTTCTGGACCTGTCCGACCGAGTGTCCCACAACAGCACGGAACACGGATTCAAACACTTGGTCTTACACCCTCAATTTGCCCAGAATGACCGCTTCTTCGAAAATTACGCCGGCGAACGCAACGGCCATTCGGAAGTCATTGTGTCCGATTTTGCCGCTACTCCACGCGCACCGGCCGCCAGCGCCGCCACCGAGCATGTGATTTTCCGCTACCGCTGGCCGACCGTGGATCATGGGAGCGGCCAGATCGCCTTTGGCCCCGATGACGTCCTTGATATCAGTAGTGGCGATGGCGACTCCCAATACGACCCGGACAATCGCAGTCAGCAACAAACACCTATCTGGGGAAAATCCTGCTTCTGGACGTGGATCTCCATGCGCCCTATGCCGTGCCCGCCGACAATCCCTTTGTCCACCAAACGAATGCCTTTTCCGAAATCTGGGCCTACGGCCTCCGGAATCCCTGGCGCTTTTCCTTTGATCGTCAGACCCACCAACTCTACTGCGCGGATATCGGCCAGGACAAATGGGAGGGAGTGGGCCTCATTACCAAGGGCGGGAATTACGGTTGGAGCGCCCGCTAAGGCAAACACGATTTCAAGCCCGAGCGTGGCAATGGCAAATTCATCGATCCCATTAACGACTATGGCCGATGGGATGCGGCCGGGAATTTTCTCGGCGTGAGTGTGACCGGCGGGTACGTCTATCGCGGCCAGAATTTCCCTGCCCTTCAAGGCATCTACGTCGATGGCGATTTCCAGACCGGCCGCATCTGGGGCCTCCAATAGAATAGCCAGGCTCTAACCTTTGATACCGAACTAGTGCATACCGATCTGCACCCGAGTTCCTTCGGGGAGGATGCCAAGGGTGAACTCTATCTGCTGGATTACTACAATGGTGCCGTCTACCGCATCACCCATTAGCCGCACTGTTCCCAAATTCCCACCTATCCCCTACCCCCAACTCGCGCCACGTAGAACCCACCACCGTTGGTACCAATCACCACTTCCGCCCCATCCGGACGGAACGCGACCGATTTGACTCGCAACAAACCCAGCCCCTGATTTTGTTGGGACCAGGTTTTGCCACCATCCCACGTTTCCCAAATGCCGGTTGAGATGCTGATGTCTTGAAAAGGTTGCTGGTTGCAGGCCACGAGCAGGTGATTGCCGTTGCGCGGATCCACCGCTGCGTCTGTGATGCCCGCCCCGATATTATTATTGTAAGACCCCGCCAATTTGCCCGACCAGGTAGTTCCATCGAAACGGTAAAGACCATCCGACCCGTTTAGTCCGTTCACATTGACCACCAGCAAACCGCCGGCCCGGGTGGGATCCGCCTTTACGCGTAGATATCCCCAAGGCCAATCAAAACCAGCTGAGGGGCTGTTGGTCATGTAAGTCCACGCGCCGCCACCGTCGGCGCTCGCATAGATGCCACCCCGCGCGGCGGCGTAGATCCGTGCAGGCTGATGAGTGAGGGAATCTCCCGTCACATTGACTACGGATATTTCCGCTTTGCCATTGGGATTTTGCAAGGTCACCGCCGTCCACCGCCCCCCGCCATCACTGGAACTGTAAAGTTGATGATCCGCAAACACCGCGAATACTTTGTCCGGGTCATCGGGGAATGCATAAACGCTGACAGCGCCTTTGTTTTTCTCCGGCCGGGTCGTGAGCGCCCAAGTCTCGCCGTTATCCCCGCTCTTGAAAACACCGTCTTGCGTGAACCAGGCCGTTTGCGTGCCCAGCGCTGCGTAAATCGTGGTCTGCCCCACCTCCCGGCAAAAGGAAACCTCACCGCCACCGGAATATTCCGGCAACCCCTTGTGATGCACCCGCCAGCTTCGCAAATCATCCCGGCTCACCAGGAGTTTTCCGTCATCCATGGCCTGACCGATGCTCATGTTAAGGTCGTAAGGATTCCATGTGTAGTTTTCGCATACCAGCCCCTCGTAACCCGTCCCCCGCCAGGTGTTCAACGCCGGGTCCACCTGGGTCGCCGAGGCATCCTGCCAGGACCGGCCGCCATTGGTCGAATGGTAAATCGAAACATACGTGCCAATATAAACATTGCTCGCGTCCTGCGGATCCATGGCGAGACAGGACGTTACCAGACTCATGCCATACGGATTGTCACCATTACTGAGCACCGGCCCCCAATGCTCCCCGCCATCTGTGCTGCGAAACGTTTTGGTCTGCGTGCTCGCATTAACATAAAGAACCTCTGGCTTACTCGGAGCCACGGCGATGCTGTCCCAACGCCCGCCCGAAGTCAGCCCGTTCGTGGCTGCCGTCCACTGCAAGCCGCCGTTGGTCGACTTAAAAACTCCCAGTTGATCCAGCGTCACCCAGATCGTCTCCGGATCGGTGGGATGGACCGCCAGGCTGATAACGGCATTGCTGGGCAGCCCCAAATTGACGTGCCGCCAGCCGGTGCCATTGTCATCACTCCGCATCACTCCATACCCCTCCACGGCGGCAAAAAGAGTCTGGAAATGGCCCCCCGCCGCATAAGCCACGCACGTGATATTCACCTCGTGATTCATTAGCCCGGGAATGATCCGACTGCGCAAAACCCAGTCCTCCCCGTCATCCTGACTTTCCCAAACCGCCCCATAATTAAAACACTTTTCATCGTCAAACCTTCGTTTGTTTCCGCCAAAAGCCAGCAGATGACGGGCGTCGGCAGGATCAAACAAAATTTTTTGGATGGGCGCACTGTATTTGGTCCATTGCCCGTCCGGCGGCAACCCTTCGCGCCGTTGCGACCAACTGCGACCGCGATCCCGGCTTCGGTAAGGACCGTCCATGGTCGCCACCCAAACGCAATTGGAATCAGCCGGATCAAATGTAAATTCTGCAATCTCCCCCGTCTTCAACCCCGCATTGGCGTCCGCCTGCGTCCAGTGCTTGCCACCGTCCACACTGCGCCCAACGCCCAGCATATCGCCCCCGACAAAAACCCGCTGACTATCCCCCGGTGCCACCGCTAATGCCGTCACCGCCCCTCCCACCCCCGGTTCCAATAATGGTTCCCAGTGCAGCACTTCCGCCACCACCCGCACTTGAAACATGAACGCGCAGACCAGAATCAGAAGGAGTTTATGCATGCCCGGTAATTAGCAGAACCTGGCAGCATCGACAAAGTTTTTTCGGTTATCCCCGTCCGAAGCCAGCATCCTCCTAAATGCGTCAAACTGATGACAAAAAATCGCAATCAGACCACCCTGTATTGCCATTGATTCGGATTGCCCGGCTTGTTTATCCATTGCCTGTTATCCATTGCCTGTTGGTTATTCTGGCAACTCCATTTTCGACCGGGTGGCAAAGAACTGGCAAAACCCTGAAACTTGCGTATGCTAACTTTTCAAAAACGTACCGTAAGCCTGACCCAAGACCTAAAAAACATGAAAAAACATCTGCCAACCGTTGCCGGCATTTTACTTGGCTTGCTCTTCCTGATGGCCAGCCTGGCAGTCCTGCTCAAACTCGCGCCCGTGCCCAAATTTCCCGAAGGCACCCCCATCGCCCTGTTTATGGGTGCGTTCGCACCCACCGGTTACATGACCTTCGTGAAAATCTTCGAACTCGCTGGCGGCATCCTGGTCATGATACCCCGCACGCGTAACTTCGGACTCTTAGTACTCGGGCCCATCATCGTGAACATCCTCGCCTTTCACGCCTTGATTTTACATGGCGAAGGCCTGCTCGAACCCATGCTGGATGTGATTGTTGTCCTCGCCCTCTATTTACTCTGGGATGCGCGCCAAAAATTCCTTGGCTTGCTGAAATAAAAAAGTTCGTAAATCCAGTTCCAGAAAAATTTGGAACCTTGGTGCTCATTTATTATCCACCAGCGTTTTCACCAACGTCTCCAGTTCCTGCAAACGCGCCGCCAGCGTGTTATTTTGTTGTCGCAGGGCTTGAATTTCCGAAGTCTGGCTCTTCAGCAAGGCTTCTTTTTCGTCCATTTTTTGATTTAAACCCTGGATCGCCGCCAGGGCCACCCCCCCCTCATCCACCGTGCTGATCGTGGTGTCATTTTGGCCGAGACCAAAGGCGGCGTGAAAGTCCTGCGCCACCGGACCCAAATGCTTTTCCGACGGCTGCGTTTTGTAACTCCACGTTTGAATCGGCATGGCCATCACCCGGGCCAGGACTTCCTGCGGATTAATCTCCGAAAACGACTCTTTTAAGTTACGGTCCGAGGCATTCACCCACGTGGTGCCATCGCAGTAGGCATTCAAGACTTGCAGCCGGTTGGTGGGATTGACCCCACTGCCAATACCGACGAAGCCATTGGTCACATTCATCACGAAGCGGAAACCCGCCCCCTGGTTGCCCCACAAACCGACCAAACCGATGCCATCCCCAGCCATGCCGAAAAAGGCACGGTCGCTCGCTGCCGCACTGTTATAAAGCCACAGGCCGGCCGTGTTGGCGTCGTTGCGCAGGCGGATGCGGCCGCCGATGTCGGCAATATAGGCGGGGTTGGTCACGCCAATGCCGGTGCCGCCCATCGCCCGGATCAGGAATTGATTCGCCCCGCTGGAGCCAAAAGGCTGGTACGTGCTGGAAGCATCCGCCCACACAAAGGCTCCATCATGCCGCGCAGCGGCATTCGCGCCCGCCGCAAAACTATACATGCCGGAAGCTGTGTTGTGGAAGCCCCCGGGAATCGTGGCGTAATTGGTGGAAGCCGAGTTGTCGGTACCGCCGCCAATCGTGGCGGCCATGCCGCTGGCCACGTTTGGTTCAGTCTCGCCATACGACGAAGCCCCACCACCGCCGATCGTGCTCAACCGGCCAGAGGCTTTGTTAAGCCATCCCCCGCCGATCGTTGACCAGCCGCCACTAGCCTTGTTTTCGCTGCCCCCCGCAACGGTGTTGTAGCCATAGTCACTGAGATTGGTGGAACCGGCGGTATTGCCATAGCCACCGCCGACGAAATTGTAGCCGCCGGAGTAGAAATAATAGTCATTAAAGCCGTTGAGGGCGGAATTATGAAAGCCACCGCTCACGGTGTCATAACTTTGATCATTCTCATTGGTGTTACCGGCGATATTGCCGCCCCCGCCGCCAACCGTTGCCCCGTTGGCCAAGGCCTGGTTATTGGTGCCGCCGGCGATCGTGGTGGCAGGTCCCATGGCCGTGTTGACCGACCCGCCCCCGATGGTGGCATTGTACGCAAACGCATTATTGAAGAAGCCACCCGCAATCGTTGCATTGGTGCCCTGGGCGGAATTGAAATATCCGCCGCCAATCGTGGTGGAATCATTGGTGCCGGTATAGTTATTATAACCGCCGCTGACGGTGCTGAATCGGGCGTTTGCCGCATTGTCACAGCCGCCACCAACCGTGGAATAAGCGCCATTCGCACGGTTTCCATAGAGGAAGCCCACGCCACCGCCCACCGTGCTGCCGTAGCCATTGGCAAAGTTGTAATAACCGCCGCCCACCGTGCTGTAAACATTCGTGGCACTATTCCAGATGCCGCCACTGATCGTTGAACCCAGGCCCGAGGCTTTGTTTAAATTTCCACCCGCAATGGTGGCGAAACCACCCTGAATCAGATTGCTGGACACCAAATTATAATAACCTCCGTAGTAAGGATCGTAATACAACCCACTGCCGCCGCCGCCGCCGATGGTCGCGCCTTGTACGCCGGGGGCCACAACATTGGCGGAGGAGCCACCAATCAGATTGGGTGCGTTATTCGTATTGGACTGGATGGTAAGGCCATAAAAAACGAAATTCGTCACCACCGGAATGCCGTCCACGGTGAGACCCGCGCCCTTGGTGACCAGGCGCACGCCCCCGCTCGCCCGCACATTGAACTGATTGCTGGCCGTGGAGGGAAAGGCGCCGAACTGGGTATCCGCCCACACAAACGTTCCGGCATGGAGCGCCTGCGCGTTTTGGCCCGCAGCGAAACTATCCACGCCGCCGGCAACATTGAACTCACCGCCGGGCACCGTGGCGCGGGTATTGGTGGCAGTGTTGAAAAAGCCGCCACCGACCGAAGCCCCAATTTGTGTCGCTGTGTTGTTTTGTCCACCGGCCGTCACCGCAAAATTGCCGCCGGCCAAATTGTTGCGGCCACCGCCCACAAACGCACCAAAACTGCTGGCCGTGTTGCTCGCCCCGCCGGCCACGGTGCCGAAATCATCGGCGACACTGTTCGTGTATTTGGCCCCGCCATAATTGGTCGCGCCTCCGCCCCCAATGCTGGCCCCGACCACCCCGCCCAGCACAAAGTTGGCCGCCGAGCCTTCGATCGTGTTTGGCGCGCCCTGGCTGCTGGGCTCCAGTCGCACCGCCCGTTGGTTGCCCGCCCAGATTTCCAACGGTTGATTATTCGTGCTGCCGAGAAATTGCCCGCTCCCCACATTGTTGCCCTTCAACTGCCAGAAATTGCTGGCGCCCAGGCCATTGAAGGCCGCCGCATTCACATTCGTTAACCCCGACCCGCCGCCCGAAAAGGATCCGCCCAACACCACCGTGGCCGCATTGTTCGTCACCAGTGCCCCGGGCAATTGCCCCAGCCCCACCGTTCCGCTGATTTGACCAGCCCCCACCAACCCCGTCACGTTGCCCGCGGTAATCGCATACGGCGACGCCGTCACCGGCTGGCGGGGCGTCAGCGTGAAAAATCCCGCGCCGCCATTGGTGCGCACTCCAAGTTCCAGCCAGCGGTTCGCCCCCGGAAACACCCCCGCACCGAAATCCAGCGCCACGGTAAATAATCCATTCGTCACCGGCTGGGCCGAGTTGGTAATCACCCCACTGACCTGCGTGCCACTGTTGGCCGCATCAAAAACCGCGAACCGTAAATCATAGCTGCCGGTGGCCGGCTGCGTCCCATCGTTCAATCGTATCCGTGTGGCTAACCCCGTATAGGCCAGGTGGGCGGGCCGCACTAAACTGCGGGGGATGTCAGGAGACTTTTTTGTGGGCGGCTTGCCAAACGGTTGGGGTCAGCTCGGCGACGCGGTTAATGGGCCAG
>CAIQWB010000038.1 GCA_903875465.1 uncultured Verrucomicrobia subdivision 3 bacterium
AGCGCAACCACTTGCCTTTCGATTGCATGGATCCGGCTAAGGCCTGACCCCTTCTACCATGCCGCTGGCCTGGATTGCCCGGCGGCTGGTCATGGGCAGTCGCGGTTATCTGACCTGGTTGCTGCAGCGGAAAGATAAAACCCCCTAAAATATGCCAATCCCATTAACTGACCCTTTTGCGGCGAATTTGACAATAAAATGGCTTATTTGTTCAGGTTTTTCCGGGGTGGCAGGCGTCAAAATCCACTTGAATTTTTTCCCTGCCACACTATAGTTTGCCCACATGGAAACATCTAATCCACTTTTACAACGCGACATTGATTTTTCAGCCACGGAAGCCACTGGGGCCATGACTTTGAATGGGACCACGAACAAGGCCGGGATTCTGCTGCTGTTATGCATCATTTCCTCCTTTTTTTCGTGGACGCATCCGCAGTGGCAAATGCCCTTGATTGTGGTGGGGGTGCTGGGTGGTCTGGTGGCCTGTCTGGCCGGCACGTTCGCCCCGAAAACCTCACCGATTGCCGCCCCGGCTTATGCGGTGCTGGAAGGTCTGGCCCTGGGGGCTTTGTCGTCCATTTTTGAACTGCGCTTCCCGGGCATCGTGGCGAATGCGATGCTGCTTACCTTCAGTGTCTTGGGCTTGATGCTGTTTCTTTATACCACCCGGATCATCCGGGTGACGGACCGGATGGTCATGGGGATTGTGATGGCCACGGGCGCCATTGCGCTGGTTTACCTGCTGGACATGGTGCTGGGCTTTTTCGGGGTGCACATCCCCGGACTGAACTCCTCTGGTCCCCTGGGCATTGGCATCAGCCTGGTCATCGTTGGGGTGGCAGCCTTCAACCTGCTGCTGGATTTTGCGGTCATTGAGTCCAACGTGCAACAAGGCGCGCCGAAGTACATGGAGTGGTATTGCGGGATGGCCCTGCTGGTGACGCTGGTCTGGCTGTATTTGGAAATTCTCCGCCTGCTGTCAAAGATGCAGAAGCGCTGATAGGAAAAGTCGTGGCAGGGGCCGGTGGGCAAACTTGGATTTGCTGGCCGGCCCCTTTTTGGTTGATGGCGGCTGGTAACCTGCGGTGACCCTCCGCGTGGGGGGGCAAGGGCGAGCGAAACACCACTGTTAAGACAGGCCACCGGGGCGGGCGGTTTGGCCAGGCATTGGTGACCGGACCTTGAGGCGGGCTGAAGCCCGCGCTCCGGGAAGGAAAGGTGCGCTTTGCAACAGGACTGAGCTTATAAATTAACAGTTCGAGCGGCGGGTTGGGGTGGCTGACCAAAACACTGTGGAGACAGGCGACCGGGGTGGGCGGTTTGGCCGGGTACTGGAGGGCGGGCGTTGAGGCGGGCTGAAGCCCGCGCTCCGGGAAAGATATGTGCGCTTTGCAACAGGACTGAGCTTATAAATTAACAGTTCGAGTACCCGGTTGGGGTGGCGGAACAAAACACTGTGGAGACAGGCAACGGGGGGGGCGGTTTGGCCGGGTACTAGAGGGCGGACGTTGAGGCGGGCTGAAGCCCGCGCTCCGGGAAAGAAAGGTGTGCGTTTCAACCGGCCGGACCTGAAAAATTACCATTTCGAGCTTGCCTTTTGGTGTGCCTGACCAAAAGATTGTTGGTTCATATATGGAATCACAAGACACCGAATCATTGGTCTATTTTAAAATCGTGCCGGCCATCGTGGCCAATAAAAACCGGATTATCGGTGGCGTGGCGGCGATCGTGGTGGTGGTTTTGCTCGTTTTATTTTTGTCGTGGCAAAAGGAGCAAAAGGAAGTGAGTGCCGGCCAGGCTTTTTCCCAATTATGGGTTTCGGCCCAGGCCAGTACGAGCCCCAGCCAGTTGTCCGGTGAGTATTTGAAAATTGCCGGTGATTATGCGAATACGCACACGGGTGAGCGGGCCCAGTTGCAGGCGGCGACGGTGTTGTTTTCGGCCGGCAATTATGCGGAGGCCCAGACGCAATTTCAAAAATTCGTGGATACTTATCCCAACAGTGCCTTGATTGCCACCGCTTTTCTGGGCGTGGCTTCGGCCTTGGAAGCGCAAGGCAAAGCGGATGCGGCCCTGGAGTCCTACAAAAAAATATTGGATGCTTTCAACAATCCGGCCACCCAGTTCCCGGCCAAATTTGCCGCTGCCCGCATTGATGAGCAGCAGGGCAAGGTGGCCGAGGCCCTGCGGTATTACCAAGAAGTCGCCCGCTCGGCCCCGAACACGGCCTTGGGCCAGCAAGCGAATCTCAAGGCGGTGGAACTGGCGGCCACGCTGCCCGCCAAGGCTCCCGCTCCGGCGGCCGTTCCGATGAGCGCTCCGGCGGTACCGGCGAGTAAATAACAGCTCAGGACGCCCTTTTCACCTGGCCGCCGCCATTATGATTGCCCCGGGAGCGATTGAAGTGGCGGCGGCTTTGATTTTTCGGGACGGGAAATTACTCATTACCCAGCGTCACCGGCACGCGCACCTGGGTGGCTTGTGGGAATTTCCCGGCGGCAAGCGGGAACCCGGGGAAACTTGGGAAGTTTGCGTTATTCGCGAAATTCAGGAGGAATTGGGGGTTACCATGGTGGTGAACAGCCAGTTCGCAGAAATCACCCACGCCTACCCGGAAAAAACGGTCCACCTCAAATTCTTCACGGGAACCCTGCTTGCCGGTGAACCCCGGCCCCTGGGCTGCGCGGCCTGCCGCTGGGTCAACCAGTCCGAGTTGGCTGACTTTCCCTTCCCCGCAGCGGACGCGCAATTGCTGGAAAAACTAAAAAGCCCACACAGTGTGTGGGCTTGAAAACGAAGATTTGGTGATGCAGCGTGCGGATTAAACCACGCCGTAAAATTCCCGGATGATTTCGCGGAAATTGTTGTCGCCAACCTGGACAATGCCCATTTCCCGAACGGCATTTTCCGGGGCATCGCTGGCGTGGGCGGCATTGACCATGATGGTGGAACCAAACTCGCGGCGGATGGATCCGGGCGGGGCCTTGGAGGGATCGGTCGGTCCGAGGACGTCGCGAATCTTGTTCACGGCATTGACGCCTTCATAAACCAGGGCGATGCACTTCTCGGTGCCGGGCTCATTGAATTCCTTTTCCGTGGGACATTCGCCAGGGGACCGGCCGGACATGAACCGGACGATGTTGTCGAACTGGTTGTCGCCAAACAATGGTCCAAGGACTTCACCGAGGGCTTTTTGATCGCCGGGCGGAATCTTGAAACCGAGTTCTTTTTCGAGAATTCCGGCGGCTTTGCCGGCAATGGCGTCCTTCAATTTGGCGCGCAGGACTTCGCGCACCGGGCCGTAAAACTCGCTGGCTTGGGCGGTGCTCATGCGCAGAATCTTGATGCCAACGATATAAAGCCCCGTGCGGGAGAAGAAATCGATGACATTTCCGGGACGGCCAGTGGGAAAACGGAAGTTGTCCGGCTTGATCAGCACCAGGGTGCGTTCGCCTTTTTCACCGGGCTGATATTGGATGACGTTATTCAGAATTCCGCCATCGGCATCGGAATACCTGGCCCACATTTTCAACTTGGTGTCGGCTTCCTCGGTATTGGGGGCGGCAAACACGGCCGGCTCAAAGTAGCGCACCTGGCCGTTTTCCTCGAGAATGAGATCGCCGTAGGTGTCGCGAATGGACTCACCCACCCGGCGTTCGGGATTCAGGTTGCCGACGACGGAACGCACTTTGCGCACGGCCTCATCGCCACGGAACAACAACATCATCACCCGCTTGCGAATGCCGGTTTTGGGATCGGGGGAGAGGTTTTTCAGGGTGTAATCCCGGAGCATTTCCTGGATTTTGCGGTCCTGGGTGTCATGCGCGGACACGATGGTGGAGGCATATTCCTGCACGAGTTCGGCGCTGGGCGCAAACATGCGCATGGCCACGAGGTCAAGTCCGGTGCGGGTGATCAAACGGCTAAGAATGCCGCCCGTACGGGATTTGTGTAATGAATAGGGGGTTAGAATGACGTAAGCGAGCTGCTGTGACATAAATTGATGATTTAAACGGAGTCGGGATTGGGATTGGTCGATGAAGCCGGCGCGACAGCCGCCTTGCCACCCAGGATTTTAAACATAACGGTGCCGCAGGTGGGGCACTTGCCCTTGATGGCTTTGCGCCCATTCTTCATGGTTTCTTCCACGCCATTGGCAATTTCCTTTTTGGCTTTGCACTTAACGCAATATCCTTCAGGCATAAATAGTCTGACTGCTGGCTTCATGCTTCACAATCAGGCGGACAGCCTAGCCGACCCCCCGGCCCCGCGCAACTTCAAACGCGGGCAACCGGCGACGCGGGGGACGTCCAACGGCGGCCAAGGGCGCCGGCGAATCGCCTAAAAGGGGGTCGCCGAAGCAAAAAAACGCCCGGCGGTGGTCCGCCGGGCGTTGAGGTTTTAAGGGAGGTTCACTGGCCGACGCTGGCCAGTTCTTCGTTGTTTTCCACGTTGACGATTTTGAACTGCTCGGCATGCATGCCGGTGTCGGCACGGAAGGACAGTTTGCCGAAGTAGCGTTTTTCCATCTCGATGAGATGCTTTTCGTCTTCCGTGCGCAAGCGTTCCAGCACGGTGGGGTGAACCACAATGCGGAGTTGGAAGTCGGACTCGTCCCGGGTGCGTTTTTTGAGGATTTCCTGGAGTTTGCGCTGGATTTCCACGCTCATGGTGACGGTGCTCTTGACCTTGCCGCGGCCCTTGCAATAGGGGCAGTCGTCGTACACAGCGGCGCGGACGCTCTCGGTATGGCGCTGCCGGGTCATTTCCATGAGGCCGAGCTGGGAAATGGGCAGGATGTGGGTCTTGGCCTTGTCGCGGCGCAGACCGTCCTTGACGCGCTGGTAGACGGACTGGCGATCGCGGCCGGATTTCATATCGATGAAGTCCAGGACGATCAGACCGCCCATGTTGCGCAAGCGGAGCTGCCGGGTGATTTCCTCGGCGGCCTCGAGGTTGACCTTGAGGATGGTGGCTTCCTGATCCTTGCTGCCTTTATGGCGGCCGGTGTTTACGTCGATGGCCACGAGCGCCTCGGTTTCATCGATGACAATGTAGCCGCCGCTGCGCAGATGCACCTGGCGGGAGAAGGTGTTCTCGAGTTGTTTGCTGATGTTGAACCGGTCAAAGATCGGCTGGGCATCGGAGTAGAGCTTGATTTTGCCAGCCGAGCGCTTGGAGATTTTGGAAATCATGGTGCGCATGGCGTCGTAGGCCTTGGGGCTGTCGACCACAATGCGTTCGACGTCCTCGGTCAGGAAATCGCGCACGGTGCGCTCGATCAAATCCGGCTCCTGGAACACGCAGGTGGCCATGGGCTGTTTCTTGATGTGCTCTTCCACGCTGTGCCATTCCTCCAGCAGGAGGGCGAGGTCGCGGACGAAATAACGTTTCTGCTGGCCTTCGCCCGCCGTGCGCATGATGACGCCCATGCCGTCCGGAATGGCGAGTTCCCGCAGAATCTTCTTGAGGCGCTTGCGCTCCTCGGGATTTTCAATTTTACGGGAAATACCCGACTGATCGGAATTGGGGAGCAGGACGAGGTAACGGCCGGGCAACACCAGGTTGGTGGTAACCCGCGGTCCCTTGGTGCTGATGGGCCCCTTGGTGACCTGGACGATGATTTCGCTGCCGGGCGGATAGAGCCGCGGGATGTCTTTCTGGGTGATTTTGGGTTTGTCCCGCTTGCGGACACCTTCGCGCTCAACGATTTCCACACCGCTGTCGAACTGGTTGGGGACGATATCCCAGTAATGAAGAAAGGCATTCTTTTCGAAACCAATGTCCACGAAGGCGGCTTTCAGGCCATCCTCGAGATTGCGCACCTTGCCTTTGAAAATGCTGCCCACGAGGCGTTCCTCGGTGGTGCGTTCGATGTTGAACTCCTCGAGTTTGCCGTCTTCCGTGACGGCGACCCGGGTTTCGAGGGTTTCGGCATTGATGACCACTTCTTTGTGGACGCGCTTCTCCGGGCGGATCAAGCGCTGGACTTTGCGCACCAGGTTGGTGGCGACGGTCTTGATGGTCTCCAGCAAGCCTTTGGGCTGTTCGGGCACGGCGACCGGGGCGAACGGTTTTTCCTCAACCACCTCGGCGGGGGTTTCCAGGTTGGGTTCGCGGAAGCCACCGGTCTCGGTTTCGGGCGCGGTTTCGGTGGTTTCCGGCACCCCGGCGGCGATATTTTCGGCCCGCTCAATTTCCTGGCTGTGCCGTTTTTCAAACAGGCGCTCATTTCCGCCCTGCTCGCTCACGACCTCGGCGCGGGCCTGGACGGCCTCGCGATCGGTCTTTTGCGGCGCCTGCCCGAGGCCTCCCTTGGGGCGGAAACGCATTCCGCGGCGGCGCCGCGAGAATTTTTGGTCACTCATAATCAGTATCCCTTTCGATGGATGTATATGTTTTGCATCAAACCCAGTGCGATCAACGAGACGAGCACTGAAGATCCGCCGTAAGACAACAGCGGCAGTGGCACTCCCGTAACGGGCATGATGCGAATATTCATGCCGATATTGATAAACACATGGCTGAACAGGAGTGTCACCACCCCGACGGCCACTAATTTACCCAGGCGATCACGTGCCTGGCCGGCGGTTCTCAAGCCAGTGAAGAGAACCACCGCATACAGCGCGAGCACCGTCACGCTGCCAACGAATCCCTCCTCCTCGGCAATGACAGAGAAGATGAAATCGTTGTGTGCCACGGCCCGCGGCAAATAGCCCAGAGCATTCTGGGTTCCCTGCCGCCAGCCTTTCCCCGTGAGCCCCCCCGAGCCGACGGAAATCAACGCCTGCCGAACGTTATAAGCATCGTTCAACTCTTTTTGCCGCAAGCGCTGCAACTCCGCGGGCGTGGCATTCCGCGGAGCAAAATGGGTGTAATCGCAGCCAAAATAAATGGCGAGCCGGTCGCGCTGGTAAGGCTGCATGGGCACCGTCCACCAGCCCACCGGCAGGTAGAAAATGTCCGCGACAAAAAGCGTGGCGAGGATGCCCACCAGGCCCACCAACCGGACCAGATAACGCCGGGGGGTGCCGGCCACCAACATCATGACCAGTCCCGTGGGGAGCAAAACCAGGGCCGAGCCCAGATCGGGTTCTTTGAGGATTAACACAAAGGGCAGAAACAACAGGCCCATGCCTTTCCAGAAAATGCGGGGTTGCCGGAGTTCTTCCAGCGGGCGGCTCAGAAAATTGGCGGCGGCCATAATAAAGGCCAGTTTCGCAAACTCGCTGGGTTGAAATTGAAAAAATTTCAGGTCAATCCAGCGACGTGCCCCCCAACCGTGGGTGCTGCCGATATGCGGGATCAAGACGGCCACCAGACTGAGGATGGTCACCCAATAGGCCACATAGGACCAGCGGGCGAGCGCCATATAATCCACCAGACACAGGACGCCGGCGGCGGCCAGGCCCATGAGGTACCAGAGCACCTGGTGCACCCAGCTTTGATTGTACCACGGCAAGGCCACGGCGGAGGGCGTGACCATGGTGGCACTGTAAACAAAGGCCACGCTCACGAGCAGCAAGCCGCCGAGCGCCAGCAATTGCAGGCGGTCGATCCGGGAAGGATGGTCGTGAGATTGAAACAGCATGATTTATTTAATTGCGGGTGGCCAGCGCGCGGCCCGGCAGCGCGGTTTCTTTTTTTACAATTGCCTGGTAAATATCGTGGGCGATTGGCGCACAAATGGTGCCCCCAAAGCCGCCCGTGCTGGATTCAACCATGACCACCACAGAATAACGGGGGGATTCATAGGGGGCGTAGGAGGCGAACCACAAATTGCGTCCGGTCTCGTGACCGCTCGAATCCTGCACCTGGGCCGTGCCGGTTTTGCCGCACACTTTCATACCGGGGACCGCAGACGCGGTGCCGGTGCCATCTTTTTCCTCCACATCGGCCAGCATGGCGGCGCGGAGCAGATTCAAATTCCGGGCGCCCACGGTTAAACGATCGCGAACCAGCCCGGCGGGGAAATTGGTACCCCCCTGCCCCGTGACCGGATCCAGTGGCTCGATGCGCTGCACCAGCCGGGGCCAGAGGACGCAGCCACCGTTGGCAATGGCCGCCACCATGACGGCCATTTGCATGGGGGTCACGTCAATCTCCCCCTGGCCAATGCACAAATTCGCCGTTTCGCCCGCGCGCCATTGGGAGTTGCGGACTTCTTCCAGCGTGGGAAAATTCCCGCGCGTTTCCTGGTTGGCGAACAAGCCGGTGCGTTCACCCAGATGGAACTCCTTGCCCACGTGCACGATGCTTTCCGCCCCGGCCCGCAGCCCATAGTTCACGAAGTAGGAATTGCTGGAGTGGATGAAGGCTTTCTTAAAGTTATAATCCCCGGGCGGCGCCTCGTCCCGAATGACGCGACCGCCCAGCAGGTAGCACCCATGGTTGGGAATGCGGGGGTTGGCCTCCACGTGGAAGGTGGTGTTCGGGTTCAAGCCGTTTTCCAAGGTCGCAATGGCCACGACCGTTTTGAAGATGGATCCCGGGGCCAGATTCTCCTGCATGGCCCGGTTGATTTCCGGGCGCAGGATGGGGTCATTCATGCGGGTGGGATTGTTCTGGGAATAATCGGGGTTGATGGCGGGGGAGGAAACCATGGCCAGCACATCGCCACTGCGGACATCCATGACCACGATGGCCCCGCGGGCGTTGGGGCCCTGGTGTTGCAGGAGGGCCGCCTCGGCGGCCCGCTGAATATCGAGGTCAATGGTTAGCACCACGTTCCGGCCCGGTTCGGGCTGCGTCCAGATGGTTTCGGATTGTTTGTAGCCGAGATTATTGACCAGCACGGATTCCATCCCGGCGGTACCGCGCAGCACATCGTTGTATTTTCCTTCCACCCCGGAAATGCCCCCGTAATCGGGCAAACGATAGGAGAAAAAGGATTCCTCACCGGCGTCCGAACTATCATCCCGTTTGACATACCCGAGCACATGGGCCGCCGTGGTTCCCTGCGGATAATCGCGTTCGGATTGCAAGTCCAGGTCGGCCCCGAGACCGTTGGTGAAATTTTCTTCAAACCGGGCAATTTGAACCGGCGTGAGGTCGGTCAAAATCGGATAGGGCATGGCCAGCCGGGTGGCGTAAGCGCGCTCCAGTTTGACCGGGTCGAGCACAATCGGTTCGCCCAGGCGGCGGCTGGTGTCCGTCACCACCCCGTTCGCCACCTGCCAGCGAGCCTGGGCGCGCAGCATTTGGGTTTGTTCGGAATTGATGACAAATTGTTTTCGTTCGGCTTTGCTCAACGACCGGCCCAGGGTTTTCTCGGCACTGGCGATGCGGTTGCTTTGAACGGCGAGAGCTTGTTTGCGGGCGCGGCCAAAGGCGGTGTCGAATTGACCGCGCAGCACGTCCCAATTCAGGCACAAATTGTAGCGGGGCCGGTTTTCGGCCAGGACATTGGTGCCGGTGCGGTCCAGGATTTTACCGCGCACGGCGGGCATGCGGATGGACCGGTAGGACTGGGTTTCCAGGTGGTTTTGAAACGTCCGTGCAGAAACCACCTGCACCCACCACAAACCGGCCAGCAAAACGAGCAACCCCACCGTGAGCAAGACCGCCAACAGGCGGAGTTGCGGGTCGTTCTTTTTAAACTGGTCGAAAAAAAGCATGGTTTAAAATTGTTGGTCAGCGTCCCCGGCGTATTTCGCGGTCAGGCCGGAAGCTGGATTCCGTGCGGATTTTGTAACCAAAGGCGTGATCAAACCAGTTGAACAGCGCAAAAAACACAGGGGTGGCCACCGCTCCGCCCGCGATCATCACCAGCCACTGCCAGAGCGAACCCCAATCCAGCAAGAGTTGGCGGCCGGTGCTGAGCAATAGCAAAACGGTGATGAACGGCACCACGGCACTGGTTGCCGCCCCCAAAATGATTTGGGCGAAGGCTAAATCGCGCAAAATCAGGTCGCGCTGGGTAAAGATGGCCAGGCCGACCAAAAACAGGGGCAGGATCGAGATGCCCAGGGGATTGGCGGAAAGCGAATCAAACCACAGGCCGCCCAGCAGGGCCAGCCCCGCGAGGTTGAGCAGGCTGGCGTACATGGCCGTGTAAACCATCAGGGCGGGCAGCAGGTCCACTTGCGCCCCGAACCAGTCGCGCAAACCGGGGAGCTTGGCCTGGCCAAAGACAGTCAAATAGGCCGCCGCATAGATCATGAACGTATTTTGGTTGCTCATCGGAATAATACCGAGACTTGTTCCAAGGTGCCGAGATTCACCCCGAGCTTGACGCGCGCTTCGGTGTAGAGGCCAAATTCCTCCTCCCGGGAATCCACGATCCGGCCGATGGGGATGCCCTTGGGAAATACACCCCCCAAACCACTGGTGACGACGGCTTGGCCAGGTTTCAAGACCGCGGTGCCGGAAAGATAGGTGAGGTTCGCGAGGGTATTGTCCAGGGTACTGGCGGCATTGACCACGCCGACGTCGTGGGCGGGGTTGTCAATCAAGGCGGAAACCCGGCAGTTTGGGTCCCCGATCAGGACCACTTGGGAGTGGGTGGGCCAAACGGCGGCGATGCGGCCCACCAGGCCATCGGCGGTCAGCACGGGCAGGTTGTTGGTGACGCCCTGGTTGCTGCCCAAATCAATTTCCACCGTCCGCCACCAGTTGGCGGGATCGCGCATGACGACGTTGGCGAGCTTGATTTTCCAGCCCACCTGCCGTTGCCAGCGCAGTTGGTCGCGCAATTGCGCATTCTCGGTCACCATGGAGGCAGTCTGCAAGGCCCGGACCTTGAGCTCTTGATTTTCCCGCTGCAACCGGGCGATTTCCTGGAGTAACTCACGCCGGGGGAGGAGGTTGTCCGCCACATCCGCTGGTAATTGTTCGGCCGTGGTGGCGAGGCTGGAGAGGGGGAGAAACAGACTTCCGAGGGCTAGTTTTAGACGGGCAATAACGCGCGGGGGCAGGCTCAATAAGAGCAATGCCGCCAGCGTTACAGCGCCAAGCGCGAGAAAATGTTTTTGTTTAAACATCCTGCTACCGTCGCGGTCGGAACGAGTCCGGCCGCCGTGCAGGCGAACCCAGGCAAGAAATCAATTAATATTTGGCATTCGTGGCCACCCGTTTGAGGAATTCTATTTCCTGCAAGACTCGGCCGGTGCCTTCAGCCACGGCGCTCATCGGGTCGTCAGCCAGATGGACGGGGAGTTCAGTCTCCGCGGCCACCAGCCGGTCTATGCCTCTAATCAAAGAACCGCCGCCGGCCATTACCAGGCCGCGATCAACGAGATCGGAGGCCAGTTCTGGCGGACAACGTTCCAGGGTCAGTCGGATAGATTCCAGAATGCTCGAAAGCGGTTCCTGCAAGGCTTCGCGGATCTCCTCGGAACGGATGGTCTGGGTTTTGGGCAGGCCGCTGCTTAAATCGCGGCCTTTCACATCCATGGTCATTTCCTGTTCGAGGGGAGAGGCGGAGCCGATGCGTATTTTGATTTCTTCCGCAGTGCGTTCACCTATCATCATGTTGTAGGCACGTTTCATGTGCGCAACGATCGTGTCGTCAAATTCGTCCCCGCCCACCCGCAGGCTGCGGCTGAAGACGATGCCGGCGAGCGAGATGATGGCGATTTCGCAAGTCCCCCCGCCGATGTCCACGATCATGTTGCCGGCCGGTTCATGCACGGGAAGTCCCACCCCGATGGCGGAGGCCATGGGTTGTTCGATCAAATAGACTTCGCGGGCACCGGCATGCGTTGCTGAATCCTTGACGGCCCGTTTCTCCACTTCGGTAATACCTGAGGGCACCGCCACCACGACCCGCGGGGCGATTAATTTCCGATGATGAACCTTCTGGATGAAGTGGCGCAGCATGGCCTCGGTGATTTCGAAGTCGGCGATCACGCCGTCTTTCATCGGGCGAATGGCCACGATGTTGCCGGGCGTGCGGCCCAGCATGCGTTTTGCTTCGTCACCCACGGCCAAAACATTGGTCGTGCCCGCTTGAATGGCCACCACCGAAGGTTCGCGCAGGACGATTCCACGGTCCCGCACATAAACAAGGGAGTTGGCAGTGCCCAGGTCTATCCCAATATCGTTGGAGAACAGGCTTTTGAATTGCGCAAACATGAATTATACCTAACGCGGACAGTTAAGCTGGTGCCCGCATAATGTCAAGCGATGATTAAAATTATGCCGGAAATTTGGTGCCAGCGGGAGGAATTGAACCTCCGACCAAAGGCTTATGAGTCCTCTGCTCTACCCCTGAGCTACGCTGGCGACCGAATCTTGAAGCCCCGGCCGGCCGCACCATCCCCGGAGGCCGGAGAGCGTGACGCGGCGAAGCGACGTCCTATCATATGCCAGGTTCCCCGCCAGTGGCAAGTAGTAGTTCATTTTTCGCGGATGGTTGTGGAATCGCCTCCAGAGTGGCGAAGCTTTCCCCGGCGGAAACGTACGGTTCCGCATTGGTGGGGCGACGCCGACCGGAGCGCGCCATTTATGGAGCCTCAACGCAGGCAGGCCATGAGATTCCAATAAACCAGTCACTTTCCGCGCACCCACCTTGAGGCGGACTGAATCCCGCGCTCCCGCCCCCCGCGTTTTACGCTTTAGCTTTCGGTCCAACCGGCTTAAATTCGGCGTCTGACAATGGCACTCAACCTGTTCAACACCCTGTCGCGCTCGGTCCAGACCTTTGCGCCGCTCGATCCCCATGGCCTCAAAGTCGGGATGTATTGCTGCGGCCCGACGGTTTACGACTACGCCCACATCGGCAACTGGCGCACGTTTGTTTTCGCCGACCTCGTCCGTCGTCTGCTGGAATTCAACGGCTACCAGGTCACCCACGTCATGAACATTACCGACGTGGAGGACAAGATCATCAAGCGCGTCCGCGAACAGGCCACCACCCTGCCGCTATTCACCGGCCAGTACGAAACCGCCTTCCTGGACGATTTGCGGGCCCTGGGCTGCCGCGAACCCCACCAAAAACCGCGCGCCACCGAACACATTCCGCAAATCATTGCGCTGATTGAAAAACTGCTTGCCCGCGGCATTGCCTATCAGGCACCGGACGGCTCGGTCTATTTCAGCATCGATAAATATCGCGGCTGCGGCTATCTGTACGGCCAGTTGCTCAAATTGAATTTCGACGAAATGCGCGCTGGCGAACGGGTGAAGAGCGACGAATACGCCAAGGAATCCATCGCCGACTTTGCCTTGTGGAAGACGCGGGTGCCCGAGGATGGCTCGGTTTACTGGCCCAGCCCCTTCGGCGATGGCCGCCCTGGCTGGCACATTGAATGCAGCGCCATGAGCACCAGCATTTTGGGAGATACCTTTGACCTCCACTTGGGCGGCGAGGACTTGGTCTTCCCCCATCACGAGGATGAAATTGCCCAGAGCGAAGGTGCCACCGGCAAACCTTTCGTGAAATTCTGGCTCCACGGTGCGCACTTGCTGGTGGAGGGCAAGAAAATGAGCAAGTCGCTCGGCAATTACTTTACCTTGCGCGATTTGCAGGCCAAAGGCTATACCGGGCGCGAAGTGCGCTACCTGCTCCTCAGCGCCCACTACCGCGAAACCTTCAATTTCACCCTCGAAGGACTCGCCGGTGCAAAGAGTGCGCTGGCACGGATTGATGAGTGCGTGGCCAAACTCCGCGAACTCGCCGCCGGCACGGTTGCCTCGCCCGACGCCGAACTGGTAACCGCCTTCCAAGCCGCCCTGAACGAAGACCTGAACATCTCCGCCGCCTGGGGCACCGTCTTTGAATGGGTTCGAAGGACGAACCGCGCATTGGCCGAAAATTCATTACTTGTAGCCGAAGCGGCATCGGCCCTAGCTGCTTGGGAGAAGATCAATGCCGTGCTGGGCATTGGCCTAGCGGCGGAAGCCGAGGCACCCCCAGAACTTACCGCACTCATTATCGAACGTCAGAATGCCCGCAAGAACAAGGATTTTAAACGGTCGGATGAAATTCGCGACCAACTCAAGGCTCAGGGCTGGGTGATTGAAGATTCACCCAAGGGGCAACGGCTGAAAAAATTGTGAGACACGGAACATACATTACTTCGGGTTGGGGGCAGAAAAGTGGGGCGGCGAGTGGACGCAACCCCCTTGGGGTTGGGGGGCGTTGGGCGCGGTTACCCAGGGTAGTCGCTGCGCTCCAACCCTGGGCTAGCGGGCACAATCCCGTTGGGATTGAGAGTTCGGTTTTACCGCAGACTTCCCAGTTTGCAGTATCGCCGGTTGTCACACGGGTGGGGCGTGGTTGGGCCGAACTGGGCAAGGTGGTTGTACAAACTGCGGGTTGGGAAACCCGCGATACAGCAGGTTTGGAAACCTGCAGTACCTGAAATGACTATGTCCCACGGAACATTCATCAGCTTCGAAGGCACGGAAGGCTGCGGCAAATCCACGCAAGTAAAATTGCTCGCCGAGCGCCTGACCCAGGCTGGTCACCGGGTCCGGGTGCTGCGCGAACCCGGCGGCACGCCCATTGGCGAGGAAATCCGGCACACGCTCAAGCACAGCGAACACAACGCCGCCATGACCCCCGAGGCCGAACTGCTGCTCATGAATGCCAGCCGCGCCCAACTCGTCCGCGAAGTCATCCGGCCCGCCCTGGCCGCTGGCGAGATCGTCGTCTGCGACCGCTTTTACGACTCCACCATTGCCTATCAAGGCTACGGCCGGGGACTGGACCTCGCCCAAGTGCGCGCCATCATCGACTTTGCCGTCGGTGACACCCGCCCCGACTTGACGCTGCTGCTGCAAGTGTCCCCCGAAGTCAGCGCTGCCCGCCTGCACTCCCGGTACGCCGGCCAGGCGGCGGTCCGCGACCGTTTTGAGGAGGCGGACCGGGCGTTTTTCAAACGCGCTGAACAAGGCTTTGAGGCCATTGCCGCTGCCGAGCCGGGCCGGCTTAGGGTGATTGATGGGGGGGCGGCGGTGGAGGTGGTGGCCGAGCGGATTTGGGGATTGGTAGGGCGGTTAAATTGGCCTGCCTTGCAATCCAAAAAACCATAAGGATATGGAATTGCTTAAGCCAATCAACCAAGTGGCCGAGCCTGATATTCGGCAAAAGTTTTTCGCTGCAATTGATTTCAAAACTGGCGCGACTCGGCCACTAATCCTGGAAGACTTCTGCTTCCCTCCACTAAACGTTTGCCCGGCGAAAAAAGGCGGTTCAGATCGTTACCCGCAACCCGTTCCATTTTCACCATGTGGCCCCGGACATTGAAATTTTGACGCCATGAGCCGGCTTTCATAGTTCAAATTACCCGCCCCATTTGCTCCGATCATTTCCTGATTCATCCCTCCATTGTTCCGCTCTGCCCGTTGTCGCGTGCGGCGGCGAGGCAATAAACTCTGTTAACTCTTGCAAATCCAGTGCCCTGGGATAAATATACAAACAGGGACGACGCTCGGCGTCGTTCTACTTGTAACAGGGAATCAATCAACCAGCCCATCCGGCTTGCAAGCGGAGGGTGATTAGCTAATGGCACATGAATTTATGGGCGGCCGGGCCCAGGCAATCCGGCTGTATAACGCACTGGCGACCGAAGGTGGCCGGCAGATTAAACTGGCGGGGGTGCTATTTTATCTCTTTTGTGCCTGTCTGGCCCCGTTGCCGGCGGGCGCCGCCGCGACGAACGCTCCGGCGGCATTTAATGTGGAGGCAGCCACCCGCGCCTATCTCGACCAGTTGACGCCCGCGCAAAAGGCCCGGAGTGATGCGTATTTTGAGGGCGGCTACTGGCTGCAACTCTGGGATTTCCTGTGGAGCACGGCCGTGCTGCTGCTGCTCCTTGAGTCGGGTGCATCCCGGCGGCTGCGAGACATGGCGGCGCGGTGGACCCGGTTTCCGTCCCTGCAAACGGCGATTTACGCCCTCGGCTTCGTGCTGGCGCTGACGGTGCTGACGTTTCCCCTGACGATTTACGAAAGTTTCTATCGGGAAAAGCAATATGGGATGGCCAACCAGACCTTGGGCGGCTGGCTGGGTGAGCAGCTTACCTCGCTGCTGGTCAGCGAGATCATGGGCGCGGTGGCCTTGGTGGTGCTGTTTGCCATCGTGCGCCGCCTGCGCCGGACCTGGCACATTTGGGGGGCGGTTACGGCCCTGGGACTGTTCATTTTATTGGCCGCCCTGGGTCCGGTATACATTGCCCCACTTTTCAACAAATACACCGTATTGTCCGATCCCAAGGTTTTGCAGCCGATTTTGAGTCTGGCACGGGCCAATGGCATCCCGGCGGACAAAGTGTATGTGATGGACGCCTCCCGCCAGACCAAGCGGATCAGTGCCAACGTGAGCGGCATGCTGGGAACCACGCGCATTACCCTGAATGACAATCTATTGAACCGCAGCTCGCTGCCGGAGATCCAGGCGATCATGGGGCACGAAATGGGCCACTACGTCATGCACCATATCTACAAGGACATCCTGTTCACGGGCATCATCATCGTGATTGGCTTTGCCCGGTTGCGGGCGGCCCTTGACTGGTCGCTGGCCCGCCGGGGCGGCCGCTGGGGCATCACGGACATTGGCGACCCCGCCGTTCTGCCGCTGGCGATTTTACTATTTTCCACTTATCTCTTTTTGCTGACCCCGGTGCTGAATACGAGTACCCGCACCCAGGAAATGGAGGCGGACCGGTTCGGCCTGAATGCGGCGCGCCAGCCGGATGGCTTTGCCCGGGCGGCCCTGAAGCTCTCGGAATATCGCAAGATGGAACCCACACCGTTTGAGGAATGGTTCTTTTATGACCATCCCAGCGGGGCCACGCGCATCCGCACGGCCATGCAATGGAAAGCGGAAAACCTGGGCACGACCAATCCCCTGCCCTGATTCCTGAACCAGGAATTACTCAGGCAAAGCCGGCCGGGGAGGCCAGCCGGCGGCCCGGGCATGGTCATCAAGCGGCCAGGACGGTTTTTAAGACGGTCAGGCAGCGGTTGTTTTCGGCCGGGGTGCCAACGGAAATGCGGATCCATTCCGGCAGGCCGTACCCGCCCATGGGCCGGGTGATCACCCCGAGCTTTTGCATGGCTTCAAACACCCGCTGTCCGGCCTGAACCCGAACGAGAATGAAATTGGCGGCGGAGGGCACATATTCCAACCCCATTTCCCGGAAGGCGCGGGCGTAAAATTCCAGCCCGCCGAAGTTGTTGGAGCGGGTCTTGCGGACATGGTCCTCATCATCCAGCGCCGCCAGGGCGGCGATTTGCGCGGGCAGGTTAAGGTTGAAAGGTTGCCGGATTTTTTCCAAGGCGCTCACTAATTCCGGGTGGGCGATGCCATAGCCCACGCGCAAGCCAGCCAGGCCATAGATCTTGGAGAAGGTGCGCATGAGGATCAGGTTCTTGCGCGCGCCCGAGCGCACAAGCGGCGCGAGGTCCAGCGGGTCTTCCAGAAATTCAAGGTACGCCTCATCCATGACCAGCAGCACATGGTCGGGCACCAGGTTGACAAACTGGATGACTTCTTCCCGGCTGGCGAAGGTGCCGGTGGGGTTGTTGGGGTTGGCCACAAACAACAAGGCCGTTTCCGGGGTGATGGCCCCGAGCATGGCGGCCAGGTCATGGCCGTAATCCCGGGCGGGCACGGTAATCAAGTTTGCCCCGAACAATTTGGTGATGATGGGATAAATGGCGAAACAATACTGGGATACGACCACGTCCACGCCGGGCCGCAAAAAGGCGTGGCCGAGAAATTCAATAATTTCATTTGAGCCATTGCCCAGCACCAAATAATTGGGCTCCAACCCGAGTTTGGCGGCCAGTTTGTTTTTCAGGTAAAAGGCGTTGCCATCCGGATACAGACTCAGCCCGGCCAGGCTCTTTTGCAAAGCGGCGATGGCCAGGGGCGAGGGGCCAAAGGGGTTTTCGTTGGAAGCCAGTTTAATGATGCTATCGGCCGGGAGATTGAGCTCGCGGGCGACTTCCTCGATGGGGCGGCCGGGCTGGTAGACCGGCAACTGTTTAAGCGCGGGATTGATATTCAAGGGTTAGAGGGATTGGATGATTTTCTTGACGTTCACGTGCCGGGCCACGAGGTCGCGGATCAGCGATATTTTCGCCGCGTCGTTCGGCCGGGTTTTGACGGTCAGATTATGGACTTTGGAGGCAACTTTATAACTGTCGGCCTGGGCCAGCAGCACGGGGATGGGCATGTTTTGAATGACTTTCAGCACACTGGAGCTGGGACGCAAACCGCCGGTCAGGACAATGCCCGCCAGGCGATCTTGCGCCTGGCTATCGATGCAGGTGCAGGCAGCGAGCACAATGTCCTCGCGGTCTCCCGGCGTAATGAGCAGGACGCCCGGCTTGAAAAATTGCACGGCGTTCTGCGCCCCCATGGCCCCAACCACAACGTCGTTGACCAGCGCGTTCAGGGGCATGGGGGGGTTGAGCAATTCGGCGCGCAATTCGTCACGGATCAATTCCACGGTGGGATTGGACAGCAACTTCTCGTGCGGCAGCACCCCAAGCAATTCGAGGCCCTTGCGCTTGAGGCCACTCCGGACATATTTGGTAATTTCGGGAATTTTGTCCTCGGTGACTTTATTAACAATGACCCCGATAATTTCAACGCCCTCCTTCTCAAACAACGCCTGGTTGAGGCACACCTCGTCGATGGGGCGCCCGATGCCGCCCTGGGTGACGATGATGACCTTGCACCCCAGGAGCCGCGCAACCTGGGCATTGGAGAGGTCAAACACGGAGCCAACACCGGCATGCCCGGAGCCTTCACACAGGACAAAATCCTTTTCCCAGGCCACACGGTTAAAGGCCTCCTGAATACGGGTGACTAGTTCGGCGTTATTGGCAGTCTGGAGGTATTTGCGGGTAAATGCCGGTTCCACGGCGATGGGGCTCATGTCCACCAACGGACAGTTGAGGCGATAAACGGCATCCATGAGGACGGTGTCCTCATCGATTTTCTGCTCCTCAATCTCCACAAAGCGCTGGCCGACGGGCTTGATATAACCGATGCCCGGGAAATGCGCCTGCAACGCGGCGATCAGGCCCAGCGAGGTCGTGGTTTTGCCATCATTCTGCCGGGTGGCGGCAATGAAAACGCGCGGGGTGGTGGTATTCATGACATTGGCCCGGCTCAGCTCCAGGAATCGAGCACGAAATTGGTCTCACTGCCAGGGTACAGCTTCTGGTAATCAGTGGCCTGGACGGCAATAATGGAGGCGACCCCCAGAATGTCGTGCGCGGTGGAGCCCCGCGACACGTCGGCGGCCGGCCGGTTCAAACCCAGCAGGATCTGGCCATAGGCCCGGGCGTGGCTGGTGACCTGCACAAGTTTGCTGGCGATGTTACCGGAATTGAGGTCGGGAAACACGAGTACATTGGCGCGCCCGGCCACCTGGCTCTCGTGCAATTTGCGCGAGGCGATTTCCGGTACGAGGGCGGCGTCCACTTGCATTTCACCGTCAAACTCCGCTTCCAAAAACAAAGTCTCGGCCTTGCGGCGGGCCTGGGCGGTGGCGGCCTGCACCTTGCCCACGGAAGGGTGGGAGGCGCTGCCCTTGGTTGAAAACGAGAGCAGGGCGACGCGTGGCTTCACGCCGAGCATATGCCGCGCCAAACGGGCGGTGGAGACGGCAATGTCAGCGAGTTGGTCCACCGTGGGGTCCGGCACCACCCCGCAATCGGCCATGAAGAGCACGCCCTGTTCCCCAATGCGGGTGTCCTCCACTTCCATAACCATGCAACTGGAGGCGGTGGGGAAATCGGGGGCCATCTTGATGATTTGAAACAAGGGGCGCAGCACGCTGCCCGTGATATGGGAGGCGCCAGAAATCAAGCCATCGGCCTGGTGCATGGCGAGCATCATGCTGCCATAATAATTGGGCTGGCGCATAGCCTCGCGGGCCTCGGTGGCGCGCAGACCTTTTTCGCGGCGCAAGGAATGAAAGCGATGGGCAAAGGCCTCCAAATCCTCGCTGGTAACCGGGTCAATCACGCGGATGCCCTCCATGGTGATGTTTAGTTCCGCGGCGACCTGGCGAATCTCTTCTTTGTTGCCCAGGACGATGGGCGCGCCCAGGCGCAGGGCATGAAATTGCCGGGCGGCCTGCAGAATTCTAGGCTCCGCGCCTTCCGGGAAAACCACCCGTTTGGGATGACGCTGCAGTTTTTCGATAACATTGCCGATGAAACGCATGACTTAAAGGTAGCGGGCGGCGGCCAAACTGCAACTGTTTGCATGCCATTAGGGTCAACTTGTGAAAAATTTATGGTTTCGCCGGGGACTCCGCATTGACTTGGGCGTGAAGCCTAGTTACGCTCCCTTTTCCAATGCTCGAAACCATTGAGAAGCTGCTCATATTACAGGACCGGGACCGGAAACTGCACCGGGTTAAAGACGAACTGGCCCACGTCGGTCCTGAGCGCGACTCGTTAACGTCCAAAGCCTCCACCACCCAAGCCCAACTCGACGCGGCGAAACTGCGCGTCAAACAAATCGAGTCCGAGCGGAAACGCCTGGAACTGGATATCGAGGCCAAAAAGGCGCAAATCGAGAAATACGCGAATCAGCAGCTGCAAACCCGCAAAAACGAGGAGTATCGCGCCCTCGCTCATGAAATTGAAATGGCGAAAGAGGCCATCTTTAAGATCGAGGATGTGGAAATTGGGTTGATGGAACAAGCCGAGGCCGCCCAGCAAGCCGTGGTCCGGGCCACGCAAGAGGCGGCGGCCGCAAAAAAACTTGTGGACGACCAGGTTAAGCTGATCGACGAACGCGAAATCAATTTAAAAAAGGAGCAGGCCCAGTTGCAGGCCGGACGCAACGATTTGGCGGCGGCTGTGGAAGAAAGCGTTAGGAACCGTTACGAACGCCTGCTCAAGGGCAAGGGCGACAATGTGGTGGTGGGCATTAACCACGGCGTCTGTGGCGGCTGCCATATGAAGCTCCCCGCCCAGTCGCTGGTGACTTGCAAAACGGCCCAGGAAGTGGCGTCCTGCCCGAATTGCGGGCGGCTGCTCTATTTCACGTCGGACATGGACATGACTATCGGGGATTAAGCGCGCCCTTTAACTAGTGGGATGCCAAGTCATGGGGCATGATTCGGAAGACGTAATAGGTCGCCGGATTGGTCCCAATATTGCGCAAGCCGTGGAGTTCGTTGGAAGCCTCGAAAATGATGCCGCCGGTGGTGACCACATTGGTGTGATCCCCCTGCCAGGCCTCCAAGGTGCCTTCCTTGATGACCATGAGTTCCTCATCCACATGCCGGTGTGGCGGATGCGGGGATTCACCGGGATTGAGCGTGGTAATGTGACCTTCAAAATTGGCCAAGGCAGGCGTGGGGTTGTCAAAGACCGTCCGCCGTCCGCCGATTTTTGTGGGTGTCACTTGGAGGTTGTCCCAATTGAAGATGCAGGAATGCATCACGGGTTTGGCTGTGACCGCTGCCAGGGCCAAACCAGCGCCGGTGATGAAACTAAGGCTGACAGCAGCGATCAACTCGCGACGGGTAATCATGCGCAAGGGATAGCACATTCAAAAATGAGGTGCGAGCCAAACTGCGCTTGCTGCCAAGGAGACTATGGCCAGGCGGATTTTAACTCATAAACCGTTAAGGCACTGAATTCCACCCGGTCCCCGTGGACTTGCACACTAAGAGCCAAATCCTGGGGGTTGGCTTGATCGGGAAACGGCACGTAGGTCAGTCCATCACTGGCATAAATTTCCAGTGCGGTGCGGTCGCAATAAAGGATGAGGCGCTGTTTTCCCCCGCGCAACGGGGCGGGCACGTGGAGATCCGCCACGGAGAGTTCTTGTTTTCCCGGGTCATAGCTAATGGTGATGCCGCGCACCTGAAAAACGGTGGTGGCGGTGCCGGGTGCAAAATCGGCCCGCAGCTCCACCAATTCGGACTTCACGTGCGCCAATGGATTGGCATCACCGGCCCGGAGGGTCAGGGCTCCAGCCTCATGCGCGTGGGTGCGCAGGGATTGGATTTCTTTCACCGGGGTCCAGGTCAGCCGCGGGCCTTCCGGGGTTTGGGTCAGGCGTAATTCGTTGGGCAGACTCATGGCTTGATTAAAGGGCATGCCCGGGGTGGCGGTTTGCAGCCAGCCGATCTGTATTCGCCGACCATCGCGGGCGGGCAGATCACTAAAGGTTTGGGCGGCATAGAAACCGCGGCCGCGGTGACCGGGCAGTTTCGGGGTTTGCGGCGTAAAGGTGGTGCCATCAAACGTGCCCACGAAATATTCACTACTGGCGGCGGTTAACACCCATTGGCGGCTGGCCGGATTTCCATCCACAGGCAATTCAAAAAAATCCGGGCACTCAAACAAACCGTCCACATGGCTCATCACCGTCCAGTGCTTCAAGTCCGGAGAACTCAGGAAATAGATCGCGTTCACATGGTTGTGCCCCGCATAGAGGCACATGATCCATTTCTTTGCCGGCGCATACCAGCGCACCTTGGGATCGCGATTGCCATCACTGATCTGCGGCACGACGGGATTCCCGCTGAACTTGGTAAAAACCCGACCATCAGTGCTGGCGGCGAGACATTGCACGGAAGGCTGGCCAGCGGCCGTGTAAACCAGCACCAGCGGCGGTTTCCCGGCCGTCCCGAAGCCGCTGGTATTCTGCCAGTCCACGACCGCGCTGCCGCTAAACATGGGACCAAATTGATCCGGCGCGAGGACATCGCCCCATTCCCGCCAGTGAACCATGTCCGGGCTCGTCGCATGGCCCCAATGCATGTTGCCCCAATTCCAGCCATAAGGATTGTGCTGATAAAACAGGTGGTATTCACCCTGGTAATAGCACAGGCCGTTGGGATCATTATTCCAGCCACGCCGGGAGGAGAAATGCAACTGCCCGCGCAAGGATTCATGGTATAAATTATCCGCGTCCTGGAGGTCATTGCCAGGTTCGATGGCACGCAATGCCGCTGAAGCCACTGGCAGTTTATCCACTTGGAGGGAGACGGTTTGGCCCGGCCACCGGCGCACATCCATAAAGGCCCACCAATCCGGCTTGCCATCGGCCAGTTCCAGGTCATTGACCACCACGGCCACTCCATCCACCAACAAGGTGACCTGGCGAGCGGCCGCACCATTTTTGATGGGAATACGCAAATAACTCCGGCCCGCCGGAAAATCACGCCGGGCTTCGGTCAACATCCCGGGATGCTGGATGTCCGTTTGCACAATCTGATCCGCGTTAATGTGTCCCCAGCCGCCGTTGGCGTTGTCGACGATGCGGAGCACCGCGGTTTTTCCGGCAAGTTCACTTACTTCCCAGCCTTGCCAGCTCAATTGTTCACTGCCTCCGGGCTGGGTATTGGACCCGCAAGCCGTTCTCACCGATTTACCATCCACGAGCAATTCCATGAACGTCCGGTCCGCGAAACCGCCGCCCCCCATGAGGAACTCGAGGTAATGGCGTTGAAGGATGAAGGGCGGCGACGTGAGCGTGCCAGTGCCAGCGTCACCGCCGTTGAATGAATTTACCAATCCATGGCCTTGGTAACCCGCCACCACCATTTGGCCGGACAGGGTTCCGTGGGCTGGCCCGGCACCAAAGGCGGTGCCGGTCACGGTCCAACTACCACCCGGGAGCCAGGCGTAGTTGGTTTGCTCAAAATCGGAGAGTACAATGTCCTGGGCGCGTAACCCGCAGCACGCGGTCACCCAAACTGCCAGGAACCAGCTTATCCGCAGCCGGCCTTGCCGACTACCGACCAGGTTAACATGTTTCGTCATAAAAATTGCCAGCCAGCTCACTGTTTCAGGCCATTGGGGTTACCGCCAGCACATTGTGCCAGCTTTCGTCATAAATCCCGGGGAGATGCGGCGGGACACTTGCTCCCATAAGGGATGGAGGCGTTTAAAAATGTCCCGTTTGGTGATTAAAACCTTGCGGCCGGCCGGCTGGATTTCCTGCTCAAAAAAAAACACCCATTTCATTGGCCCTTGAAACTTGGCGGTGAATCCCCCAAAATCGAAAAATCATATGATTAAATTAAAGCAACTCGAAGTGTGGTTCGTTACCGGCAGCCAGCATCTTTATGGACCGGAAACCCTGGCGAAAGTCGCGGAACATTCCCGGGAAATCGCCAAGGCGCTCAATGTGGCGCCGGCCATTCCGGTGAAAGTGGTCTTTAAACCGGTCATGGTGTCACCGGATGCCATCACCGAAATCTGCCAGGCCGCCAACAACGCGGCCAAGTGCATTGGCCTGATCACCTGGTGCCACACGTTCTCCCCCTCCAAGATGTGGATCAACGGTCTGAAACAGCTCCGCAAGCCGGTGGCGCATTTGCACACGCAATATAACCGCGACATTCCCTGGGGAACGATTGACATGGATTTCATGAACATGAACCAGGCGGCCCACGGCGATCGTGAGCACGGGTTCATTTGGAGCCGTTTGCGGCTGGCCCGCAAAGTGATCGTGGGCTTCTGGCAGGAAGCTGCCACCCAGGAAAAGCTGGGGGCCTGGGCGCGGGCCGCAGCGGCCTGGAATGACTGGCAAACCGCCAAATTCTGCCGCTTTGGCGATAACATGCGCGAAGTAGCCGTGACGGAGGGCGACAAGGTCTCGGCCCAAATCAAATTTGGCTTTTCAGTCAATACTTATGGCGTGGGTGATTTGGTGAAAGTCATCAATGAAGTTTCCGACAAGGAAGTGGAAGCGCTCATCCATACCTACGAGGCCACTTACGACCTCGCCGCCGATTTGCAAACCGGTGGCAAGCGGCACAAATCCATCCGGGAAGCCGCACGGATTGAACTGGGCCTGCGGGCATTTTTGACGGCCGGTGATTTCAAGGGTTTCACGACTACGTTTGAAGATCTCCACGGCCTGGTACAATTGCCGGGCCTGGCACCGCAACGGTTGATGGCGGATGGTTACGGGTTTGCCGGTGAAGGCGATTGGAAGACGGCCGCCTTGGTGCGGGCCATGAAGGTCATGGCCAGTGGCCTGACCGGTGGCACTTCCTTCATGGAAGATTATACCTATCATTTGGCCCCGGGCAACCAGCTCGTCCTGGGGGCGCACATGCTGGAAATTTGCCCCAGCATCGCCGCGGGCAAAGCCTCGTTGCAGGTGCATCCCTTGGGGATTGGCGGCAAAGCCGACCCGGCGCGGCTCGTCTTCAACACCCCGGCCGGCCCCGCGCTCAACGCCTCGCTGATGGACTTTGGCAACCGCTTCCGCCTGCTGATCAACGAAGTAGATGTGGTTAACCCCGAACACCCCATGCCCCGCCTGCCGGTGGCCCAAGCCGTCTGGAAATGCCGGCCGAACTTTGCCGACGCGTGTGCCGCGTGGATTTATGCCGGCGGGGCGCACCATACTGGATTCAGCCAGGCGGTCACCACGGAAATGCTGGAAGATTTCGCGGCCATAGCCGGTATCGAAGTCGTGGTCATCGACGCCGACACCAAGCTCCGCCAATTCAAGCAGGAACTGCTTTGGAATGAAACTGCCTACGGTTTGAAGAGCGGCTGGGTTTCCTAATTTATGGAGGCAACAAACGTGGGCCTGGCGTCAGGCCCACGTTTTTTTTGCCGGCCATGGGCGCGGCGGGCGTCCGGTGGATTTAATCGCCAATGAAAAACATCCTGTTCACTTTGCTCAGCGCCATCTTGCTGGTCGGTTGCACCAGGCCCAAGCCGGCTGTGGATATCTGGACTGCGGCGGCCAAAGGCGACATGCCGCATATCAAACAAAATCTCGACGCGGGTACGGACATCAATGCCCGGGATGCTGCCGGCGGGAGCACCCCATTGATGGTCGCCGCCCTATTTGGCCAAACGGAAGCGGCCCAACTGCTGATTCAGAAGGGTGCCAAGCTGGATGCCAGGAACAATGATGGGGCCACCGCATTGCATCTGGCGGCGTTCTTTTGCCAGCGCGAGACGGCCGAGTTCCTATTGGCAAAAGGAGCCGATGTCACGGCCAAGAATCATCGTGGCGAAACGCCACTGGATACAGTCGCCGCGCCTTGGAGCCCGGATTTGCAGAACATCTATGTTTATATCGCGGGTTATTTGCACATAACGCTGGATATTCAAAAAATTAAAAACAGCCGACCGGACATGGCTGATTTACTTCGCAAAGCCGGATAAAACCCGTCTTTTGGTGGTTACCTTGCCTACTAAATCACCACTTTGAGGCCGTCATAGGCCAGGGTCACGCCAGAGGGGAGTTCAGCCTGGGCGCGGTCGTGGTCGTAATCGTGGGTCAAATGGGTGAAATAGGTCTGCCCGGCACCGATGCGGCGGGCGGCCGTGAGGGCCTCATCCAGACACATGTGGGTGGGATGCGGTTTGTAACGCAGGGCGTCCAGCACCACCACCTCCACGCCACGAATACGTTCGATGGCGCCCTCAGGGACTTCCTTGCAATCGCTCAGGTAAGCCAGGCGTTTGCGACCATTTTGCTCAAACAAATAGCCATTGGTATTGATGCGACCGTGCGGGAGGATCAGTGGGGTAACCGTCAGGTCGCCAAGCGTGAAAGGTCCGTCGACCACGCGGGGTTCGGGAATAAAATAACCACGGGGCCAGGGGCCGTTGTGAAACGCGTAGTTGAACACCCGGCGCAAGTCGTTCATGGTACCCTCGTTGGCGTAGATGGGGAGGGCCTTTTCCCCGCGCAAATCGCAAAACCGCCGGCAATCGTCCAGGCCCATGATGTGGTCGGCGTGGGAATGGGTGAAAATCACGGCGTCCAGCCAGCGGATATGCTCACGCAGGCATTGCATGCGAAAGTCCGGGGGGGTGTCGATGACAAATTTAACCTGCTCAGTGGCCACATAAACGGCCGGGCGGGTGCGCCAATTTTTGGAATTGGCCAGGAATTCCGGCGGATAATCCACCCCGATCAGCGGCACCCCTTGGGAGGTGCCAGACCCCAGAAATGTAAGCGAAAGCGACATGATTGAAATTTTCTTTTGCCGAATGCGGTTCCAACCGCCAAATTCAAGCGACGAGATTTTAACGATGTTAACCACGTTACGCATTAAAAACCTTGCCCTGGTGGCGGACCTCACCCTGGAGCTCCAGCCGGGCTGCAATGTGATCACCGGCGAAACCGGCGCGGGCAAGTCCATCATCATCGGCGCGCTTAACCTCGTGCTGGGTGAACGTGCCGACCGGGCGCTCATCCGTAATGGCAGCGACAGTTGCTCGGTGGAAGCGGTGCTCAATGTGAACGGCTTGCGCGCCCCCCTGCCCGGCTTTCTGGAGGAAAACGGGCTGGAACCTTGCGAGGACCATCAATTGGTGTTGAAGCGAACCTTCACGCTGACCGGGACCAACCGCCAGTTTGTGAATGGTTCGGCGACCACGCTCGCCACGCTGGCCGAACTGGGCAAGTGGTTGGTGGATATGCACGGGCCGCACGATCATCAGTCGCTGCTCCACCCTGCCCGGCAACTGGCGATTCTGGATGCCTACGGCAACCTGGCCGGCGAACGGGCGGCTTTTGCCGAATTGCTGCGGCAGCGAGCCGCCTTGGAGGCCGAGAAAGCCGCGCTGGTGGTGGATGAAAAAACTTACGCGCAACAACTGGATCTGCTGCGGTTCCAAGTCCGGGAAATTGAAGCGGCACGCTTGCAGCCGGAGGAGGAAGCCACGGTTGAAGCGGAATTTAACCGCGCGAGCAATGCCGCCCGGCTGCTGCAATTAAGCCAAAGCGTGCTGGATGGCCTGAGCGAAGGCGACAACCCCTTGCTCACCCAGGCGGGCATCATTGGCCGGGCCTTGCAGGAGTTGCAACGCGTAGACCCCGGGGCGGTGCCCTTGCTGGAATTGCATGCCAGTGCGCTGGCCACCTATCGCGAGTTACAGTCCGAACTGTCGCATTACGCCGACAAGGTGGACGTGGACCCGGCCCGACTGGCGGAGGTGGAGGAACGACTCAACCTCATCCACACCCTCAAACGCAAGTATGGGGCGAGCCTGGCCGATGTGCTGGCCTTCGGTGCCGAAGCGAAACGCCAATTGCTGGCGCTGGAGTCCCGCGATGTCGAGCTGGAACGACTCAATGCGGCACTCGCCAAGCTGCATGCCGAATTAGTTCGGACCGGTCGCGACCTGACCGCCCGGCGGCGCAAAATCATTCCGCAACTGGCGCGGGCCGCCAGCCAGCAATTGGAGGATTTGGGCTTCAAACAAAGTAAATTTGAGATCACGCTCACCGCCGCTGCCCAACCGCTGGCCACCGGTTGGGATGAATTGGAATTTCAATTCGCGCCCAACCCTGGTGAACCGGCCAAGCCCTTGCGTGGCATCGCCTCCTCCGGGGAAATGGCCCGCGTGATGCTCGCACTCAAAACCGTGCTCGCCGCCGAGGACGAAATTCCGGTGCTGGTGTTCGATGAAGTGGACGCCAATGTGGGCGGGGAAACCGCGCATACGGTGGGCAAAAAGATGCGGCAAATCGGCCAAAACCGCCAGGTCCTGTGCATCACGCACCTGCCCCAGGTGGCAGCGCCGGCGGATGCGCATTACGTCGTCACGAAGCAAGTCCGCGAAGGCCGGACGACTTCAGAAATTGCGTTGCTCGGGCCGGCGGAGCGGGTCACCGAACTGGCGCGGATGCTGGGCGGGCAGAGCCAGGCCGCGCGGCGGCATGCGGAAGAGCTGTTGGGTTGACAGGGGCAAACCAAGGACTGCCGGAACCGGCTTTGGCTGCCGACCGGCCTGGAATCGCCGCATTTGACTGCGGGACGAGGCGGCCCTTAGGGCAGCCACCCACCCACCGCTTGGGCCGGTTGCGCCTGGCCATTCGGCACCACCCAGACGGCCAGCGCCAGCCGGCCAGTGGTGGGCTTTAAGCCTGGATCGATGCGAAAACTACCGCGGAAGTCGTTGGTTTTACCGACCAGGGGCTGCTCGTTATGGATGAGGGCCACGAAATCATGCGACAAATGTCGTCCGGCATTTTCCCCGGCAGTGACCTCCGACCCCACCCCGCTTACCAAGAGCGCGGAATGCAATTCATAAACCCGCGGACTGCCGGCCGGTGCCGAGTATGTGACCTGCCATTGCCATCCGTCGGCAGAACTGGCTTTTAACACGCCGGCATCCTTCAGTCCGGTTTCCGGGAGGGAATGACTCCATACCGGGCGCTGCCATTCCGCGCCATTGAGCACCAATTCCGGAGTGTAAATATTGGCGCTGCCCCACTGGCGGGCATATTCCCGCTGGCGATCAGCAGCAGCCTCCTGGGACCAAGGATCCCGCCAGCCCAGATAATTCCAGTAATCCACATGAAACGCCACGGGCACGAAATCACGCCACAAACCGGCGCTATCCTTTAATTTACTGAGCCAGTTTTCCGCCGGGGGACAACTGCTGCAACCCTCAGAGGTGTAGAGTTCCAAGAGGGAGGTCTGGTGCCGGGAACTCCCCAATTCCACCGGGGCGGCGGTCAGCGCCCGGGGGAACCAAGACAGCGCCGCCAAAGTCATTCCGCCAGCCAGCATGGGCGTGGTCAGACGATGCCAGTTCATAAGTATTTTACTATGTATTAAACCGTTGGGTAGAGGGGCAAGGCTGGTCCCTACCCCCGAATTAGACTATTGGAAATGGAGGCGGTGGTTCCGCGTTAGGGCCGCAAATAATGGCACATATAACCACCGGGATTTTTCTGCAAGTAATCCTGGTGATACTCCTCGGCCGAATAAAAAGTTCCAGCCTTGGTGATTTCTGTCACCACGGGGCGTTTCCATTTGCCGGATTTGTCGACTTCGGCCTTCACCTTTTCGGCGGACACCCGCTGGGCTTCACTGGTGTAAAATATTCCCGAACGATATTGGTCGCCAATGTCGTTTTCCTGGCGGTTCAAGGTGGTGGGATCGTGCATGCGGAAGAAAAACCCCAGAAACTGCTCGTAACTAAGAATGGTGGGATCAAAGACCACCTCCACGGCTTCCGCATGACCGGTGGTATGGGTGCACACCTGTTCATAAGTGGGGTTGGGCACCGTGCCGCCGGTGTAACCCACTGAGGATTTTACCACGCCAGGGAGTTTGCGAATGATTTCCTGCATACCCCAGAAACAGCCGCCGGAAACGATGGCCGTCTCCCGCTGGGTGGAGGGCTTGACGAGACCGGCCTTGACAAAGGGTTCCAGGAGGGCGCCATAACCCGCCGCGGCCATTTGCTCCACCGGAATGAACCTGAGCGAGGCGGAGTTGATGCAATAGCGCAGATGGGTGGGCCCGGGGCCGTCATCAAACACATGGCCCAAATGGGAATCAGCCGAGGCCGAGCGCACCTCAGTGCGTACCATGCCATAGGTATGGTCACTTTTTTCCACGACTTCCGTCGGATTGACGGGCTGGGTAAAACTGGGCCACCCACAGCCGGAATCAAATTTATCCAGCGAACTGAATAGCGGCTTGCCGGAGACCACGTCCACATAAATGCCCGGCTGGTGATTATCCCAAAACTCATTATGAAACGCCGGTTCGGTGGCGGCTTTTTGCGTCACGGCATATTGGAGGGCGGTTAACTTCTGTTTGCGTTCCTCGGGTGGTATGGGTTTGAAATTATTCATGGCGATATTTTCAATTAAATTGGATTCGGTTTGGCCTGCCTTGCCCGCCCCGCAACCCACCAGGGTCAGGGCCAGGAGCAAAGCGGTGCAACTCATTAGAAGCTCGTGTTTCATTCTACCTATGAGAGCGCCCGGCCAAACGTTTATTCCCAGATAATTTGACAATACTACAAACTGATAGAGACTTAAAGCCATGAAAGTGAAGCTCCGTGCTTTTTGGTTGCTGGCGGCAAGTCTGACGGTCTCCGGGATGGCCCGGGCACAGGACCCATCCGCACTGATCCGGCCGGGCATGCTCACTAATTCTGCCCCCGCCATTTTAACCGTCACCAAATCGGAACCCCGGCTGACCATGGGAGCTCACACAGTGGTCACCGGTCTGGCGGTCGATTTGATCCAGCCCAAGCAAACGCTGGCGCTATTCCATTCGGCCGGACCAACGGTGGCGGTGCCGAAATCGGCAATCACCATGCCCCCGCCGGTAGCCGCCCCGTCAGCAATCAGCGGTCCGGCATTTCATGGCCCCAATTTCGCGGTGCTGCGGTTTAGCTTTCATTGAGGGTGGCGGGTTGCCCCGGCAGGCAATCAATACCGTGGTTTAATATAGTGCCAGGCAAAAATTCCCGGACCGCTCGCCGGGCCTTACCGGCGCATTCGTTCAGGCATTCGCAACCGAAAATAACCGTCAAAAGGCCGACCCCGCCGCGGTTTGCTGCGAATTCAACTTTCTTATGACAAAATAAGTCTCGCAAAAGGATCGGCCATGTATTCCACTTCATTATTCTAACCAAACGCCACCCCAGCCTGGCCATGCTCAAACCCAGCCCCAACTCCACAGCCGCGCCAACGCCACCCGTGGCAGCCGAACAACAGCGGATGGCCGAAGACCGGGCGGGAACCCAAAACTGGCGGCGGTGGGGGCCTTACCTGGCCGAGCGGCAATGGGGTACAGTGCGCGAGGATTACAGCACGGGCGGGACCGCTTGGGAATATCTGCCCCACGATCATGCGCGGAGCCGGGCGTATCGCTGGGGCGAGGACGGCATTGCCGGTTTTAGTGACGACTGGCAGCACCTTTGTCTCTCCCTGGGGATGTGGAACGGCCGGGATCCCATATTAAAAGAACGGCTTTTTGGCCTCACGAATTCGGAAGGCAACCACGGTGAAGACGTCAAGGAATTGTACTATTATCTGGATGGCACCCCCAGCCATTCCTACCTGAAAATGCTGTACAAGTATCCACAGGGGGCCTTCCCCTACACGCAACTCGTGGAGGAAAACCGGCGTCGCGGGCCCACCCAGCCGGAATTTGAGTTGCTGGACACCGGCCTGTTCGATGAGGACCGCTATTTTGATGTGTTTGTGGAATACGCCAAGGCCGCGCCCGAGGATATTCTCATGCTGGTTACCGTCCATAATCGGGGACCGCAAACGGCTCGTTTGGTGCTGCTGCCGCAACTCTGCTGCCGAAACACCTGGACTTGGTATCGCAAACCAACCAGGCCCAGGTTATCGGCCGTGTCCGGGGGTATAAAAATTGAGCATCCCAAGCAGGGAAATTTCCAACTCCACTGTGAAGGCACGCCAGACTTGCTCTTTTGTGAAAATGAAACCAATGGGCGGCGGCTATTCGGACAGTCAGAGGCCAAAGGATATTTCAAGGATGCTTTCCATGAATATTTAATTCAAGACCGCCGGGAGGCGGTGAACCCGCAACAAACCGGCACCAAGGCGGGTGCCAGCTATGATTGCTCGATCCCGGCCGGTGGGCAGATCCGCATTCGCTTGCGCCTGGCCCCGGCAGCGGCGCTGGCGGAAGTTTCGCCGTGGACGGATTTTGATGCCGTTTTCGAGCAACGCCGCCGCGAGGCTGATGAGTTTTATGCTGGAATCCAAAAGGCCGTGTCCGATGCCGATGCCCGCCTGGTGCAGCGCCAGGCGTTTGCCGGCCTGATCTGGAGCAAGCAATTCTTTCACTACAACGTCAGCCGCTGGCTGGCCGGTGACACCACCCAACCGCCGCCACCGCCGGAACGGCTTCAGGGCCGCAACTCGGGGTGGAAACACCTCAACAACGCCGAAGTCATTTCCATGCCGGACAAGTGGGAATATCCCTGGTACGCCGCTTGGGATCTTTCCTTTCATTGCGTGGCGCTGGCCGAAATCGACCCGGAATTTGCCAAGTCGCAGCTCATCCTGCTGCTGCGCGAATGGTATATGCACCCCAATGGCCAGTTGCCCGCTTATGAGTGGGCCTTGGGGGATGTGAACCCACCGGTGCAGGCTTGGGCGGCCTTCCGGGTGTTTCAAATTGACCGCCGGCAGCGCCAGGAAACCGATCCCGGCTACCCGGGCGACTGGGATTTTTTGGAACGCAATTTTCAAAAGCTGCTCATCAATTTCACCTGGTGGGTCAACCGCAAGGACGAGCAGGGCCGCAACATTTTCCAAGGTGGTTTCCTCGGGCTCGATAATATCGGGGTGTTCGACCGCAGCAAACCGCTGCCCACCGGCGGCTTGATCAACCAGGCGGATGGCACGAGTTGGATGGCGATGTATGGCTTGAACTTGCTGCGGATTTCCCTTGAACTGGCGGCCTGGCACAATCCCGTGTACGAAGACATCGCCACCAAGTTTTTCGAGCACTTCCTGGCCATTGCCGCCGCCATTAACGGGGTGGCGGAGGACACCCTGAAATTGTGGGACGAAGCGGATCAATTTTATTATGACCACATCATTCTGCCGGACAACACGAGTTTGCCGGTAAAAATCCAGTCGGCGGTGGGCTTGCTCCCCTTGCTGGTCGTGGAGGTGTTGGAGCCGGAATTACTGAAACAACTGCCGGCATTTACTGCGCGGATGGAATGGTATCTGCAATACCGGCCGGAATTGGCCGGTTTGATTTCCAACTGGCGAGTCTGCGGCATCGGCGACCGCAAACTGCTTTCCTTGCTCCGCGGTCATCGCATGAATGCCCTGCTCCGGCGCATGCTTGATGAAACCCAGTTTCTTTCCGACCAGGGTGTGCGTTCCCTTTCCAAACGTCATGAACAACAGCCCTTCGTCTTTGTCGCGAGCGGGGCAAGGTATGAAGTGGGTTATTGGCCAGCCGAATCGAAAAGCGGCATGTTCGGCGGCAATTCCAACTGGCGCGGCCCCATTTGGATGCCCATCAATTATCTCATCATCGAGGCCTTGCAAAAATTCCATCACTATTACGGGGATGAATTCAAGGTTGAGTGTCCGGCCGGCTCGGGTAAATGGGTAACCATTCAAGCGGTCGCGGATGAATTAGTGCACCGGCTGGCCAAATTGTTTCTCGTGGGCAAGGACGGCCAGCGACCGGTATTAAAAACCCATCCCAAGCAGGCCGCTGATCCGCAATTCAAGGATTATGTACTATTTCATGAATACTTTCATGGGGATACGGGCATCGGCCTTGGCGCCTCGCATCAGACCGGCTGGACTGGGCTGATTGCCAAACTTCTACGTCCACCGCGGCAGGGGTCATCCCGGCAACAAAACGTTGCTGGAGCAAACAATTCGGCCAGTTAAAAATTAATCTCGTGAATAACATCTATTAAACAAGGAGCATAACCATGAATCTAAAAGGCAAGGTGGCGATTGTCACCGGCGGTAATAGCGGCATCGGCATGGCCATCGTCTTGGAACTGGCCAAACAAGGGGCCAACATCGTTATTGATTACGTCGTCCACCCCGAGGCCACGGAGGCGCTGGCCCAACAGGTGCGGGCCCTGGGCGACTGCGCGATTGGCGTAAAAGCGGATGTCAGCCAGGTGGCGGAGCTGGCAACCTTGATTGCCACTGCGGTGCAGGAATTCGGCCGCATCGACATCATGGTCAACAATGCCGGGGTGGAAACCCGCACTTCGATTCTGGACACCACCGAGGCGCAATATGAGAAAGTGCTCAACATCAATCTCAAGAGTGCGTTCTTCGGCACCCAGCTCGCCGCGCAACAAATGATCAAACAAGGCGGCGGCGGACGCATCATCAATATTACTTCCGTCCACGAGGACTGGCCCATGCCCGGCAATACCGCCTACTGCCTCGCCAAGGGCGGCATGCGCATGCTCACCCGGACTGCGGGCGTGGAACTCGCGCCCCACAACATCCTGGTGGTCGGTGTGGGCCCGGGCGCGGTGGCCACGCCGATCAACACGGCGACCATGGCGGATCCCTCGCTGCTACAAAAACTCAACAACGCGATCCCATTGGGCCGCCTGGGGCGCCCGGAAGAAATCGCCCGTTTGGTGGCTTTTTTGGCCGGCGACGGCGCCAGCTATATGACCGCCACCACCATCTTCGCCGATGGCGGCATCATGCAAAGCAGTCCAGGTTTGTAATTATCGCCATATGCGGCTTGGTTTTAGGTCCCGTAAAGGTTAGATTACCGGGGTGGTAACCGACATTAAAACCCTGACCCGCGAAGAATTGGAAACGCAATTTGCCAGCTGGCAGCAGCCGGCCTATCGCGTGGCCCAATTGCTGGAATGGCTCTATACCCGCCGGGCGGCAAGCTGGGACGAAATGACCAACCTGCCCAAGGCGCTGCGGGAGTTGCTCCGCCAGAATTATTCCCTGCACACCCACGAACTCGTGCGCAAGCAGGGCTCGGCGGACACGACCCAGAAATTTTTGTGGAAGCTCGCCGATGGTTCCCTGGTGGAAAGCGTGCTCATCCCGGCCAACCCGGCTCTTTATGGTGAGGCCAGTGACCGGCATACCCTCTGCGTTTCCACGCAGGTAGGATGCGCTTATGGGTGCAAGTTCTGTGCCAGTGGGTTGGATGGCTGGAAACGCAACCTCAATGCCAGTGAAATCATCGAACAGGTGTTCTCGGTGGAACGCTGGCATGCCGCGCAGCCCAAAACCGAGACCACCCCCAAAACGGGCGGCCGGCTGGTGGATAACCTGGTGATCATGGGCATGGGTGAACCGCTGGCCAATTACGACAACTTGCTTACGGCTCTGCGCATCCTGAACGCGCCCTGGGGGGGCGGCATCGGGGCTCGCAAAATCACTATTTCCACTAGCGGCCTCGCGCCGCAAATCCGCCGACTCGCCGCGGAACCGTTGCAATTTCGCCTGGCGATCTCGCTGCACGGCGCCACCGACGCCGTCCGCGACCGAATCATGCCCGTCAATCGCAAGTACCCCTTGCGTGAGCTCGTCGCTGCCTGCGAAGATTACCAATCCGTGAAGGGCCGGATGATTACCTTCGAGTATATCTTGATCGCGGGAGTCAATGATGCGGTGGACCAAGCCAAACCGCTGGCCACCCTCACGAAAAAACTGTTCGCCAAGGTCAATCTGATCCCTTACAACAAGGTCGAGGGACTGCCTTGGGAACGACCGGCAGAAGCTGCCCAGGAAGCGTTTTTAGCGGCCTTGGAAAAGGAGGATGCCATCGCAACGCTTCGCCGGGAAAAAGGTCACGACATTGACGCCGCCTGCGGCCAGTTGCGCTTGCAAACGGAAAAGCAATTGCGTGAGGCGAATGCGGCGGCCGGGAATTAGGGAGGGCGGGCATCGGCTGGTGGAAGGGACAGAGACGGCCATGGGTGCATGGTCCATGATTGCAATTTGCTCCCAATTCCCTTATCCCCTCTTTCATCAATGAAAATCATATCGATGCCGTGGCTGGCGTTGCTGGCCATTATTCATTCCATCTGGCTATCCCCCGTTGGGGCCGAGGCGCAAACGCAAACCGTCACGGTGACTGTATCCAATGACAATCTCAGCGCCGACCTGGCACCGGGTTTTTTGGGCTTGAGCTACGAGTCCTCCATGCTGCTGCCCAAGGAGGGTCGTTACTATTTCGACGCGAAGGACCAAGCCCTGGTCAAGCTGTTCCATACACTAGGCATCAAAAGCCTGCGGGTGGGGGCCAACGCGGTGGATGATCCCCGCATCCCGGTGCCCCAAGAACCGGATATCGACCAATTGTTCAACTTTGCCCGGGCCGCCGAAGTCAAAGTGATTTATTCTTTTCGCTTGAAAAATGGTGACCCTGCCGAAGCGGCGCGGCTGGCCAGATATATTTATGAGCAGGATGCGGACCGGTTGGATTGCTTTGCCGTGGGCAACGAACCCAATTTCTTCGCGGTTAAAAGCTACGAATCCTTTTACGCCCAATGGCGGCCGGAATATGACGCCATTCTCAAAGCCGTGCCCCAGGCGATGTTCGACGGGCCCAGCGCCAATCCCGACTACGCCCTCCACCTGGCCCGGGATATCTTTGGTGATGGGCACCTGGCCATGGCCAGCGATCATTATTATTTCCTCGGCTCGGGCCGGGCTGCCGAGACCAATGCCCCGGCCAGCCGGGTCCGCTTTCTTTCCAACCGGCTCCATGCCGACTACGAAAAGCAATATGCCACCCTGGGGGTCAAACTGGCTGCCCAAAAAGTGCCTTATCGCATTGACGAAATGAACAGTTGTTACAATGGGGGTGCGTTTGGTTCGAGTGATACTTTCGCGGCCGCCTTATGGGCGCTGGATTGCACCCATTGGTGGGCCGCACACCACATTTTGGGAGTGAATTATCACACCGGCGAATTGGTCGGGCGGGACGGCAGGTTTGGCCCGCCCAATTACGCCGCCTTTCTCCGCCAGGCGGATGGCCAGGGTTTTGCGATGCGACCCCAAGGTTACGCTTATCTGGCCTTCACCCAGGGTGCCCACGGCAAATCCCTGCCCGTGGCCATTCAGTCGGCCACCAACTTCAATTTTAATGCCTACGCCTACCAGGATGCCGACCATTCCTATTACCTGACCTTGATTAATAAATGCCAGGGTGAAACGTCCGCCGCCGCCAACGTTTCCCTGCAATTGCCTCCGGACAGCGGCAGCGGCACCTGGCAACGAATGGATCTCGGTCAGGAAAACGCCGACATCGCCGCCAAAACTGGCATCCACCTCGGCGGTGTGGAAGTGGACTCCCAGGGCAACTGGGCGGGACACTGGCGGGACCTCGCTCCTGGGGGTGCGGCATCGCTCGCGGTCCAGGTGGCCGCAGGCTCGGCTGCCATTCTCCACTTTACCCCGGCCAAATGAAGCGTTGACCTGAGGGCATGGCACGATTCCAGCATCCATGAAAGCATCCAGGTTTCGGCAGTGGGCGGTTGGCTTGGTTTGGTTATTGATTATTGGCCGGGCGTGGGCCCAGACGCCGCAACCCGCTTGGCCGCCAAGTACCGTTGCGCATCAAGTCGCCAAAATAGATCGGGCACGCATTTTCCACATGGCGGCGCTGGCACTGGCCGTGCACCCACCCGCCATCACGGATTCGCGCGCCACCAACAGCCCCGGCGGCCTGCATGATTTTTATTCCCAAGCCGACTATTCCTGGCCCAACCCCAATAGCACCTCCGGCCTGCCCTATGTGGAACGCGACGGGCAGTCCTTTCCCGACGTCTTCACCGATCATCGTCTGGCCATGCGCCATATGAAGGATGCCGTCGCCGCCCTAACCGCCGCCTATCTGCTCAGTGGGGACGACAAATATGCGACCAAGGCCGATCGATTACTGCGCGTATTTTTTCTGGACGAGGCTACGCGGATGAACCCCGACCTGCAATATGCCCAAGTAGTCTTGGGCAACCGCATGGGCCGGCAATATGGGATTATCGATACCCTGCACCTGGCCGAATTGACGGTCGCCCTACCCTTTCTCGAAAAATCCCCGGCCTTCCCCGCCGCCACGACCCAAGGATTAAAACAGTGGTTTGCGGATTATACCCGCTGGATTATGACCTCCACGAATGGGGTCAAGGAAATGCAGGGCGTGAACAATCACAGTATTGCCTGCTTCGTGCAGCTCGCCAGTTTTGCGCGATTTACCGGGAATGAATCGGTTCTGGCCCTGGCGCGGAAACAATTCAAGGAAGTCTTGTTTCCCCGCCAAATGACCAATGACGGCAGTTTTCCGCGCGAACTCGCCCGTACCAAGCCCTACGGCTACTCGATTTTTCAGGCCGATAATTTGCTGATTCTGGGGCGCTTGCTCGCGACCCCGCAGGAGGATTTTTGCCGGCTCACCCTGCCGGATGGCCGCACCCCGCGGCAGGCCGTGGATTTTATATATCCCTATTTGGCTGATAAAAACCAATGGCTCGCCCAAGGCCGGCCCAAGGATATTATGCACTGGGATGGCTGGCCGGTACGCCAGGCCTGCCTGCTGCTGGCCTATGCCGAATTTGGCGATCCCAAATATTTCCAGCTCTGGAAATCGCTGGAAGCCGACCCCGCCGACTTGGAAATTCGCCGAAACATGGCGATGACCCAGCCCTTGCTCTGGGTCGCTCAACCGGCGGAAGTGCCCCTGCTGAAAACAGTTGAGGAATAGCCTGGTGACCGGCGGGCCGGCGGGCGCACCGCAAAATAATTACCCCGGGGGGCCAGCTATGTTTTGCCATTGGCCGCCCAAACATTTATAAAAAGACCAAGCATGATTTCAACGACGCATCAAAACCGATCCACGGCAAAATCCCAGCCCGGCGCACGCCGTTCTTTTCATAAATTGCTGGCCGCCAACCGCAGTGAAATTGCCATCCGCATCTTCCGCGCCGGCACCGAGTTGAATTTACGGACCGTCGCCATGTACGCCCAGGAGGACCGCTTCTGCCTGCATCGTTTCAAGGCCGACGAAGCCTATATCATCGGCCAGGGCAAGGGTCCGGTGGCGGCTTATCTGGACATCGAAAGCATCATTACGATGGCGAAGGAAAAGGGCGTGGACGCCATTCATCCCGGCTATGGCTTTCTTTCGGAAAACGCCCACTTTGCCCGCGCCTGTGCCGCCGCTGGAATTGCGTTTGTGGGCCCCCGTCCGGAATTGCTGGAGATGATGGGGGATAAAACTGCGGCCCGCGCCCTGGCCCAGCGCATCAATGTCCCCACCCTGCCCGGCAACGAGGACCCCATTTCCGACCGTGACGAGGCCATGAAGGCGGCGAAACAAATCGGTTTTCCGCTGATCATCAAGGCGGCCTTTGGCGGGGGCGGCCGCGGCATGCGAGTGGTGCAAAAAGCAGCCGACCTATCCGGTTTGCTGGATGAGGCCCAGTCCGAGGCGGAGCGGGCCTTCGGCAATCCCGCGGTTTTCCTGGAAAAATACATCCCCCGGGCCAAGCATATTGAAGTGCAAATCCTGGGTGACCAGCACGGCAATGTGATTCATTTGCACGAGCGCGATTGCTCGGTGCAGCGCCGGCATCAAAAGGTCATTGAAGTCGCCCCCAGTTTCGGCCTGCCCGAGCACATCATTCAGGAGTTGTGTGATGCGGCCGCCCGCATGGCCCGAGAAATCCGGTATGACAATGCCGGCACCATCGAGTTTCTTTACGATCTCGACAAGCACGAATGGTTTTTTATCGAGATGAACCCGCGCATCCAGGTGGAACATACGGTCACCGAGGTGATCACCGGCCTTGACTTGGTGCGGGCGCAGATCTTGATTGCCCAGGGACACGAATTACACGGACCGGAGGTGGGGATGCCCCCGCAGGACCAGATTCCGCGCAATGGCTATGCCATCCAATGCCGGGTGACGACCGAGGATCCGGAGAACAAATTCATGCCCGATTATGGCAAGATTCTGGCCTACCGCTCACCGGGCGGGTTTGGCATCCGACTGGACGGCGGCATGGGTTATGATGGCTCCATCATCACGCCGTTTTACGATTCCCTGCTGGTCAAGGCCATCGCCAGTGCGCAGACCTATGAAATCGCCATGCACCGCATGCACCGCGCGCTTTCGGAATTCCGGATTCGCGGGGTGAAGACGAACATTCCCTTTCTGGAAAACGTCATTCACCACGAGAAATTTCGCACCGGCCAGGCCACCACCACCCTGATTGACACCTCCCCGGAGCTGTTCCATTTCAAACCCCGCCGGGACCGGGCCACCAAACTGCTCAATTTCCTGGGCAATGTGATCGTGAATGGCAATCCCCACGCCAAGGGTTACAAGCCGGAGAAAGCGCTGATCATGGCCCGCCCGGTGGCCTTCGATCACAAGCTGACACCACCGCCCGGCACCCGTGATTTGCTGCTCAAGCTCGGTCCAACCAAATTTGCCGAGTGGACCCGCAAACAAAAGCGCCTGCTCGTCACTGACACCACCCTGCGCGATGCCCATCAATCGTTGATGGCCACCCGCGTGCGCAGCTATGACATGCTCGCCGTGGCGGATGCCCTGGCGCGGCGTTCTTCGGGCCTGTTTTCCCTGGAACTCTGGGGCGGGGCGACTTTCGACACGGCCATGCGGTTTTTGCATGAGGATCCGTGGGACCGCCTCCGCCAGTTGCGCGCGCGCATTCCGAACATCTGTTTTCAAATGCTCTTCCGCGGTTCCAACGCCGTGGGCTATTCCAATTACCCGGAAAATGTGGTGGCTGGTTTTGTCAAACACGCCGCCGCCTCGGGCATTGATATCTTCCGGATTTTCGACTCGTTGAATTATACGCCCAACCTGCGTGTGGCGATGAACGCCGTCCAGGAAACCCATGCCATTTGCGAGGCGGCGCTCTGTTATACCGGAGATATTCTGGATCCGAAACGCGACAAGTATTCCCTGAAATATTATGTCAAACTGGCCCAAGAACTGGAAAAGATGGGCGCCCATATGCTGGCCATCAAGGACATGGCCGGCCTCTGCCGGCCGCCGGCCGCCAAGGTGCTCGTCAAAGCCCTGCGCGAAGCCGTCGGCATCCCGGTGCATTTCCATACCCACGACACCGCCGGCACCCAATCCGCTGCCATTTTGCAGGCGAGCGAAGCCGGTGTGGATGTGGTCGACCTCGCGCTCTCCAGCATGAGCGGCAGCACCAGCCAGCCGAACTTGAATTCCATCGTTGCCGCCCTGCAGCATACCCCGCGCGATACCGGCCTGGACTTGGACGCGCTGAATGAGTTTGGTGATTACTGGGAACGGGTGCGGGAGTATTATCATCCCTTCGACACCGCGCCCAAAACAGGCAGTGCGGAAGTCTACCTGCACGAAATGCCCGGCGGCCAGTATACCAACCTCAAGGAACAGGCCGCGAGCATGGGCGTGTCCCATCGCTGGCCCGAAATTGCGCGCACCTACGCCGAGGTCAACCAATTGTTTGGGGACATCGTGAAAGTCACCCCGTCCAGCAAAGTGGTTGGGGACATGGCCCTGTTCCTCTTCAGCCGGGGCGTGAAGCCGGCCGATGTGGTCAATCTCGAACCCGGCGGACAGGGGTTTCCGGATTCGGTGGTGGACATGATGAGCGGTGGGCTCGGTTGGCCGGAAAATGGCTGGCCAACGGAAGTGCAGAAAGTGGTGCTCGGCCAGGAACGGGCCGCCCAGGCCCGCAAGGATTATGCCAAAGGCGTGATCCCTGGCGCCGTGGCCACCCCGGCGGACCTGGACAAATTGCGCGCGGATCTCAGCGCCACCCTCAAACGCGTCTGCACCGAAGACGACCTGTATTCCTACCTGATGTACCCGCAAGTCTTCACGGATTTCACCAAAGTACAGAAAGAATACAGCGATGTCAGCGTGCTGCCCACCCACGCCTTCTTTTATGGGCTGCGCCGGGGCGAGGAAATCAATGTCGCCATTGAGGAGGGTAAATCCCTCATTATCAAATTGGTCAATGTGAGCGAGCCCGACAAAGACGGCCGGCGCACCATCTCTTACGAGCTCAACGGCATGACCCGAGAAGCGATGATTGCCGACAAGAAAATCGCCCCCTCGGCCAAAACCCGGCCGAAGGCGGACATCAACGATCCCAATCAGATCGCCGCCCCGATCCCCGGCTTGATCGCGTCCATTTCGGTCAGCGTAGGGCACAAAGTCGCCAAGGGCGAAAAACTCCTGATGATGGAGGCCATGAAAATGCAAACGACCGTCTACGCCACCACCGACGGCGTGGTTGATGCCATCAATGCCTCAGTGGGCGAAACCGTGGAAAGCAAGGATCTGCTGATCAAAATTCGCCCGACCTAAACTGATAATCATGGGCCAGAGACTCCGTAAGGAGTCTCTAATTATTAGGCACGGTGTTGAAGCGATTAAATGTTAACATCTAAATTCAGTATACCCGCCCGTGACCGCGCGGGTTGGCCCAACCTTGCCAAAGCCGTCACCACGGATGGCGTGAGCGTTTTTGGACTGGGCGACAGGTCGCCCAGTCCAAAAGGCTGGCATGTCTGCCCGATTGTCCCGCCACCGGATCCCGGCACTTATAGCTGGCAATTCGCTCAGCCTATTACCATGTGGCTTTGGATTATCATTGGCTTGTTCTGCTTTATTACCCTGGCTGGTCAGGCCCAACCCGACCCGCTGAGCGGACAATATTTCATTCACGACCCCTCCACCATCGTCCCCGATCACGACCGTTACTACGTTTTCGGCACCCGCCCCGGCATCGCCGTGCGTTCCTCGGCCGATTTGCTCGCCTGGCGGGTGGAACCCTCGGTATTTCCCGTGACTCCCAACTGGACCCGTTCCGTCGCCCCGGGATTTGACGGCTACCTCTGGGCGCCCGACATCATCCATCTCCACGACAAATTTTATCTCTACTATGCCGTCTCCGCCTGGGGCAAAAAAACCTCGGCCATCGGTTTGGCCACCTCGCCCACCCTGGACCACACGGCTACCAATTACGCCTGGACCGACCTCGGCATGGTGATCAGTTCGACCAACAGTAGCGATTTCAACACCATCGACCCCAGCGTAATGCAGGATCGGGATGGTTCCCTTTGGCTGGCGTTCGGTTCCTATTGGAAAGGCATTTACCTCACGGCCCTGGACCCGGCCACCGGGTTGCGTCCCGGCACCAATTCTCCCCTATACCATCTGGCGTGGAATGAATCCATCGAAGCCGCCTGCCTGATACAACACGGCCGATTCTATTACCTCTTCGTCAACTGGGGCCAATGCTGTCGCGGCACCAACAGCACCTATGAGGTCCGCGTCGGTCGCGCGGACAAGATCATCGGCCCCTACCTCGACCAAACCGGCAGCGACCTCGCCGCCGGTGGCGGCAGTAAATTTCTCGGCAACGAAGGCCGTTACATCGGCCCCGGCCATATCGGCTTGGTAACGGCCCGCAACCGCCAATGGATCAGTTATCACACCTATGATGCTGACTTCAAAGGCCGTTCACGGCTGTTCCTCCGCCAACTCGACTGGAGTCCCGACGACTGGCCCCGGCCCGGCCAAGCCATCGCCCCGCCGAATTCATTTTGATGCTTACAGACAACCGGCCGTGGGGTGGTATAAACTGGGCGACGTCATCACATGCCGACTTCCATTATCAGCGGACCGGCGGGCACCCTAAAATTTGCCCGGAGACTGGGCAGGACCGGGCTTGTGCTGGTCTGGCTGGTGTGGCTGGCCCCGTTGGCCGGGGCAGCGCCGGATGATTTTTTAATTCAAACGTGGGACACTTCCAGCGGCCTGCCTCACAACACCGTCCGCAGTATTGCGCAAACCCCGGACGGTTACTTGTGGATTGGCACGGAGAACGGTCTGGCCCGTTTCGACGGGGTGCGGTTTGAAAACTTTGACCGGGAAAACACCCCGGCGCTCCAAAATCCCAACATTGAATACTTGCAGGTGGACGCCACGGGCATACTCTGGATTAGTTCCAAGGATCAGGTGGCGACTTGGGATGGACGCCGCATTACCAGCCCGGGTTTGCATTTACTCCCGGGCGACCAAGTTGACCAGTTGCTGGTTTCCCAAACGAACGAAATTTATTTTTCCACCATTCAAGGCTGCCTGATTCACGGCCGCCTCGTGGAGCCGGGAAACTGGCGGTGGACAACCTCGTCTCCGGGGGGACCCAGTATGTTTGCCCGGGAGGCGGGGGGTGACATTTGGCGGCTCTCGCTGGGTGGCCGACTTTGGCATATGTCTGGACCCAATCCTTACTTGGTCCGCACCCCGCCGACAGCCGGGCGGGTCAATCGACTGGCCGCCACGGAAAACGGGGAAGTACTGCTCGCGGCCGACCATCAATTATTGCGAATGGCAGGGGACGGATTCCAGCCACTGCCATTACCACCGGGTGAAACCAACGGGAACGTCACCGAGATTTTCCCGATGAATAATCAGTCCTTTTGGGCCGTGGTTAACGGAACGCTCTGGCACTGGCAGCAGGGGGCCTGGAGCACGCAAGGGGATTCCTGGCGCTTCCGCTCCCCACCCATGCGCAAGGTTATGGAGGACCGCAGCGGCAGTGCCTGGTTTACCCGCTTTGGCCAGGGTTTAGTCCGGCTGTCACCGGCAGGGCATTTATGGAATCTCCCCGCCACGGGGAACCTGCCGGTGGACCGGGTGCGCTGTGTGTTTCAAGACCGGGAGGGCAACCTGTGGGCGGGGATTGACCGGGGCGGGCTGGTGCGCTTGCGGAAACGGCAATTTGAATCGCTGGGCACGGCTGAGGGGCTTTCGGACCCAGTGGTTTTAGGGGTGTGCCAGGACGCCACGGGGGCCATCTGGGCCAGCACTTATGGGGGGGGCTTGAATCGCTGGGCGCAAGGTACGGCCACCGTGTACAATCTGGGCCCTGAGGGTTCGCCGGGCTATGTCTTTACGACTTTCCCGGATCAGGCGGGGCGGATTTGGGCGGGCACCCGGGATTGTGGTGTGTTTATGAAGGAAAGGGAAACCTTCCGTTGTGTGGTTCCCACCAATGTTTTGGCCTTCCCCACCCGGGCCATTTTTCAAGATAAGGCCGGAAGCATTTGGCTAGGTTCGGGGGCCGGGGTGTATCGCTGGGACGATGAAAAATTGGAGCATTTCGCCACGGACACCGAACTGGCGCGAGCCGATATACGGGGGTTTGCCGCGGATCCGGCAGGCGGATTGTGGATTGCCACGCACGGCAATGGCTTGCACCGGTTTCAGGGGCTTCAGCACCTGGCACTGCATGTGGGGGACGGCCTGCCGAACGAATATGTGCGCTCCTTGTTTGCCGACCCGGACGGCACGGTGTGGGTGGGGATGTATGGCGGCGGACTGCTGCGCTGGCGGGACGGGCGGCTGGCACGGGCGGCCGCGCTGCGGGATTTACCGGATGATGTGATCTGCCATTTTGAGGATGATGGCAAAGGGCAGTTTTGGATCAGCACGCATCATGGTCTGTTCCGGGTGGCAAAGGCCGAATTAAACACTTATGCCGATGGCCGAAGCAAAAGGGTGGCCTGCATTGTCTATGGCAAATATGACGGGCTGCCCACCGTGGAATTTTCCGGAGGCATCCAGCCTGCCGGCTGGCACGCCCGGGATGGCCGCTTGTGGTTTGCCACGGATAGCGGCCTGGTCGCGGTTCAACCTGCGGGCGTGACCATTAATCCTTTCGCGCCCCCGGTGGTGGTAGAAAGCCTGCTGGTGGACGGCGATCTCTTCGCCTCGTCGCTGGACAAAGGCCCGGCAGTGCGGAAACTAGAGAAAAAAATAGCGATCCCGCCAGGCCGGACCCAATTGGAATTCCATTTCACCGCGTTGAGTTACACCGCCCCGGAAAATGTGCGGTTTCAGTACCGACTCGCTGGTTTACAGGAGGAATGGATGGACGCCGGGCCGAACCGGATGGCAACATATAATTATCTGCCGCCGGGCGATTATACGTTTCAAGTCCGGGCGGCAAATAATGATGGCGTGTGGAATGAGGCCGGCGCGCGAGTCACATTTGAATTGCGGCCGCATTTCTGGCAGCGCGGCTGGTTTCGGACGATACTTGCGCTGGCCATCATTGGCCTGGCCTGGCTGGCTTATTACGTCCGCATGGCCCGGCTGGCGGAATTGGAACGGCTGCGTTTGCGCATCGCGCGCGACCTGCACGACGATGTCGGGGCCAACCTGGCCAGCATGGCCCTGATCGCCGAGGCCATGCAAAGGCAGCCGGCTTACGGTGATGCGGCAGATTTGCGGCACATCGCGTTACATACCATCGATTCCCTGCGGGACATTGTCTGGTTCATTGATCCGGCGCGCGACCGGCTGGACGACCTCGTCACCCGCATGCGGGACACTGCCCCCTTACTGCTCACCGGGTTGCCGTCTGATTTCGAGGTCATGGTGCCAAACCCCGACCTGCATTTGCCACCCGCCTTTCGCCGCAATGTATTCCCCATCTTCAAAGAGGCCCTGCACAACGCCGCCAGCCACGCGCGAGCCAAACGGGTCCAGATCCGGCTGGACACCCGGGAGGGCTGGTTCCGTTTGGAAGTGCGGGACGATGGCCAGGGATTCGAGGAGGCGAAAATCATCCCGGGCAATGGCCTGCGGAATTTGCGCCGCCGGACCTTGGAGTTGCACGGCACGATCCTTTTTTACTCCCAGCCCGGCCAGGGCACCCGGGTGGAGTTTGCGGCCCCCTTCCCGCAAATGCGGGGGTTTCGTTTCCCCACGCGCCGGTTACCCTCCCCATGAAACCGTCGCCCAAAAAATTGCCAAGCCCATTTGTGAGAATACCCGAGGAAAAGGGAAAACGCCCGGTGGAGGTGTGGATGATTGAGGATAATCATGCCTTCCGCCAAACGGTGGCCCGCCTGCTCAATCAGACCCAGGACATTCGCTGCACCCAGTCATTTCCTGCATGCGAAGATGCCCTGGCCTTGCTGCAAACGGGCGCGACCATGGATGTCATCCTGATGGATGTGGAGTTATCCGGCATGAATGGCATCGAAGGACTGCGGAAAATCAAAGCCCTCCGCCCGGCGGTGCGGGTGGTCATGCTCACTGTATTCGAGGATCATGAACGGGTGTTCCGGGCCATTTGCGCCGGCGCCTCGGGCTATTTGCTGAAGGCCTCACCTTTCGACCGCATCGTGGAGTCGGTGCATCAAGTAGTGGCCGGGGGCTCGCCGATGTCGCCCCGCGTAGCCACGTCAGTGTTGGAAATGTTCACGCGCATGGCAGGACCCAAAACGGATTTCGGCCTGACCGAACGGGAACGCGAGGTCCTGGAGTTGATGAAGGAGGGGCTGACCAAGAAAGAAATTGCTGCGCGCCTGGCGTTGAGCTTTCACACGGTGGACGATTACCTGCGCAATATTTATGCGAAATTGCACGTCCACAGCCAGGCAGGGGCGGTCGCCAAGGCCATGCGCCACGACCTTTTTTAATTCCGGCGCACCGTCCGCCCGGCCCCCGTATCTGCGGGGATTCCCATCCGGGGCAAATTCTGCCATGCTGACGACGAATCCATGAACGCTGCAACCCTGATTGGCCCAAGCTAATTATTTAATGAGGCAGTGTCTCCACCGCAAATGCAATCCCCAAACCGCAGTCAGTTACCCATGAAAATTATTCACAACCTTCTTAACCGACTGGCCGTGGCCACCACGGTCTTTGCCGTGGCGGCCAGTGCGCACGCCGGCATCTTCACCTGGTCCGCGCCAGTTCCCATCACCACGGCCGATGCCACGCTGGGTCTCGCCGGCACGGTGGTGGGCTCAGCCAGCTTCGGCAATAACAATCTCCTCGTGGTGCTCAGCAACGGCGCGTTGTTTGATTTCAAGGCGGATGGCTCCGTTGCCACCGCCTCCGGCGTGGGCACGGATTACGGGGCCTACACCAATGATACAGGGAATGCCACCTTCAACCAGGTGCTGACCGGGTTTAATTATGATGGCGGTCCCAAAACGATCACTTTAAACAACCTGGTCCTCGGGCACCAATACTCGGTCCAGCTCTTTGCCGTGGACCGCCGGGATGGTGTGGCGGCCACCCACGCGGCAAATTACCAGGATCCGAATGACGCGACCGATGTCTCGGCTAATTTCCAAATGGGGGACAATGTTTACATCGTCGGCACATTCACCGCAAATGACACCACCGTGAGCATCCAGGAAAATCTCCTGAACAGCAATGGCGGGAACATCAACGCCCTGGTGGTCAGGGCCATTGGCAATCCGGTGGCTCCGCAAATTACCACCGAACCCCAGCCGGCCATCCTTTATCACGGGTTAACCGCGAATTTGACCGGCCCGGCCATTGGCTCCAGTCCCGTGACCTACCACTGGCAGAAAAGCAGTGTCGGGGGCACTTTGTTTACCAATGTCGTCAATAATTCACGCGTGTCCGGCGCGAATACTTACTCGCTGACGATCGCCGGCCTGACTGCAGGTGACGCGGGCGATTATCAAGTGGTGGCGGGCAATTCCTCCGGCGCGGTCACCAGCACGCCGCCCGCCACGCTGACGGTGCTCGCGGGCACCCCGCAGTTTGCCTGGTCCACGCCGGTGACCATCGCCACCGCCGATGCCGCGCTCAATCAAACCGGCACCATTGTCGGCGCGGAGGTCTTTGGCAATTCCGAAACCATCGTCACCCTCACCAACCACGCCACGGTGGACTTCAAGTCGGACGGCTCGGTGGCCTCGGTCAGCGGTGGCAACGGCAGCACCACCGGTGCCTGGCTGGGGACCACGGGCAATGCGAACTTCGACGCCGTGCTGAATCAATTCACCTTTGATGGCGGTCCCGACACGATCACCTTGAACAATCTATTTGTGGGCCAACAATATTCTGTGCAAATTTTTGCCGTTGACCAGCGCCCGGGTGCCGCCCGCTACCGCCAGGCCAATTTCTCCGACCCGAATGACCAGTACAACGTTTCTCCCACCTTCCAGATGGGCGAGAGTGTTTATACCATTGGCACCTTTACCGCCGGCAGCACGTCGGTGAGCCTTCAGGAAAACTTCCTGACCGGCGGCTACGGCAACCTTAATGCCCTGGTGATCCGTGCCCTGGGCGTGATTGTGGCCCCGCAGATCATCACCCAACCCCAGCCCATCACCATTGACCAGGGGTTGACGACGAGCTTCGCGGTGACCGCTTCCGGCACTGCGCCGCTGACCTATCGCTGGCAGCGTGGTCCGGTGGGGAGTGGCACCTTTACGAATGTTCCGCCCAGTGGACGCTATGCTGGCCTGAACAGCTCCACTTTGACCCTCAACAACCTGGCCGCCGGCGATACCGCCGATTATCAGGTGATTGTGGCCAACGCCTCTGGCTCGGTTACCAGCACACCTCCGGCCACGTTGTCCGTGCAGGCTGGCACTCCCCTGTTTGTTTGGTCGGTGCCCGCGCCCATCACCACGGCGGATGCGACCCTGAACCAAGCGGGTGCCATCGTGGGTGCCGCTGTCTTCGGCCCGACGCCGGCCATTGTGGTGCTAACCAATGGCTCGTCGGTGGATTTCCGCACAAACAGTTCCGTGGCAACGGCAACGGGCGCGGGCACCACAACCGGGGCCTTTGCGGGCAATACCGGCAATGCGGATTTCAATAACGTGTTGAACCAGTTCAATTATGACAACGGCCCAAAAACCATCACGGTGGGCGGGCTGGTGGCTGGCCAGCAATACTCGGTGCAGTTATTTGCCCTGGACGATCGCGCGGGTTCGAACACCCGTTCGGCGAATTTCCAAGACCCGGCGGATGGGTATGATTTCTCCGCCACGTTCGCCATGCCGGATAATGTTTATACCCTCGGCACTTTCACTGCCACCAGCAGCTCCGCCAGTATCCAGGAGAACCTGTTTAACACTGGGGGCAATATTAACGCCCTGGTCGTCCGCCGTTTGACCGGCCTGCCGCTTGCGCCCCAAATCACCACGGCCCCGAAGTCTGCCGCGATCTTTGCCGGCGCTACGGCGCTATTGACTGTCGGTGCCACCGGCACGGCGCTGACGTATCAGTGGCAGAGTGCTCCCACAGGCAGCGGCAATTATGCCAACGTCAGCAACGGCGGCACAGTTGCCGGCGCGACCACGGCCCAATTGAGCATCGCCAATGCCGCGTCCGCCAACGCGGCGGATTATCGCGTCATCGTCAGTAACGCTTCTGGCTCGGTGACGAGCAGTCCGGCGGCGACACTCACCGTTCGCCCGACAGCAGCAACCCTGATCCATCGCTGGAACTTCAATGAAACCAGTGGCACGATTGCCCACGACACGGTCGGCACCGCCAACGGCACCCTCGTCAGCGGCACGGGCACCAGCGCCAGCTTTAATGGCACGGGCAAATTGGTGCTGAACAATCCGGGCCTGCAAACGACCGGCGCGGGCAGCTATGTCGCCCTGCCTGGCGGCTTGGTGACCAGCTTGAGCGCGGTGACGTTTGAATTCTGGTATGACAACACCGGTCTAAATAATGGCAATCCGTGGATTTCGTTTGGCGGGCCCATGGATGGCACGACGCTGCACGGCACCAACTTCATCAATTTCTTCGCACGCTGGTCGGGCAGCACGACAGCATTTGAAATTCAAACCACCGCAGGAGATTCCGGCGTGGTTACGCTCGGTGCACGGCAGCAGAGCGGGACGTTCCATTGGGTGGCGATTTACGACCCGATCGCCGGAAAAGTTAGTGTCTATTTGAACGGCATTCTCCAGGCCTCCGCCGCGGGCATCAACATTCCTTTGAGCACCGTGGGCAGCAGTGTGGGTTACATCGGCTATTCCGCGTGGAACCAGGTTGGTGGCAACAGTGATCCCAACCTGCCGAACGGAAGCTTCAGTGGTCAATATGGTTTCAATGGCAACGGGAATTATCCATATTTGAATGCCAATATCGATGAGATGCGGATCTATGACGGCGCACTCAACACCAACGCAATCGCCGCCACGCAATTGCTCGGACCGAACCAAGTGCTGTCGAATGTGGCCACCTTGAGCGGCTTCAGCAACGCTGGGAACCTGGTGCTCGCCTGGCCAATTGTCAACGGCGGCTTCACCCTGGAATCCAGTCCGGTACTCGGCAAAAACGCCATTTGGACACCCGTACCCGGCACCAAAGCCGTGGTGGGCACCAATTACCAATTGTCGGTATCCGGCACCAACGCAGCTGCCTTCTATCGACTCCGCCAATAGCGGCGGACTTGCCAACCTTAACGAACATTAAACCCAACGGCGGCAGGTCCACCTGCCGCCGTTTTTATTTTGCAGTTCAGAATCAATTGCGTCCAATGGGGCCCGCTGCATACATCCGCCCCAACCGGTGAATTATCATACTTCCAGCCAGACTGTAGACTTGACGCCTCGCCGGGAATTTTTTATTACTACGCGGCAAAGGCTCAACCAAAGCAACTCATGAAAATCAACCGAAAATCCCTATCTTCCACCCTTGCGCTCGCCGCCATCGCCGCCCTGCTGGCGGGCTGCGCCTCTTCCGGCTATGAGAAAGGCGAAAAAACGGCCTCCCATCTTGAGAGTACCGCCTCGGAAATTGAACTGGGCAAGGCGCAGGTGCAAACCACGCTGGACACCCTGAATGACCTCGTGCAGAAACCCTCGGAAGATTTGCGCCCGCAGTACAAAGCCTTTGCCAAGGACGTCAGCAAAGTGGTGGCCACCGCCAAACGGGTGAATGCAAAAACAGAAAAACTGGCGGCGGCCAGCCAGGCTTACGCTGACCAATGGGATGAACAATCGGCCACCATTGCAAATGCCGACATCCGGGCTCGCAGTGAAGCCCGCAAGGCCAAAGTACTGGCAAGCCTCGCCCAGGTACAGGCCCAGTACCAGGAAACCAAGGCCAATTTCTCCCCCTTTCTCTCGGATTTGCAGGATCTTGACAAAGCCCTCAGCCTAGATTTGACACCGGCGGGCGTGGACAGCTTGAAAAGTGTGGTGGCGCAGGCCAACAAGCATGGTGCCGAGCTAGCCAAGTCCCTGGATAGCCTGACCACGGGCTTCCGCGATTTGGGGGCGAAATTATCCCCTTTGCTCCCCAAGCCCGCCAACTAAGTCCATCCGGCGTGGGGCTAACGCTGCCGGCCGGGTTATATTTAACCATTCAAGGTTTGTTATCGTCTTAATCTCCCCGCTGGGTTTACCCGTGGCGGGCTTTATTAAAATATGGGCAAAATGAGGAGCGTCGCCGGGGCCAAGTCTGTGCTGGCAGGTTGCATGGCCATCGCGTTGGGATGCCTGACCGGTTGCAAACCCGCCGCGCCACCGGCGGCCAGTCTGCCGCCCCTCCCGGTGGTGGCCGCCGAGGTGCTTGTTCGCGACCAGCCCCTCTACGAAGAATTCATCGGCCAGACCTTTGGGGTCCAAGATGTTACTGTGCGGGCCCGCGTGGAGGGTTTTCTGCGGGAGGTAAATTTCTCCCCCGGCCAGACCGTGCAACGCGGCGACCTGCTTTACACGATTGATGACCAGCCGTTCAAAGCTGCGCTGGCTCAGGCGCAGGGACAACTCGCCCAAGGCCAGGCGGCTTGGACCAAAACCCAACGCGACACGAACCGTCTGGGACCGCTCTGGCTGCAAAATGCCATTTCCCGGCAGCAATTTGACGACGCCCGGTCGGCCGAGGAAAATGCAGCCGCCGTCTGCCAGTCGGCCCAGGCCAGTGTGGCCTCCGCGGCAATCCAACTGGGATACACAAAAATCTATTCCCCACTCACTGGTCTGGCCGGGGAAAACAAGGTCTCGGCAGGCAATCTGGTCGGGCGTGGCGAAAGCACCTTGCTGACCACCATTTCGACCATTGATCCCATTCGGGTTAAGTTCAGTGTGAGCGAGCAACAGTATCTGGATTGGAAACGCAAGCTGGGCCCGGAGGCAGAAAGCCATGCCACCGACACGGGTCTGCTGCAACTCATTCTGGCGGATGGCACGGTCAGCCCCCGGCGGGGCGACGTAACCTTTGCCGACCGGCAGGTGGATCCCCGGACTGGCACCCTTCAGGTGGAGGCCAGTTTTCCGAATCCCGATCAGCTCATCCGCCCGGGGCAGTTTGGCCGGGTGCGCCTCCCGCTGGAGGTCATTACCAACGCGGTACTGGTGCCCCAGCGCGCCCTCACCGAAGTGCAGGCCACCTATTCCGTATTTCTGTTGGGTGTCGATAACACGGCCCAGTTTCGCAAAGTCACCCCCGGCCCCCGCGTGGGCACATTTTATGTGATCAGCAGCGGTTTGCAGGCCGGCGACAAAGTGATTCTGGACGGCATCCAAAAATTGCAAAACAATATGCCGGTCGCACCCGCGCTCACCAACCTGGTCATCGGCGCTGACGCCACCACCATCACCGAGTAACCATGGCCAGTTTCTTCATCCGCCGGCCCATTGTGGCCATGGTGATTTCCATCCTCATCGTGCTGGTGGGCCTGGTGGCGATGCTGAACCTGCCGGTAGAGCAGTATCCGCAGCTCTCCCCGCCCAACATCCAGGTGAGCGCCACGTATCCCGGCGCCAATGCCGAGGTGGTGGAACAATCCCTGGCCACTCCCATTGAACAACAGGTCAATGGCGTAGACAACATGCTGTATATGAAGTCGCTCAATTCGAGCGATGGCCGGATGCAGCTCAATGTCACCTTCAAGGTGGGCACCGACCGGGATGTGGACAATACACTCACTCAGAACCGCGTATCCCAAGCCCAGTCACGACTGCCGCAGGATGTGATCCAGCAGGGTATCACCGTCAAAAAGGTCAATCCCTCCGTCCTGCTAATTGTCTCGCTTTATTCGCCCGATAACACCTATGACGACTTGTTCCTGAACAACTATTCCGTGCTCAACGTGAAGGACGCACTCCTGCGCGTTCCGGGGGTTTCCCAAGTGGATCTCGCCGGGGGTTCCGAGTACGGCATGCGCATCTGGCTCCAGCCAGACAAGCTCACCAAGTTGGGCCTGACCCCGGCCGATGTCATCAACGCCATCCGACAGCAAAACATCCAGGCACCGGCGGGCCAGATCGGCGCCGCCCCCTCCAGCCCCGACCAGCAATTCACCTATACGGTGCGCACCACGGGGAAATTCAGCACCCCGGAAGAATTTGGTAAAATCATCGTGCGCGCCACCGAGGATGGCCGCCAGGTGCGCGTCAAGGATGTGGCCCGCGTGGAACTCGGCGGTGAATCCTACCGGGCGTTTGGCACTTACCAGGGCAAACCGGCCGGGGTGCTGCTCACCTATATGCTGCCGGGAGCCAACCAGATTCAAACCGCCCAGGGCATTTACAAGACGATGGCCGACTTGAAAAAATTCTTCCCGGCGGGCATTGACTATAGCATCAGTTATGACACCACGCCCGCCGTGTCCGCCTCGATTGAGGGCATCGTCCACACCTTGCTGGAGGCCGTGGTGCTGGTGGTGGTGGTGGTGTTTGTTTTCCTCCAAAACGCCCGGGCAACGTTCATTCCGCTCCTGACCATTCCCGTTTCACTACTGGGGACCTTCGCCGTTTTTCCGCTGCTGGGTTTTTCTATTAACACCCTTTCCCTGTTCGGCATGGTGCTGGCCATCGGCATTGTGGTGGATGATGCCATTGTGGTGGTGGAGGCAGTGATGCATCACCTCGAACATGGCAAGACTCCGCGCGACGCCACCATTCAAGCCATGCAGGAGGTGTCCGGCCCGGTGATCGGCATTGCCCTCATTTTATCCGCCGTATTCATTCCTGTGGCCTTCATCGGCGGGTTGGTGGGACAGTTGTACCAGCAATTTGCCCTGACCATCGCCATTGCGGTGCTCATCTCCGCCTTCAATGCCCTTTCGCTCAGTCCCGCGCTCGCCTGCCTGTTGCTCAAACCGCACGCCCCCCATCAGGGCTGGCTGGGGAAATGCTTTGGCGGCTTTAACCGCGCCTTTGACGTCACGACCAACGGCTACGTGCGAGTGGCTGGCGGCCTGGCCCGCAAAGCGGTCTTCAGTCTGGTTATTGTCGCCGTCATCCTGCTGGGGGCCGGCGGCCTGGCAACAGTGATTCCGGGCGGATTTGTGCCGGACGAGGACCAGGGCATTTTCCTGATCAATGTGCAGTTGCCCAATGCCGCCTCGCTGGAACGGACCCGGCAGGTTTGCACCAAAATTGATAAAATTATTGCCGCCACCCCCGGCGTGGAAGCGTTTAACGGGGTGGGTGGCATGTCTTTCCTCAGCGGCACCTTTACCCCCTACTCCGCCTCCTATTTTGTGCGACTGAAGGACTGGAAGGATCGCAAAACCCCTGAGACAAGCCTGCGGGGCATCATGCGCAGGGTGGCGGTCGCTTTGCGCGGGGTTCCGGATGCCCTGGCTTTTCCTTTTGCTCCCCCGCCCCTGCCCGGGTTTGGCAATGCCGGTGGCTTCACAATGCTCCTACAGGATCGCAGCGGCACATTGACCGTGCCTCAAATGGGCGAAAATTCGGCCCGTTTCCTGGCCGCAGCCCGCCAGCGCCCGGAATTGACGGCGTTGTTTACCGCGTTTGACCCACGCGTCCCGCAAATCGACGTTGCGGTGGACCGGGATAAAGTCAGCAAATTCGGAGTGCCGATCAACGATGTCTTTGCCACCTTGCAAACGTTTCTGGGTGGAGCATATGTGAACGATTTTAATCGCTTCGGCCGGCTCTACCGTGTGTTCGTCCAAGCTGAGTCCAATTACCGGCAGCAACCCCAGGACATCAACCACTTCTATGTGCGCAGCGCGACCACTGGAGCCATGATCCCCCTGTCCACCCTGGTAACCCTGAAGCCCGTCGGCGGAACAGAGCTGACGGTGCGTTATAATCTGTTCCGCTCGGTGGAAATTTCCGGGCGCGCCGCCCCGGGTTACAGTTCCGCCCAGGCCATGACGGCCCTGGAAGAAGTCGCCGCCCAGGCGCTGCCCCGCGAGATGGGTTATGCGTATACCGGCCTGTCTTACGAAGAAAAAAACGCCCCTAATCCACTGCCCACTTTTCTCTTCGCCGTACTCCTCGTGTTTCTCCTCCTAGCCGCCCTATATGAAAGCTGGTCGCTGCCGTGGAGCGTCCTCCTGGGCACGCCACTCGTGGCCTTGGGCGCTTTCTTTGGGGTTTGGGCGCGCGGCATGGCCAATGACGTCTATGTTCAGGTCGGGCTGGTTATGCTCATTGGCCTGGCAGCTAAAAACGCCATTCTCATCGTCGAATTTGCGAAACTCACCCGGGAACAGGGCAAACCGATTTTGGAAGCCGCACTCGAATCTGCCCGGCTGCGTTTTCGTCCCATTCTCATGACTGCTTTTGCCTTTATATTGGGGGTTGTCCCCCTGATGCTGGCGCATGGTTCAGGTGCGCAATCCCGCCAGGTCATGGGCACGGCGGTTTTCTTTGGCATGCTGGTCGCCACGGTCTTGGGAGTTTTCATTATTCCCGCCCTCTACGTAATTGTCGAGCGGATCAGCGGAAACGCCGGCCAGGTTCCCGGCCCGGCGAACCTTCCCGCCCCGTCCACCGTGCCATCGCCCACCTCACCCGCGCCCACCTCACCCGCGCCCACCTCACCCGCGCCCACCTCACCCGCGCCCGGCAACCATGGAGGTGCCGCGTGAATCGTCTCGCCGCACTTTTTATGGCGGTCGCCTTGGGTGGCTCCCTCTTGGTGGGTTGCGCCCTGGGTCCGGATTATCACCGGCCGGCAGTGACCGCTCCGGAAAGCTGGCGCACCACGGCTGCGGACTCCCATTCACTCGCTCAAATTGCCTGGTGGAATTACTACCACGACCCGGTGCTAACCAATCTTATCACCATCGCGCTTACCAATAATTTGGACCTCCGCCTCGCCGTGGGCCGTCTGGCGGAGGCCGCTGGCAGTTTGCAGGGCCAGCGTTCCTACTTTCTGCCCACGGTGAACGGCAATGGCACCTATACCCGCAGCGAAGTGGGGAATGCGCCGGCGGTGAATCAATATTCCCTGCTGGGCTCCCTCGCGTATGAAGTGGACGTCTGGGGCCGCCTCCGCCGGCTGAGCGAAGCGGCCCAAGCGCAATATCTGGCCGCCGCCTCCACGCGTAACGCGGTGCAAATCAGCCTCATCGCGTCGGTGGCCAGCACCTATTTCAATCTCCGGGGATTGGACCAACAATTGGAAATCGCCCGGAACACCGCCAAATCCCGGACGAATATTCTGGCCCTGGCTAAAATCAAATATGACGGGCAGGCGGACGGCCACGGCTATGGCATTGTTTCCGAAATCGATGTGCGCCAGGCCGAAACCCAGGTTTTTACGGCCAATTCGACCATCGCCAGTTTGGAACAGGCCATCGCCATCGCGGAAAATTCCCTGCGCTATTTGCTGGGCCTTAATCCCGGCCCCATCCCCCGTGGCCAGCCCCTGACGGGCCAGTGGCAGCCCGATGCCATTCCGGCCGGTTTGCCGTCAGACTTGTTACTGCGCCGGCCGGACATTCAAGCAGCGGAGGAAAAGCTCGTGGCGGCCAACGCCAATATCGGCGCCGCCCGGGCGGCTTTTTTTCCCACCATTTCCCTGACCGCCGCGCTGGGCGTGCAGAGCCTGCAACTCAACGACCTGTTCAGCCTGGGCACCTCCCGCATGTGGTCGTTTTCACCGCAGATCGCGGCCCCTATTTTTAATGCCGGCCGGATCGCGGCCGGCGTGGCCATAGCCCGGGCCCAGAAGGACGAGGCGGTGGCCAGCTATCAACAGGCGATTCAAAACGCCTTCCAGGAAGTGGACAACGCCCTGGCCTCGGTCACGGATTTACGCGCCAAGCTGGTGGCGGATGAGGGCTATGTGCAGGCCGAACAGCGCCTGTTTGAACTCGCCCAACTGCGCTACACCGAAGGTATCGCGAGTTATTCCGACCTCCTGGATGCCCAGCGCTATCTCTTTGCCGCCCAGTTGCAAGCGGTGCAAACCCGGGCCAGCCTGCTCGTGGCGGTGGCCCAGCTTTACCAGGCTTTGGGCGGCGGCTGGACGGATCAATCAAGTTCAACTCATTCCCATTAAATCCTATGAAAAACTTCCCCTGCCTAACCCGCCCGATCGACCGCTTGCCGCTTTGCATACTACTCTGCAGTCTGGTCTGCCTGCTCGGGCGGCCAGCCGCCAGCCGTGCCGAGGATACGAATCTCCTACAACAAACCAAGATGGCCCTGGTCAACGCCGGGGATGCGACCAAAACCGCCCTCGCGAATGCCGGTAGCGAGGCGAAAGCCGGCCTCGATGACTTGAAAGACCGGGCCGTGGATAGCAGTCCCAATAATTACACGGCGGGCGAAATCACCGCGCTCGTGGTCATCGGCCTGGCCGTCAGTGCCATCGCCGGTATTTTTACCAACCTCAAGCCAACGTGGACGGGCAATCTGGGACGTTTATTACTTGGCCTCGCGGGCGCTTTCATCGGGGGATTCCTGCTGCGCTTTACCGGCTTAAAATTGGGCTTGGGAAAAATTGTGCTGAATTATGATGAGATCGCTTTTGCTCTCGCTGGAGCCATAATCCTGCTCGGCTTGGGCCGGCTTTTCAGCAAGAAATCCAAAAAGAAAGTCGGCAGTTCGTCTTAAAAGAGGTTGGGAATGGTTTTGACCTTCGCCGCCAAGCAACGATGAAAGGCGGCCAAAACTCCTGACAGGTGCGGCTTGGCTATTAGCCGCCCCGTCGTGGTGTACCCATCATTTCTGCCCTGCAAGCCTGGCTGACTGGCCAGGATTTTTTGCGATTTTACAACCCACCCGGCCCGCAATTCAGCCCTGCCTGATCCCGCGGGCAGGGCTGGCAATTGGCAAAATATGTCCAGCCGTAACTAATTGATAATAATTAGTTTGTACATGTCCAACACGGCGGCTTATGCTGCCGGGAGTTGGTACCATGAGAAACATCTTTGATGCGCAAGTGAGGTCCTGCGCTGGTGGCAACCAGTGTCCAAAGCCATGAGCAAATCCCCCAAATTGGCGGCCGCAACGGCCAGCAATATTTTCCAATTCACGCTGTCTGGCTTGCTGTTGTTCAGTCTGACCTTGATTGGGAGTGCCGCCTTTATCACCCATCTGGTGGGGGAAAAGCCGCGCCGATCTTTGGAATCGAGCTTTGCGGTGAATCCCAACGACAAGTCCCAGACCGTCCACGCCGGCCCTTGGGGTGATTTAGTGGTTCGCAATATTCAGTTGGAGCGACCGGCCGAGTATTTGAATGATGAGGTCAAAGCGCCTGAACCAGAAACCTGGACCTTTGCCGGCCAAACGACCGAAAGCCTCAAAACCCTCCTGCTGCAAGGTGGCCTCACCGCCGATCAGGCCGCCAACGCCATGGCCCAAGCCAGGCTGGCCGGGACCAAACGAATTGTCTTAATGCCTTCCGCCGCCTTTTTGACCGGCTTGGATGCGCCAGTAAGGTCCAAACTATACCGTTCGTTGGCAGGGCACGGGGTGAATTTGTATGTGGATTACCCCTATATCTTCCCTGGCAACAGTTTGGAATCCATTTATGCTTCGCCACGCCTCCCATCTGATGATGTGGCCTTGCTCAAAACGCTCGTCTACGCCAATGGTAGTGCCCGGCAGTTATCCGATTATCAACTGCTGCTGTGCCAAATTCCCACCTATGAACGCCGGGTAGCTTTGGCTCAAGTTTTATCCCGCCAATCGGCGGTATTGGCCGCTCTATCCATCAAACCCGAAACTGATATCGATAAAATTGCGGCGTATTGGGGTTCGGTGCCTTATGTGCGTTTTACCGATATCCGCCCCTTGCTGGAATCGCTCAAGGCGTTGCCGGAAGGCGGCACTCTGAGCCTGTTTTACCTGTTGCCCAAGTTTGCCCGCGACCGGCTATACACCTTTCCCCTGCCGCCCCAATCCGGCGAACCCACCATGGACTGCCACTGGACAACCTTTAATTTCAGCAATGAAACGCCCAACAACCGTTTCAATGACGCGACCTACGCGGTGCAATACATCCGCCAAAATTTCTACCAGATCGCCGCGCCCTCACAGTATGGCGACATCCTGCTGCTCATGAACGACCAGCAGGAAATCAAACATTCCGCCGTGTTTCTGGCCGACGATCTGGTATTCACGAAAAACGGCAATAATTACCGGCAACCATGGATGATCATGCATATCCCTGATTTGATTGCCACCTACCCGGCTGAACCGTCAATGCATGCGGTTTATCTCCGGGGAAAACAGAATTAATTGGCCAGTGTTGCGACCTAATGAATTGTCAAGGATGGCCGACACCATGGTGGTGACGGTGGAGGGTTTGCCAATGACTGGGCTGGCATCTTTGCGCTTTGGTCGCGGGCGGCGGCGAGGTAAGCTGTCCCGGTGAGTCACAAAAGCGCGCGCATTGCCGCCATGATCGAGTCCTTTCAGGGACAGGCCTACGAGGCCCATTATCTGGGCTTTTTCGACTGTTTTAACCGGCAGGTATTTTATGAGGCGCATGAGGTGCTGGAGGATCTATGGCTGGCGGATAAAAAAGGTCCGAACGGGGATTTTTACAAAGGGTTGATTCAACTCGCCGGCGCCTTTGTGCATCTCCAGAAAAACCGCCTGCGTCCCGCAGCGGCGCTGTTCAAGCTCACCCGGGCTAATTTATTGAAATATCCCGCCCAGCATAAGGGACTGGTTCTGCCAGAAATCCTCCAAATGATTTCCGTCTGGCTGACTGCTTTGGAAAAGGGGGAGTACACGCTAAACCCCCTGGCTACCCAGACCGCGCCCCAAATCAACCCCGACGTTGCGGTCGCATCCCCGCCCAACCAATAATATGAGTCAAAAACGAATTGTCCTTGCCGGCGGCAGCGGCTTCCTTGGCCAGGCGCTCGCCCGCGACTTGCGCCAGCGTGATTATCAAGTAACCATCCTCACCCGCACTCCTCGCGAACGGCCGGATGGGATTACGGAACTCGCTTGGGACGGAGTCCATCCGGGGCCTTGGACCAGTGCCCTGGAGGGGGCCGAAGCCGTGGTTAATCTGGCCGGTCGCAATATTAATTGCCCGCACACGGCGGCCAATTTGGTGGAACTGACCGCTTCCCGGGTGAATTCGGTACACGCTCTGGCGACCGCCCTGCCAGGGCTCAAGCAACCGCCAAAAGCCTGGGTGCAGGCCAGCGCCGTGGGTTTTTATGGCGACACGGCGGACCGCATTTGCGTGGAAACCACCCCCGGGGGCACGGGCCACCTGGCGGACATTTGCCGGGATTGGGAACACGCCTTGCACTCCGTGCCCCTGCCCCGTCCCCGCACCATCATCCTGCGGATTGGGTTCGTGCTGGGCCGCGAAGGCGGGGCCTTGCCGGTGTTGAGCAAAATCACCAAACTGTTTCTGGGCGGCGCGGTGGGAAATGGCCGGCAGTATATCAGTTGGATTCACCTCACAGATGTCACCCGCATTTTTCGGGTGGCCATTGAAGAGAATTTGTCCGGCATTTACAATGCGGTGGGTCCGACACCCGTAACCAACGCGGACTTTATGAAACACCTGCGTTCGGCCTGGCACCGGCCCTGGAGTCCACCCGCGCCCGCTTTCGCAGTGCGCCTGGGTTCGCGCCTGCTGCAGAGCGAAGCCAGCCTGGCCTTGATGAGCTGCCGCGCGCTGCCGAAACGGCTAGAGGAGCATGGTTTCAGGTTTGAATTCAACCATTTGGAGCAGGCTTTGCGGGATTTGTGCCGGTAGCAAGCCGGGTTTTACCCCATGGTGGCTTGTCTAACCAAAGATTAAAATGGTGGCATGAAATACTCCATGGGTTCACGGGGCAAAAGGGCGGGTGCTTTCACATTAGCGGGGCTGGCATTGCTTGCCAGTTGCTGATTGCCGCCAGCGGCCACGGCAGCCGGACCGGTGGCGATTGACTTGCGCTCGGCAGCCCCCTTCACGATTCTGGCAGGTTCCACAACGACCACGACCGGCGGGGGCATCATTAATGGGAATGTGGGGTTGTCACCCTTGGGTTCCCAAGGCATCCCGCCGGGCCAGATCAACGGGACTAGTTATAATGGCGGCCCGATTGCCGCCCAGGCCCAGCTTGATTTGAACTCGGCGATCATCGCCTCCAGTCCGGCGCAATTGCCGGGGGGAATGAATGTGGGGGCAGAACTCGGTGCGCAAAACCTGGCGGGCGGGGTTTATGCCTCACCCTCCGGAGCGTTTGGCATCACAGCGGCGGACTTGACGCTACACGGCGGACCGAAAGATGTCTGGGTATTCCAAATGGCGAGCACACTCACGGTGGGGGTGGGTCGCCGGGTAGTCCTGACCGGGGGGGCGCAGTCTCGCAATGTGTTTTGGCAAGTGGGCAGTTCGGCGACGCTGGAAACCTCCTGCGTGTTTGTGGGCACAGTCATGGCCTATGCCTCCATCACGATCAATGCGAGTTCCACGCTGGATGGCCGGGCGCTGGCCCAGAATGGTGCGGTGACTTATAATGGCTCGGTCGGTACGCTGCCCCTACCGGCAGCCCCGCTATTCACCCAGATCATCCAAGCAGGAACGAATACCGCAACCCTGACGATCGCCAGTTCACCTTATTTCCCGCTGACGCTGCAGAGCAGCCCGGATTTACTGACTTGGGCGGACATTGCCTCTAACACTCCGGTGGCCACGCCCAGCAGGTTCACCAATACCGCTGCCACCGTTGGGACCAAGCGGTTCTACCGGGCCTTTCTAACCCCGTATCCTTGAACTCTGATCAATGAGCGGATGTTTGCGGCCGCCAGTCATCCGCCCCGCCCAAAACCCGGTTAAGCGTAATGGCTGAGGCTTGTTGGGGGGTCAGTTGTTTGGCCCAGGCCACGCGGTTGGCGGGGCTGGCACCGGGTCCGGTGCTGTTATACTCAGCGTAGCGAGCGGTCTGGTGGGTCTCGGGCTTTTTCCAATCGTTCCAGCCTTCGGGCCGTACGACTTCGGACATTTCGGAATTCAGGAAAATGGTGCCGGCATAAATCCGCCAGGGCCGGCCCAAATAGGTCCGGGTGGCGGGGGTTTCACCGATGATCTGGCAATGGGAAAATACATAGCCATAAGGAACATCGTTGGGCGTGGAGGCCGCTGTCAGATAGCCTCCGGCACCACGCGAGCAGATCAGGCATTTTTCAAACCAGGACGTGGCTGCGCCAAAAATAAAATCCACATGGCCGCAAATATAACAGTGGTCGAAATACTGGCGTCCGCGATTCACCAGAATGGTGTCCTGCCACCCGATGAACCGGCAATCGGAAAAAATGGCCCGGTCGCCATCCACCCGGATGGCCAGAGCCTGCCCGACGGGCCCAGCGGAGTTTTCAAAGGTCAGGTGCTCAGCGGTGAAATCATCGGCATCAATGGTGGCGGTGGGGGTGTGGAACGTGCCAATGGGTTTGCCATCCAAATTGGTCATGCTGGCATAAAGGCCAAAGACGACTACGGTGTTGGTGGCATTCTCCCCCACAAGGTGAAAGAACCTCTTCTCCCGCTGCACATAGATGAGTTCGCGGTAGGTGCCGGGTTTGAGATGGATGATGACGGGATTGCCAGCGGTGCCCGAAGGAACGGACATGATGGCCTCTTGAACCGTTTTAAAGGAACCAGTTCCATCGGCCGCGACGGTTATATGAGTTTGGGCGACTGCTATTTGAGTCAGCAAGAACAGTCCCAGTAAACAGCAGCGACAACAGTTGGCAAGGTTCATGCCGGAGAGCTTAAGCTACAAACCGGTTGAGTTTGAATCAAAATCGGCGGGCGATGATTTAAGGTTTTAAGGCAAAGCAGCACGCGGCGGGTGGCCGGCGGCATGGATGGTCAGCATGGCTTCGGACAAACCCGGCGAACGTGCGGTCAAGTGAATGTCCCCTGGGGTTTTACCGGCTTGCACGAGCACCTGGGCGAACCCATTAAAGACGCTGCGCTGCCATCCAGGGGCGGGGATTTGGGAGACACTCTCCAGAGTGGCGCCCTTGTTCAGACCGCCCGCGCCACCGGCGTTGCGCACCACCACCGCAATCACATTGTCCCCGGCGCGCAGGTATTTCTGGATGGCGAATTCGGGTGAATTTTGCCAGTCGTGTGATTCGCCCACTAGCTGGCCATTCACATAGACCCAGCCGTCGTCATCAATCGAGCCAAGTCGGAGGGTTTCCGCGTCCGGCAGCGCACCTTCCGCCAAGGTAAAATGCGTGCGATAAATGGCGGTCGTATCCGGATCCAATGGCCCGGATTCGGAATCCACATTTGCCACGGTCCAATCGCCATCCGCGAATTCAGTTGCGATTTCCGGCCGGTTCTCTGCACCAGGAACCAGCTTGAGGCGCCAGTGATTTAAAACCTGGGAATGGGTGGCTGGGCTGGCCATAAAGACATCCGGCTCATGACAACTAGGATCCCCGTTGCCCACGCCAATGATTTTGCCGTCGCCAGAAAGGTCGAACTGAATCAAGTTGTTCGCAATGGGAACGATGCGGCCTTGGGCATCCGTAGCGGCCACGGTCACGACCGAGACATCCTCGCCATCGGCATTGACGAGGGCACGATCGGGCGCGAGTTGGATGGCGGCGGGCACGCCGGCCGTCTCCAATTTCGTTTCGGCGATTACTTGACCGCTGCGGAATCCTTTGGCATTGAGGGTTCCGGGAGCATAAGGCACGGACCATTGCAGGTGGGAATTTTTGGCCATGATCTTTCGCCCCTGGCTGCGACCATTCAGGAACAGTTCGACTTCCTCGCAATTACTGAAGCAGCGGACATCGATATTTTGACCGTCGCGACCCGGCCAGTTCCAATGCGGTAATAAATGGAGCACGGTCTGGGTACTCCACCAGGCTTGATAATAATAAAACGTGTCCTTGGGAAAACCGCAGGTGTCGATGATGCCATAGTGGGAACTGATGCAGGGCCAGCCGTAGGGGGCGGTTTCCCCACGATAATCAAAACCCGCCCAGGCAAACCCGCCGGAGAGCCAGGGGCGGGCGGCAAAGAAGGACCACCAGGATTCCGCTGTGTCGTTGCCTTCCCGCCGGTTGTCTCCGCCATCGTAAGCGCTCTGGTAACCGCGGGCCGGGTCTTTGGCATAAATACCGCGAGTGGTCATGATACTTGCCTGCTCGGTGCCGATTTCCGGCTGACCGGGATGATCCCTGTGATATGCATCAATGGCATCAATGTGATAATTCCAACCGCGCACATCGGTGACGCTATTCATGCCGGCAAACTCATTGCCCACACTGGCCGCGTAAGTTACCTGGCGGCTGGGATCCAGCTGGTGCACCAGGTTTTGCATGGTCCGGCCCACGCGGGCGGCCAGGAGCGAATGCTGAATGGGCTCCTCGTTCCCAATGGACCAGAGGAAAACGCTGGGATGATTGCGGTCCCGGCGAATCTGGTTACCCAATTGGCTGAGGGCTTCCGCATCGCTGCCCACGGTCCGCGCCTCGTCCAGGACCAGCATGCCAAGCCGATCACAGGCTTCCAGCAATTCCTCAGTAGGTTCATTGTGCGCCGTGCGAAGGCCGTTGTCGCCCATCTCCTTTAACTTGGCGACGCGGAAATATTGCAAGGCGTCCGGCAAAGCCCAGCCGACTCCGGCATGATCCTGATGATCGCAGGTGCCTTTGACAAAATAGGGTTTTCCGTTCAGGAAAAATCCTTGGTCCGGGTCGAACGCCAAAGTGCGAATGCCGAACTCCGTTACCTTTAGATCATCGGGTTGTATGGCGCTGTTTAAATCCGAAATGAGGGTTGCCAAGTGATAAAGTTTGGGAGATTCCGGCGACCACAGTTCGTAATCGGCCAGGCTGGTGGAATTGGTGATTTCAATTTCCGACAGTGGGGGAATGGTCGTCGTGGTTTGGAATTTAGCCACAATATTTGACAAGGTTTCGGGGCCGGGTCGATAAATCACAAACGTCACCGGCACCGAAACGGCATTGGTCAGGCAATTGCTTAAACGGGTTTTAACATTTATTTCGGCCGGACCCATGGGCCGATTATTGGCAAATTTGGTGGACACAAACACCCCGTCTGGCGCGATGGCCACCGGCGCGGTTTTTACCAGCCAAACATGGCGGTATATGCCCGCGCCCTCATAAAACCAGCCCTCAAATTGGGAGGCATCCACCCGCACGGCCAGCACGTTTTTACCACCGTAATTGGCGACATCTGAGATGTCGTAACGGAAGGAGTTGTAGCCGCGGGGCTGCCGGCCGATCAGGCAGCCGTTCAGGTACACCAGGCTGTCGCGATAAACGCCGCCAAACTCCAGCCAGAGTCGTTTACCGAGATCCGTTTGCGGCAGGGTAAATGTGCGACGGTACCAGCCGATACTAGTGTCCGGAAAGCCTGGTCCGCGTGGTTTGAAGCCATGGTCAGCATTGGCATTTCGGTCAAAGGGCAGGGCCACCGCCCAGTCATGGGGCAAATCCAAGGTGGTCCAGGCGGCGTCATTAAAACCCGGTTTGGCCGGCCCGGTGCTGATGCCCAAATTAATAAGCTGCTCGCCGGTGCCCCACTCATTGCCCAAATGGAACTTCCAGCCAAAGTCCATCAGCAAACGTTCGCGTGGTGATTCCGCCGCAACGAGCGGGCTGAGATCAAACAGACAGACACCGAGCAGCACCAGGCACGCTGTCTGATAACGGTATCCGCGCTTCACTAGGTTCATTCAGGCAATTTTTAAAATCACGGAGCCTTTACTGCCGGGCTGGCCAAATCACGGTCCAGGGCAACACCGTCAAAAGGCACTACGATCACTTTGCTGCCATGGTTTTCATTTCCACGATCCTGTTCTTTGGGGACATCGATGACGGCGAAGGTGAAATAAGCCACATGACCGTTTTCCAAATACACGTTGGGACGCTCGATTTTGTTCCAATGATTCACCGTGCCATCCGTATAACGCAGAAAATCGGTGGTCGGATCATAGGCCAGCCCCCGGTAAGTCCAATGACTGATGCCGTCGGGCGAAGTGAGGTGGTAGGCCTTGCGATCGCTCCAACTGTTCACCACGATATGATAAAGTCCGCCACTAAACCACACCACCGGGTCCTCCAAATTGTTCAACGAAAGCCCCTGGATAACCGGATAAATCGAAGCGCCCTGGAGTTTGTAGGGTCCCAGCACACCGTTGGTGCTGATCAAAATGGCTCCGGAGCGCGGCACAATCTCAAAACTGCCATCCGGCCGCACCAGCATGCTGCTGTTCGACATGCGACCGTCGTTGCGATTAAAACCATTGGCGTCCACCTGGATCAACCACAGTTGCTGCCAAGGCCCCGCCGGGGTGGGAGAAACAAACACCGTTCCTGGTCGGGTTTCACTGATGACCACGGCATAGCGGCCGTCCGGCAAACCCAGGGCGGTCACATTGTGCCCTTTCCCGCCCTGGTTGTCTGGCCAGCACAATCCCTGGTCCACATAAGGTCCAGTCGGATCATCGCTCACCGCTTGCACCGCCCGCGAGCCGAACCAGCCGTTATGCCCATGAGACTGCTCCCATCGACTCGCAAACAGGTGGTATTTGCCTTCGGGGCCCTTGATGATTTTGCCGTCCCAGTAATACCATTGCTTTAAAGTCTGGTCCTCCAGCCCATTCAGCGGATCCCGCGGGAGCACCCCCGGCGCACCCCAGACATTGGTCGTCAGGGGACCATGCAGGGGCATCGGCAGAAAGTAATCGATCAAGGTTTTTTCTGCGGCTGGCGCGGAGACGGCGGTGGCCAGGGACATTACAGCCAGTAATTTTATCAATGGATTCATAAATTAATATAGTGAGCCCGGCAGGGGCTCACTTGGAAAAAGTTTCATCGGAAACCCGTACCTCGTCAAGGCGCAGTAATGCTCCAATGCTGCGCGTCGTCCCTCCCAAATTTCTGAAACGCCACACCGTTGCCGGGTTTAATGTGAATGGTTGCGGTGAGTGCCTGCCCGCCCGTTTTTGCGGGCAGGCGAAAACTCCCATCGTTGAACTGGTCAATTTTCCAGAGTTGCTCATTCGCACCGGCCGCGGTCAAGACCAGACCTGCGGCCACGCCGGTTAATTTATAAAACCCAGCTTTCCCCAGGCAGGGGCCAGCCATCCGTGCTCCAAAGCAGCGGCCGCAAGTCCAGCACAGAACGTCCGCCCCGCTCCAAGTCCGCCTCATAGTGACAGCTAAATTTTTCCACACCTTCTGCCTGCAACCGGCCGAACTGTCCCGGGCCAATTGGCCGCCCGGCCGCCGGCAGAAACAAGGTGCCCCCGCCCCGCACCAGATCCTCCCCATGCCGGTCCAAATAAGGTACGGTCACCTTTGGTGAACGGCCCACGCGAATTCACTATAGTAAGTGCTCCGGTCGCCGGAAAAACAACTGCCGTGGTTCACGAACAAATAAAAATAGCCATCATGGTAAATGATATCGGCCGCCTCGCTGTCACTCGCAATAATATTAGCCGGCGTATTGTTGGCTAGGAGCAGCCCAGTTTTCGGATCCAGCGGCACTAGCTCAATAGGGCCATGATATGAACCATAGCAGAGCCAGAGCGTGCCGACGGGGGTTAGCAGACTCCCGGGTCGATCGCGTTGCGATGCTCACCCTCCCCGGAATAGATGACCATGCCTCGGTCGGTCCATGAATACACAAGGGACTATTCGGATTCAGCGTCGGGTTGCTCAGCAGCCCAACGGCCAAAGCATACTGCCCCCAACTCGAAATGGCATAATAGAGGTAACATTGCTCGTTGAGCTTAATATTGTCTGGCGCCCAGACCGACTGACCGTCATTTTTGGGAACATAAGCATGAACTGACACAGGTATCTGGTCAAAAACCCGGCGCTTGCGTTCCCAGTCAAAACCATTGGTGGAAGCGAGCAGGCTGATGTCCCGGCCAGTCCCGAATACATAAAATTGGCCGTTGAATTTGATGACGGTCGAGGGATCATGAATGCGAATATCGCCATCGATCGCCCCGGCGGAAAGGTTGCCCAGTGCCAGCCAGGCCAGCAGCGCCAGCCTTTTAATAATCCTTGTTTTGGCAATGTGCATCTAAGTTGCTCTATTTATTGTTTCGGCAGGCAGACCGGAGCCCGCCTCAGAAACATTACCAAACGACAGCTAATTCGCAGTCATTCGTTAAATTAATGGGACAGGCGATTTTTAATTATGAGAAAAAACGAATGAGGCTCCGGTTGTAAAGCCGGGGCATGGATTAAACTAGGGATACTTGCTTACTTCAAGGGACCTGGCTTGGGGTTGGGCGGTGATGGTTTGCTAAAAAATAAGCTTTCCGCCGGCTTTGTGAATTTTTTACTATCAATCATTCATGCAAAACCTAAAGCGCATCCTGACCATTATTGCCGCCTCTGCCGGCGTTGTTGCCGCCCAAGCGGACACCCCGGCCGACGTGGCTACGAACTCTTTGGCAAAACCCACCCAATATCCGTGGGTCAGCGAGGCCACGGCCGGCCTGACCATCGCCCGGGGCAACAGTGACATTGTACTGTTCAACGCCAAAATTGGCACTCAAAAGAAAACCCCTGAGAACGAATTTATGATCGGCGCGGATGGCGCTTATGGCAAAAGCGATGGCGTGGAAAATGCCGAAAGCTTGCATGGCACCGGCCAGTATAATCATTTATTTAACGATCAATTTTACGGATTTATCAATACCGATGCCCTTAAAGATGGCATTCAGGACATTAAATACCGGGTGGCAGTGAATCCGGGCGCGGGTTATTACTTGATTAAAAGCAAGCCGACCACTCTGGCTGCGGAAGTCGGCCCTGGTATCGTAACCCAAAAGCTGGGCAATCAGGAGAGCACTTTTGCCGATATTCGCGTGGCCGAGCACCTGGACCAAGTATTGACCGCCTCGGCCAGGTTGTGGGAAAAAGCCGAATTACTGACGCAGGCTAACAAGACCGATAATTATTACGCCAACTTCGAAATCGGCGTGGAAACGGCCATCAGCAAAACCTTGGGCCTCCAGCTCACACTGAATGACAGCTACGTCAACCAGCCCGCCCAGGGCCGCAAAAATAATGACATCAAGTTGATCGGCGGCGTTTCCTACAAGTTTTAATCCGGCATGGTTGCCACGGCACAGCAACTTTAAAAGTTTGCCGGTTCAAACGGCAAGGCAGGTGGAGATCAACTCCACCTGCCGCATTTGCTTTTGACGCCGCCCCACCCTGAAATGGCCAAGCGCCGACAAACACGATTTTGTCTTGCCCTCTCCCGCTATCGGTTAAAATGGCGCCATGCTAAAAAATCGCACGGTGCTGGCGTTTCTCGATGACATTTATGAAGACTTGGAACTGTGGTATCCCAAGTTGCGGCTGGAGGAGGCGGGTTATCAACTGCAATGCTGCGCCCCCGCTCTGAAAACCTATGCCGGCAAGCATGGTTATCCCGCAACCTCCGACCTGCTGCTCAAGGACACCCGGAGCGAAGATTTTTGCGGGTTACTGGTGCCCGGCGGGTTCATGCCGGACAAATTGCGGCGCGACCCCAAGGTGCTGTCCCTCACCCGCGAATTTTTCGAGCGCGGCCAGTTGGTCGCCTTCATTTGCCACGGTGGCTGGATTCCGATTTCCGCGAAAGTTCTGAAAGGCAGGCGGGTAACCGGGTCTTTGGGTATCAAGGATGATCTGGAAAACTCCGGGGGTATCTGGGTGGATGAACCGGTCGTGGTGGATGGGAATTTGATTTCGAGCCGGACGCCGCGCGACCTGGCTCCGTTCGCCGCCGCCATGGTTAAATTTCTGGATGCCCACCAGCAATGAATGATCTGGGCAAAGTGCTCGTGCTGGCCGGGGTGCTCATGACCGTCGCCGGGGTCATTTTATGGTCCGGCCTCGGCAAAGGCTGGCTGGGCCGCCTTCCCGGGGACATCAATTACGTCAAGGGTGGTTTCAGCCTCCATTTCCCCGTGACTACCTGCTTGCTCCTGAGTGCGCTGCTCACCATTGTGCTCTGGGTGTTTCGGAAATAATTTCCCGTTTTCCTCATTGAAATAAGCGGCCTCACCCCCTAAACTGCCGTTCATGGAAACATCACAGTTGATGCAGTATCTGCCAATTTTATTTCTGCTGGCCGCCGCCGTCGGGTTTGCCGGCGGGACCCTCGCCGTCTCCGTTTTGTTGGGAAAATATGCCAAGACTTCCGCCGCCAAGGACGCTGCGTATGAGTGCGGTGTCGACCCGATCGGCACCGGCAACAGCCGCTTTTCGGTTAAATTTTACCTGGTGGCCCTGCTCTTTGTACTGTTCGATATCGAAGTCGTGTTCATGTATCCTTGGGCCGTGGTTTATAAGGACATGTTAGCCGATCATCTGACGCGCAATTTGATCATGGCCTCCATGATCTCCTTCCTGGGCATCTTGTTTGTGGGCTACATTTACGCCCTCAAAAAAGACGCGCTCAATTGGAAGGGCTAAGTCCTCGCCCACCTGCTAACCAGCGAAATCAAACACTGGCCGTCCAAGTGGGCATTGTCTTTAGGCTTATGGGCATAAAGCGGCTTGAAATCACCCGTTTCGCCGCTTGGTCCTTTTAAAATTTTATGGCAACGATCAAGTTCGGCACGAGTGGCTGGCGCGATATCATCGCCCGGGATTTCACCTTCGAAAACGTCCAGCTTGCCACCCAGGGCATCGCGGATTATTTAAAAAGTGAACTGGCCAATCCAGCCTCCCCGATTCATGGCCGTCCGCCCGTGGTAATTCTCGGCCACGACACGCGTTTTCTGGGCCCTGAATTTTCCCTGTCCGCTGCGGAAATTCTAGCCGCCAGCGGGATCACCCCCCTGCTCTGCGACCGCGATACCCCTACGCCCGTGATCGCCCATACCATCCGCCATCGCCAGGCAATCGGTGGAATCAACATGACCGCCAGCCATAATCCGGCGGAATACCAAGGGCTAAAATTTTCCACTTGGAACGGTGCGCCGGCCACCCCCGAGGTCACCCAGCAGATCGAAGCGAATATTGCCAAACTTCAGAAGGCCAAATGGGCGTTCAAGGGCCTGCCGATTGGCACCTTCGCCGCCCAGCGTATCAATCCCCTGCCCGACTATTTCAAGCAGATCAACCGGCTCATCAAGTTCGCCGTCATCAAGAAGGCGAAGCTCAAAATTGCGGTGGACCTCTGTTACGGCACCGGTCATGGCTATCTGGATGTCTTGCTTGCCAAAGCTGGCGCCCGGGTGACCTTGTTTCACAACGAACTGAATCCACTTTTCGGCGGACATCATCCCGAGCCCAACGCGGCGAACATGGCCGAGGTCAGCAAATTCGTCCGCAGTGGCAAGGCCAGTATCGGCTTGGGCTTGGATGGCGATGCCGACCGCTTTGGGATCGTGGACAAGGACGGAACCTGGCTCACGCCGAATCAGGTGCTCGCGCTGGCGCTCTACCACCTCAAGAAAAATCGTGGCTGGACCGGTGCCGTCGTTCGCACCGTGCCCACGAGCCATCAAGTCGATGCCGTGGCCGAATTACTGGGCGTCAAGGTGCATGAAACCCCGGTAGGCTTTAAGTATATCGGGGCCTTGATGGAAAGTGAACCCATCATTGTCGGGGGCGAGGAATCCGGTGGCTTGAGCGTAAAGGGCCATGTGCCGGAAAAAGACGGGATTCTCGCCTGCTTGTTAATGGCCGAACTCGTCGCGACGGAAAAGAAATCCCTGGGCCAAATTTTAAAGGACCTCGCCCGGCAAACCGGCGAGTTTTACAGCGACCGCATCAACGTCAGTTTTGCGCCCGAAAAAAAGACGGCCCTGCTCGCCAAACTGGCCGGCGGTCTGGAAACGATCGGCACCTTCAAGGTGGAAAAGTTCATCACCACCGATGGCTTCAAATTTTTGCTGCCCAACCGGGAATGGGTCGCCTTTCGCGCCAGTGGCACCGAACCACTGATCCGCTGTTACTTGGAAGCGAAAACCAAGGCCAATTTAAAGAAGTTGGATGCCGCGTGCCGCCAATTGCTGGCCTGAACCGTTGGCTGCAACGACAATTTAAATTTGCTTTTTCCGAGCGCCGGGCGAGCTTAGGGCACTTGGTTTGCTGCTGGCCGAGTGTCGCCATGATAAACCTATGAATCCCAAAAGAGCGACTACCGACTACGCCATTAACCGCATCCTGACCGAGCGGTGGAGCCCATATGGCTTTGAAAACCGCCCGGTGATCGAGGCGGATTTGCGCTCGCTCTTCGAAGCGGCCCGCTGGGCGGCATCCTCGTACAATGAGCAGCCCTGGTACTTTTTCGTGGCCACCCGGGAAAATCCGGCGGAGTTTGACCGCTTGCTATCCTGCCTTGTGGAAGCCAACCAGGCTTGGGCCAAAGCGGCCCCTGTGCTGGTCCTCGCGGTTGCAAGCTTGCGGTTTGCCCGCAATGACAAGGAAAACCGGGCCGCCGCCCACGATCTGGGCATGGCCTCCGCAAACCTCGTGGTGGAAGCCACGGTACGTGGCCTCTCTGTGCACCAGATGATCGGCATCCTGCCCGAACAGGCGCGCCAGGTTTACCAGATACCCGAGCATTATGAGGCCTGGACCGCCATGGCCATTGGCTACCACGCCGACCCCGCCAAACTGCCTGCGGACCTGAAAGCCCGCGACCTCGCCCCCCGGCCGCGGAAAGCTTTGCCTGAGTTCGTATTCACCGGCCAATGGGGCAAAGCCTCGGCCCTCGTCGTGAAGCCGGTCATTTGAGCCCAGTTTGGTTTCCCGGCAACCGCGAAGATCCAGGCTGGACCAGATTCTGATTTCCCCGCCTTCCCCCGCTTCGTGATTGCCCGGCGTGTCGCCCCCCGTTAGGCTTCTACCATAAGGTTGCACATGAAGAATCATTTTAACAGAACGGTCCGTCGCTGGGGCTTGGCTGGCACCGCCGCCCTGATCTTGCAATTACTCATGCTCACGGGGGCACCTTCGGCCCATGCGGCCACCACCAACGCGACGCTGCCGGAACTGCGCGCTCAACTGGACACGTTCTTGAATCACCCCCGTTTCAGCGGCGCGCTCTGGAGTGTGAAAGTCGCCTCGCTGGACACCGGCCGCACTCTCTACGAACACCATGCGGACCGCCTCATGAGCCCCGCCTCCAACAGCAAACTCTACACCGGGGCGCTCGCGCTCGAAACCCTTGGCGGCGATTACCACTTCAAAACCCCCATTCGAGCCACCGCCAAAGTGGATGCATCCGGCACCCTCGCGGGTAACTTGATCATTTCCGGCCGGGGCGATCCCAGTTGGAAAGCCACCCGTTTCACAGCCATTTTTGATCCCTTTGTGACGGCACTAACCAATGCGGGCGTGAAACTGGTGACTGGCGATCTGGTCGCCGACACCACCTTCTTTCATGGTCCGCCGACGGGTGGCAGCTGGACCGTGGAAGATCTATCGGATACCGAAGGCGCGGAAATTTCCGCCCTGACCCTGGCTGATAACGTCGCGCAAATCCGGGTCACCCCGGGCAGTTCCGTCGGTGCCGCCTGCCAACTTGCCCTCGACCCGCCCGACACCGTCTTGAATCTCATAAACCTCACCACCACGATTGCCACCGGCGGTGTGGCCCACGTGGAATACCAAAAGGCCCCGGGCACCAATGATTTTTATATTCTGGGCCAGTTGCCGCAGGATGCATCGGGCTTGGTTTTGGATACCCCGGTGACGACGCCCGCGCGATGGTTTGGCCATGCGTTGAAGGCCGCCCTCGCGAGTCATGGGATCGTCCTTCAAGGCGGGGTGCGAGTGGTGGCGTGGCCGGACCGGTTGCCCTGGTCGGAACAAGATTTGTCTGCGGTGGGTGAAGTCGCCTCGCCGCCGCTGCGCGAGCTGGTTTATGCCTTCATGAAACCTTCGCAAAATCTGGAAACGGATTTGGTATTCGATCATGTGGGCGAATTGTCCCGGACTGCCAGCACCCCCGCCTGGATCAGCTCGGAGGGTCTGGCCGTCCGGGCGTTGGATCGCTTTCTGGCGCATCACGGCGTGCCCGCCGACGTGCATTTCGACGAAGGCTCCGGTCTCTCCCGCAACAACCTCACCTCCGCGAACGCCACCGTCGCGCTGCTCACCCTGATGTCCACCAATCGCTGGGCGGCGGATTATTATGCCGCCCTCCCCATCGCCGGCGTGGATGGCACCTTGCGCAACCGCATGAAGCACAGCCCCGCTTACCGCAAGGTTCACGCCAAAACCGGCACCTTGCACTGGGTGAATTCACTCTCTGGCTACGTCACCTCCGCCGCCGGGGAAAAGCTAGTGTTCAGCTTGATGCTCAACCGCTATGCCGCCCCGCCCGGTGTCCGCCGGACCGACGAACTGGACGACCTGGCCGCCACCCTCGCCGCTTTCCAAGGGCGGTCCAGCGAGTAGGCTGGAAGCCCATGGCTCGCGGAACCCATTCCCCGACAGGGTCAGGGAAAGCCATGGGCCAATATTTTGTATTCTTTCATTATTCTATAATTAGCCAGGTCACCCCGTGCGCGGTTACCCGCACCGGCAGTTCAATGTTAAACTCCCGGTCAAGGGTGAACTTGTTCACGACACCCTCCGGTTCCCGCACGCGCGCTGTCGTGGTCAACCCGGTATAATAGAGCGGGATGCGCAAGGTCTTGCGGACTTCCGTGGCGAGTGGATTGTAAACCATGAGCAACCCCTTCTCTTTGCCCGTTGGGTTAACGTGCAGGAGGTAGTCCAGATCGCGGCCATCCGCCCGGCGCAGATGCAGAATATCCGCGTTGAGCACCTCCCGGTGTTGCTTGTAGAACGCCACCCAGCGCTGCACCACCGCCTTGGTTTCATCCGTATCGTAAAGCCGTGGTCCACGATAGCATGCCATCACCCCCGCGCCGAACAGGTTTTCCAGGCGCTGTTCATAATGCGCCAGGTGATCCTTGAGCGGCTCAATCGTGGCGGCCGCGCCGCCGCCTTGATATTCTGTGAGCGGCACGAACATCCAGCCCATGCCTGGCGTCTTGTCCCAGGTGCCGTCAAAAATATTTTGGCGCTCGATGATTTCCTGATATTCGCGCGGCAGCGACCAATTGACCTCGCGATAGCCCATGCCGCATTTGCTGCTGCCGCTCAGGTAATACCAGTCGGGCACATTCAGATAAATACTGTTCGCCCGACACCATTCATAGAGCCCGGTGATGGCCCGCCACTGCACCCATTGTGAATCGGCCTGGCCGTGATGGTACGGATGATTCGTTGCCGCGCAGGTATCGCCCGGATAGGAACCGTCATGCTCCAGGACCGCCAGTCCCGTGTTCGCCATCATGTTTTTAAGTTGTTCCAGGTAATCGTGTCCCCACGCCGCCCCCAGACAGGGCGCGACGCCAAACACCGGCGACCCCACCACATTGTCCGTCGCGGTACCCGCGCCCCGGCTGGAACACAGGGAATAGCCCCCCAACACGACTCCTTTGGAACGGGCATAATCCGCCAACTCCTTGATGCCCGCCTGATAAGCCGGATCCCGATTTTCAAAATCAAAGCCGCTCCCAAACGTAAGGATCATCATCTCAAAACCCACCGCCGCGCACTGGTCCACCGCCCGCCGCACCGCAGCGGAATTCGCGCTGCGCACGTGCATGAAGACCGGATTTTCCGTCACCCACGGCGCAATCGTCCGGTACATCCGGCGCTTTTCCAGGCTCTTGCGTTCGCGGTCCGTGGAATCCTGCACCAGTTCGAAGGCCCGGAAACTTTCAAAATTCTCGCCCGGCGCAATGTCCTGATCCGGCCCGATCGGCGGACGACATTGCAACAGGCACGGCGTCTGCAAATCATAACTGACTTGCGAGGTGTAAGTCGGATCCCGCATCCAGTGAACCGAGGGCAGCGTGTCCAATGTGCCCATCGCGCCCCCAAAAGCGTAATCCGTCTCCACCAGCAGTTTCGGCAGTTCCCAGCGCGGCGAGCTGCCCACCACCGACTCTGCCTCGGTCACCGCCAATTCCTCCGCCAGAAACGTGTTGAGGTGCACGGTCGTCGGCGAGTTATTCCGCACCACCAACCATTTCGACAGCAGCGGAATGCCATCGTACAATTCATAATGAACTTCCACCGTCACCGCCCCCTTGGCCCGGCCCGGGCTGGTGGGGGACGAAAAATCGAGCGTCAGCCCCACGCCGGGCGGCGGCCAGGGTAAATCCTGAGCCATCCATTCCCGCCGTTTCTGCCAGGGAAACCGTGCCATGGTCTGGCCCGTCTTAAAACCGGCAAACTGAAAGGCCCCCGGGTTCGCCACCAACTGGTCAATCCACGCGGACTTTAGAAAATTCTGCACCGGCTGCCCCTTCAGCCCCCCGATTTCGCAGTGGGTGCCATCCAGCTCAACCCCCGCCTCCGGCCGCACCGCCCGCAACAACTGCTCACCGGTCATCAAATTCTCAAACGAAACCGTGGTGGCATTAGGGGCCAGCCGAATGACCCGGCGGATCAATCCGTTCTCCAGTTTCACCTCCCGCCCATCCGCACTCACCCGGCATTGTGCTGTGAAGGACGAAGCATTCAGTAACCAGTCTGGCTGCCCCGCCATCAGGCGACCTGCTGCCAGGAAGATCGCCAGGAACAGCGCCGGTAGTTTCCGGGAACCGACTTGCAATTGCCTCATAAACGCACTTTTTTGGTTTTGATCTGACACCTTAATGGAAGCCAGTTTCCCTCGACCTTGTAAAAAATGCAACCGCCATCGCCCCGGCCATCGCCCCGGCGACCACCCTTTGAGGGGGGTGCGACCTCCTGGGGGGGCTTGACAGGGCTTGCCGGGATTTATATGGCATTTTTGGCAAACAATTGATTTTCAATGACTTGCTGCGTTTTTAAAGGTTCCTCGCTGTGTTCGGTGGCATTCGGGTTGGCTTGGGCCATTGGCTGCTTGATTGGCGAATCCCCACGGGATTCCGTCCGCTAGCCCAGAGTTGGAGCGCAGCGACTACCCTGGGTAACCGTCCCCATTGGCCCCCAACCCCAACGGGGTTGTGCCATGGTGCTGTGCCTGCCAAAGGGCACAACCCCGTTGGGGTTGGCGGTCGTTGGGGTGAATCCCCAAGGTAGCTCGTTCCGCGCAACCTGGGCTGGCGGGCGCAATTCCGGTGGGATTGCCGCAGCAATTCCCCAACCGCTCAACTTGTCAGCTCGATTTACCTGCCACCGAAAACCGCGAGGAACCCCATAAAGCATATACCACGCGCAGCACAGCTCGCCTAACGCAAAAATCCACGGCGCAATCACTGGCAATTCTATTGCCTGGATCCGGCCAAGGATTAGGGCCCGTTGGGCCTCCACGTTTGACAAATGCAATCATTGCAGTTACATATAATTCATGCGCACAAGCTGCCGATTTGCGATGGCGGTGCAGGTCCTGACGGTACTCGCTTATAAAGCGGGCGAGCCAGTGACCTCGACCCTCCTCGCCGCAAGCGTGAACACCAATCCGGTGGTCATTCGCCGGCTGCTGCTCGTGTTGCAGACGGCGGGCTTTGTGGAGACGCGCAAGGGGGCGAGCGTGGGTTCCCGCCTTTGCCAGCCGCCCCAGCGGATTGACCTTGCCCAGATTTATCGCGCGGTGGAAACCGCCGAACCCTTCAAACTGCCGCAACGCAGCATGGATCATCCCTGCGCCGTGGGGCATTGCATCCAGGCGGCCCTGATTCAGGTGTTCGCCGCCACAGAAACCGCGCTGGAACGCGAACTGGCCAAAACCAACCTAGCTCACATTCTTGCGCTGGTGGAAAAATCCTGTGGCCAGAGTAGGCAAAGACCCCATTGAATTCATTTATCCAAATATGCAACTTTTGAGGTTACATTTAACGACCCCAGAAATTTTATGAAAACCAGCTTCGAACCCATCAATAACCGTTTAAATGGCCCGGGAATAACCATGCCCACGACGGCGGGCATTCAGGACGATGCCCTGTTGGACGGGTATTCCCGCACGGTGGCGGCGGTGGCCGCCCAGGTCAGCCCCTCAGTGGTTAACATCCGCGTGCAGCATCAGCGCAAGGATGCCAATGGCGAGGGCAGTGGCTCGGGGTTTGTCATCACGCCCGATGGCTTCATTCTCACGAACAGCCACGTGGTGCATGGGGCCAAGGCCATGATGGTGACGCTAGCGGACGGCCATTCGTATCCGGCCTGGCTGATTGGCGATGATCCGGATTCCGATTTGGCGGTGATTCGCATCGATGCCCCCGGCCTGGTGCCGGTACGCTTGGGTGATTCGCAATCGGTTCGCGTGGGGCAGATCGCCATCGCCATCGGCAGTCCCTACGGATTTCAGCAAACCGTGACAGCCGGCGTGGTGAGTGCACTGGGACGTTCCATCCGCGCCCAATCCGGCCGGCTGGTGGACAATATCATCCAGACGGACGCAGCCTTAAATCCGGGCAACTCCGGTGGACCGCTCATGAATTCACGGGGCGAGGTAATCGGCGTGAACACGGCGGTAATCCTGCCCGCCCAGGGGATTTGCTTTGCCATCGCGAGCAACACAGCGGAATTCGTGGCCGCGTGGCTGATCAAGGATGGCCGGATCCGGCGGAGCTGGATCGGCGTGGCTGGTCAAAACGTGCCCATTCACACCCGGGTGGTGCGCTTTCATCGGTTGCCGGTGAACGAAGGGGTGCTGATCGTGGGGGTGGAACCGGGCAGCCCGGCGGCGGATGCCGACTTACGCAACGGCGACATTCTAGTGGCCTTCAAGGGCGAACCGGTGGCGAGTATTGACCAATTTCAACGCAAACTCGTGGCCGGTGAGATCGGAGTGAAATCGCTGGTAACCGTGCTACGCCAAACCGAAAAACTGGACCGGGTGATCACTCCTGCCGAATGGCAGCGGGATTTATCGCGGAATTGAGACCGCGCCTTTTTTATGAAATTAAATGAATCCCAGCGAGATTCCGCCCCAAAGTCGCGTGTGGCGCCACCAAGGCTAACCTGGGTAACGGTAACCGTTGGTAAACAACCACACCGGGATTGTACACAATTGATCGGCGGGCGACCACCGGGACCCAACCCCGTTGAGGTTGAAAAAACATGAAGACACCTACCCAGGGTAGGCGCGGCACGCCAACCCTGGCCTAGAGGGCTCAATCCCTTTGGGATTGCCAGTAAATTGGCGGCGCCCGCAATTCATAGAATTTAATTTGGTGAAATTGAAAATAGTAATATGAGCATAGAACTTTTAGCTCCGACGACCGTAGTGGCGGAACCTCCTGATATTTTGACGGGGTCCCCTGCCCTGGCGCATCGCGAACTGCAGCGAGATGATTATTGGCGGCAGTTGCCGGGTTTTGCCAGTGTGGATGCGGACACGTTTCACACGCACACGTTTCAGACCCGGCACACGGTGACCAACGTCCGGCAACTCCAGGAAACCCTGGGCGACCGAGCGCCGGAGTCATTTTATGCGGATGTGGTGGCCGGCCTGAAACGCGCGCCCATGGCACTGCGCATCTCGCCGTACTTGTTGAGCCTGATTGACTGGGCGAATCCTTACGAGGATCCCATTCGCACACAGTTCATGCCGGTGGCGTCGCAACAGGTGAAGGATCACCCGGAACTCAAGCTGGATTCCTTGCACGAACAAAAAGATTCCCCAGTGCCGGGCCTGACGCATCGTTACCCCGACAAGGCGCTATTTTTGCCGCTGGATTCGTGCCCGGTGTACTGCCGGTTTTGCACGCGCAGTTATGCCATTGGCGGGGACACGGACATGGTGGAAAAGCTAAAGTTCACCGGCCGGAGCCAGCGATGGGAGGATGCATTTAATTACATCGCGTCGCGGCCGGAGCTAGAGGACATCGTCATCAGCGGTGGCGACACTTATAACTTGAGCGCCGGCCATATTCAGGAGATTGGGGAAAGGTTGTTGCACACCCCGAACATTCGCCGCATCCGTTACGCCACCAAGGGCCTCGCGGTACTGCCCCAAAAAATCCTGACCGACCACCCTTGGGTGGATGCCCTCACCCGCGTGGCAGAACTGGGTCGCAAACTGCACAAGGATGTGGTCATCCACACGCACTTCAACCATCCGAACGAGGTCACCGGGGTAACCCAGGACGCCATGAACCGGCTGACCGAGCGCGGCATCACGGTGCGTTCGCAAACGGTCCTGCAAGCGGGCGTCAATGATAATGCTTCCACCATGCAGTTACTAGTGCGGCGCCTGAGTTATGTGAACATCCACCCCTACTATGTCTATTTCCATGACATGGTGCCTGGCGTGGAAGACCTGCGCACCACGCTGGCGGCAGGTTTAAAGATCGAAAAATTCGTACGCGGCCACACGGCGGGTTTCAACACCCCTTCCTTCGTAGTGGACACCATGGGCGGTGGCGGCAAGCGCGACGCGCATTCGTACGAATACTACAACCGCGACAGCGGCATCGCGGTTTACACCAGCCCGGGCGTAAAACCCGGAACATTTTTCCTCTATTTCGACCCGCTCAAGGCGTTGATCGAGGAGTATCAAGCCCGCTGGCAAAACCCGGTAGAACGGGGACAGATGATCCAGCAGGCACTGGCGGAGGCCCGCCGGGCGACCAAGATGGATTAATGGGCATTTCTAATCATGGGCATTTAAGATGGTATGGACCAACGGGTAATCGCGAAAATGGAGCAAAACCATGGGAACCGGGGGCATTTTTTATCGCACCAGCGTCCCCATCCGCACCAAGCTCAAATACGGCTCGCCCGCCTGGCGTGATTCCGCCAGGTTCACCGCGAATTCCACCACCCAGTCATTGTGCTCCTCTTTATCCACAAGCATTTGCTGCACCCGCCAGGAGAGCTTGTCTTCGGATGGCGTCACATAGGTGTGCCGCACATTGCGGGCATTCGGATCCAGGCTGATGTACCCATGCTCAGCCTCGTACGCTTCCCCAAGCTGCCTTAGCCGCTCCGGCGTCCAGGGCTGGCCCTCAGGGTCATTTGCGGATTGCAGGTGCGTGAGCGCCTGCTCATAGTCGGCAATGACCATTCCGCGCAGGAAGGTGAAGACGCGGTGGCGGATGGCAGCGGTGAAGGTTTTGACGTCCCGGGTGATGTCCAGGTCGGCGGCCTCAGCGCCGGGCGGTCGCACTTCCTTGGTTTCGTCGCGTTGGTAACTCGGGTCGCGTAACTTTTCCCATTCGTCGAGCAGACTGGAGTCGATCTGGCGGATCATCGCGCCCAAATAGAGTTCCATTTCCCGGACAGTATCGTTTTTGGCGGCGTCGGGAATGGTTTGGGTAATGACCTTGTGGACGCGTGAAAGGTACCGCAGCAGCACGCCCTCGGCCCGCTGGAGTTCGTAGTCCCGGATATAATCTGAAAACGAGCGGAAAGTCTCAAACATTTCGCGGGCAATCGATTTTGGCCGGATATTTTCCTGGCCCACCCACGGGTGTTTGTCGGCAAAGGCGTTAAAGGTGGAATAAACCAGCTCGCGATTGGGTTTGGGATATTCGAGTTTTTCGAGTTCCTCCATGCGCTGGTCATATTCGATGCCCTCAAATTTCATTTCTGCCATCTTGCGATCCTTGACGCGGTCCAGTTGCTTGCGAAGGACAATGTCCGGGTCTTCCACGATGGATTCCACCAAGGTGAGCAGGATCAGGGCATAGTCGGGCTGCTGGGGGTCGATGAGGGGGATGGTGTCGAGCAGGTAAAGCGACAGGGCCTGGTCCATGGAGAAATCATCCTGCAACGCCACATTCACCCGTAGATAAGCCCCCTCGGCCGTGAGGGGAATAAATTCGATGATTTTGCGGTCCAGGAGGGATCGGAACAACTGCCAGGCGCGCTTGATGTGGGCTTGCTTCTGCCGGGGCGAATCATGACACCGGGCGATTAAAGTCTGCATGGCGCGGCAGCCATCGCCCGGGCGGCTGAGGACGTTTAGCAGCATGCCGTGGGAGATTTGGAAGCGCGAAACGAGCCGCTCGGGCGGGGCGACCATCAGGCGGCTGAAGGTGTTTTTATCCCAGTTAACGAAATTCTTTTCCGGGGCCTGGCGCTTGACGGATTTTTTGCCGTCGCGGGCAGTTTTCTCGGCCAGTTTGAGGTTTTCAATGACATGCTCCGGCGCCTGGGCAACCACCCAACCGCGGTCATCAAACCCTTTGCGTCCCGCCCGGCCGCTGATTTGGTGAAAGTCGCGGGCCGTCAGGATGCCGGTTTTCTGGCCATCGTACTTACAGAGCCGGGTAAAGAGCACGGTGCGAATGGGCACGTTGATCCCCACCCCGAGTGTATCCGTGCCGCAAATGACTTTGAGCAAGCCTTGCTGGGCTAGTTGCTCAACCAGGATCCGGTATTTAGGGAGGAGTCCGGCATGATGCAAACCAATGCCATGGCGCAGCCATTTCTTGATATCTGGCCCATATGGGCTGGTAAATTTAAACCCTTCCAGCGCGGCCGCCAGGGCGGCTTTTTCTTCCCGGGTGCAAAGATTGATACTGGTGAAATCCTGCGCACTTTGAGCTGCCTCCAGTTGAGTAAAATGGACGACATAGACCGGCACTTTGGCATCAGCGATGAGTGTCTCCAAAGTTTTGGCCAGGGGAAGCTCCGAGTAGGCGAATTCCAAGGGCACCGGCCGGTCGGTAGAACTCACCGTGACAGTGGGTCGCCCGGTCAGTTTGGTGAGCTCCTCCTCGAAAAAGGTCGTTTCGCCAAGCGTGGCGGACATTAACAGGAAGCGGGCTTGTGGCAGGGTGAGCAAGGGCACCTGCCAGGCCACCCCACGTTCTCGATCCGCGTAATAATGAAACTCATCCATAATTACGACTCCCACATTGGCCGCCCCACCTTCCCGCAGGGCGATGTTGGCGAGAATTTCCGCCGTGCAACAAAGGATGGGGGCGTCGTGATTGACTGTGGCATCCCCGGTGCTCAGACCGACATTGTCCGGTCCAAAATCCCGGCATAACGCCATGAACTTTTCATTGACCAGGGCCTTGATGGGACAGGTATAAACCGAGCGCTTGCCTTGGGCGATGGCTTGGAAATGCAGCGCCGTGGCCACGAGCGACTTGCCTGAACCGGTTGGGGTATTGAGAATGACGTTTTTTTGGTCGTAGAGCTCCAGGATGGCCGCCTCTTGCGCCGGGTAGAGGGTTAGTTGCCGACTTTGAACATATTCGAGAAAACGATCCAGCAACAAGTCGTTGGTAAACGACTCCATGCGGGGAATCAAATCATAGAGTGTGGTGGCCACGTTGTGAAATTTACTGGAACCAGCCAAGGTAGAGAAGCTCGATGCGAGATTTTGTGTTGTTTAAGGGGAAGGGATGACCCGGGTCTTTGCAGGAAGAAATAGGCATCAAGCGGGCGGGATGGCGGGCAGAGTCAACAACGCCGGGCGGAGGCATCTGACGCAAAATTCTAAATCAAGCAACTATCCGGGCTCGCGGCAAATGTCCGGCCATTAGCAGTTATCCTAAAAACGGTTCCCATTTTTTGAGAATCTGCGGGGCAAAATGGGCTTCTGCCCCGCAGATCTTCCCAGTGCAATCAAACAACAACAACAACAACGAATATTCATAAGCATGAGGCATGCCATGATTAGATGCGCAAGAAATCCACTGCCAAATACATGTAAAACAAGCCTCCCCAGCTCCCCTGTCTGGCTGCGGAAAATTCTTAACTGTTGAACTTTAGACACGTCGCTTAAAAAACCCGGCAAAAACTCGCCACCTAACAAAACAGGCCGCGAGAATTTCAATTGAATTGGCTGCGTTTGACAGCCCCAATCCGGAGCATACGAGTGCCTCTACCACAATAAAATCCACCGACCAATGCCGCCCCACCGCATGTTCATGCGGGCAGATCAACCGGTCAGCGGATTTTCAGTCTACATAGGGTTGCGATTCGAGGACTATATATACAATTTTATTTGCAATTTGGCATTCGTGTGTTACAGGTAACATATGGCAACAAAACCAATACCTGTTCGTATTCCTGAAGAGTGGCTTCCGCGCATTGACGCCGTGGCCAAGCAATTGGGCACTAATCGCGCCCGCTTGATTGCATTCTCCGGTCAAACCTTTGCTGAATTCTTTGAAGAGCATGGCGTTACTTCCATGCCTCCTAATTGGAGCGAGATTTTCGACAATATGGATGGCCGTCGTCGCCGCAAAGGGATTCCCCGGGGCCCGGCTGCGGAAACCGCAAAAAAACCCGCCAAGAAAAAAGTGGTGGCCAAACGTTCGGCTGGGAAATCCAAACGCTAAGCTCCGGCTTCATTATTCGGTGATAGCCAAGCCTGCATTCGTAAGAGTGCAGGCTTGGTTGATATTACTTACTGGTTTCAAGGCGTTTTGGTGCCTTTTGGTTTGTTAGGCCAGGCATAAGTTGCTAATTACTCGCAATCCAAGCCCGGTTTCGGACGGCTCCCGGTCCCTTGGCTTATTTCCTCACAAATAACGGGCCGTATCCATTCGTTAATAATTGGGTTTCGATCCTCCCCGCAAGCATCGAATATCGTTTTTAGTAGAGTGGATTTAAGTTCGCTGGTAGTGGTGACACATCGGCGATCCCAAGGAATGCGTCCCCAAAACCACACCCGCCAAAAACCCAGGGGTGCCTGGGGATTGGCCGCCAGTAATTGGCGGAAGGTTTCGATTTTTCCAACCTGATGCCCCGTGGCTTCCTGATAAACCTCAAACACAAACTTTGAGCAGTAAAGTCGGGTGGAATCCAGGCTGAACCCGAGGTCATAAAAAACCCCCAAGCGCGCCTCGGCCGCCCGGCGTAATGCCACCTTCTGCTCCGCGTTTAAACCGGATTGATATCGAGTGATGCAGCAGCGTCCATGTGCGGAACGGGCGATAAAATGAGCCAGAGAGGAGAATTTTGAAAAGGGGAACGTGCTTTCAGCCACTTGCCAGTTCCCTTGAGCGTCGGCAAACAGAATGCCCACATGCGTTTCCCAACTATCGGTGGTTTGGGCCACCCGGCGGAAAATGGGGTTGGATATGCGAATAAAAATGAGGTCGCCATCCTCCAGCGGTGGAAGCATCCGGCCGGTGGATGCCTGCGCCATCGGGCGCGCCACTGCCGCCTGACCCAGCCAGAGTGCGACGGCCAGGACGCCCATCAATGCCGTTGAACATTTTCGTTTCATGGCGGCCAGTATGAATCCGAGCCAACCATTACGGTAATTGATAAAACATGCGGGAGAATTGATTCATGCGATGCCGGAAATGGCAATCACGGTGGTTGAGCTTGCACAATATCCGGAACCAAATAAGGGATATTTTGCCGCCGGGCGGCCGGCGGAAGCATGCATTCAATGGTTGGTCTACCTGTGCTGAACAGGGTGACGACCAGAGCCATGCATGGCAAGGAGACGGCAAATAATCATGCCTGGTGGAAAAAGTTGTTTTGAAACTTGAGCGGGAACAATGCTAAGCTGCCCGCAGCAACGTTTCCACTCAAACTATGAAGTTCTTGTCGTTCCGCCCGGATGTTTATCTTTGTGCCGCAACCGTGGCAATGCTGCTCCCCGCCTTTACAACGGTCCCAGCCGGAGCTGCCGAACCAGTGTTGCAATTGGATTTGCACCAGCCAGGCTTTCCCGTGAGTCGGACGTTTTATGGCATGATGACCGAGGAAATCAATCATGCTTACGATGGGGGTTTGTATGCCGAGTTGGTGCAGAACCGTATTTTTAAAGATGATCCCAATACCCCGGTGCATTGGTCATTGGTGGCTACGGGCGGTGGCAATACCATGGCCTTGGATGAATCCCAGCCGATCAATGCGGCCCTGACGACCTGCCTGAAACTCACCGTCGCCGATGTCTCGTCCGGCCGGGCAGGCATTGCCAACGATGGTTTTTGGGGCATTCCAGCCACGCCCAAGACCATTTATCACGCCTCATTTTATGCCCGGGCCGACACGGCAGCGCCTCTCACCTTGAGCTTGGAAAGCGCGGATGGCACCCAGGTCTACACCACCGCCACCCTGGCCAAGGTCACCCGGCAATGGGCGCGTTACGAGCTGACGCTGAAAACCCCAAAAATTCAACCGGACGCCGCCGCCCGGCTGGTACTCGCCACCAAAACCCCCGGCACCTATTGGTTCAATCTGGTATCGCTGTTCCCGCCCACCTGGCAACAGCGCCCGAATGGCAATCGCGTTGATTTAATGCAGAAGCTGGTGGATCTGCACCCGGCATTTCTTCGCTTCCCCGGCGGCAATTATTTGGAGGGCAAAACCGTGGCGGATCATTTCGCATGGAAACAAACGTTGGGAGACCTGGCCGAGCGACCGGGACACACCGGCCCGTGGACGTATCGCTCCAGCGATGGCATGGGGTTGCTGGAATTTTTGGAATGGGCAGAGGACATGGGTGCCGAACCGGTCTTAGCCGTCTATGCCGGATTCGCCCTGCCTAGCGATGCGCATCGCGGGGGCATCAGCATCCCGGCGGGCAAGGACTTGGAACCCTATGTTCAGGAAGCCCTCGATGAAATCGACTACGTCACGGGATCGGCGAGCACCCAATGGGGCGCCCGCCGCGCGGCCGACGGCCACCCCGCGCCGTTTCCGCTGCATTACGTGGAGATTGGCAACGAGGATTTTGTGGGCGATGCCCGAAAATCGTACAATGCCCGCTTCGCGCAATTTTTCGATGCCATCAAAGCGGCACATCCTGGGTTGCAATGCATTGCCACCATCCCGGTGAAAAGCCGCGTACCGGATGTGCTGGATGATCATTATTATGCCACCTCCACCGAGATGATGAAGCTGGCGCATAAATATGATAACTACGACCGGCACCAGCCCAAGATTTTTGTCGGTGAATGGGCCACCCGCGAAATTAAGCGCGTAGATACGAATGGCGTCACCACCTATAACTGGATGCCCTGGGCCTACCGGGACGCCCCCACGCCCAATCTGCACGCCGCCCTGGGCGACGCAGTGTTCATGACGGGAATGGAACGTAATTCCGACATTATTGTGATGAATTGTTATGCGCCCTTGCTGACGCGTGTGGAGCCCGGGGCGTTCCAATGGAATCCGAACCTCATCGGTTATAATTCACTCCAAAGTTACAACTCGCCCTCATATTATGTACAGGCGATGTTTCACGGACATCCTGGCGACACCGTGGTGAAAACCAGCCTGACCGGCGAACCCGCCGGTTTCTTTTACAGCGCCACCCGAAGTGCAGATCAACGTACAATCTGGCTTAAAGTTATTAACATGCAAGCCACGGAGCAAACTGTCCAATGCGATATTGCCGGTGCCCGCAAGGTCTCCACCAAAGGCATACTGACCGTGCTGACCTCCGAACGGCCGGAGGATACCAACACGCTGGAAGCGCCGGATAAAGTCAAACCGGCCACCATAAAAATTCATGGTCTAGGAGCCCGATTCAAGCAAACGTTCGCGCCCAATTCCGTCAGTGTTCTGCAATTAGAGGCGAGATAACTGCTTTCAGCATGGATTTATCCACCACCCCACCGGATTTCAATCCGTTTGCCGATCCACCGGCGACCGAGGCTGGTCCGTTGTCCGGAAGCCAGCAGGATACCGCCGCCGGACGCCGCACCTCGTTTCTGGTGTGGTCCCTGGTCCTCACCCTTCTGGCCATGATCGTGATTTGCCTCCTGGTGCGCCTCGCTGGTCTGCAAACCCGGCTCAGTGCCCTGCGGGCAGAAACGCAGCAGGCCCGCCTCCACGCCGATGATTTACAGGTGAAATTATTCCAATTAAATAAAGCCCAAGAGAAACGCGATCGGTTCAATGCGGCCCTCCACCAAGCCGAGGGCCTGTGGATCGTCTCCGCCATTTACGGTTCCGGCACCCATTTTGCGGATGTGTCGGCACGGGTGAACGAGTTATTGCATGAGACGAACGCGCAATTCTATGCGCATCCGGACAGCCTGGGAACGGATCCCACCCCGGGCTGGAACAAAACCCTGGTGATCATTTATGAACTGCAGGGCGAGCGCCACCTGTTTACCACTGGCGAGGGCGGCCAGGTGAGCTCGGCGGCATTGCGGGAAGTCGGAACCCCATAAACACCGCTCAATACCACAGGCACAAACCTGCCCGGAGCCCGTGACTGCTTTCGTTGTACTGACGCAAGGTTTGCCCATACCCCGTAAAGTACTGCACTTCAATGGTGGGATTGAATTTTTGCAACCATGGCACGCCCGCCAGGTTAAAGCGCAAATCAAACCATAGCCCCGCATGCGACCATTCATCGCCCACCCGGGCTTTCACCCCAAATTGAATACGTTCCTGGCTTTGGGGATCCGTCCAGGAAAGGTCCGTGTACAAATCTCCGTACCCACGGTATTTTGCCAGATCCGGGTTGTAAGCACCCTCGCTTAGGTAGGCCCAGGCACGCGGTTGCAGGCGCCAGCGCAAGGTGTCCGAGAGTGCAACAGTCGCGGTCGGCTGCAAGTAAGCGGTATTCAAGCTGCGTTCCTCCACCCCGCCCCGGCCATTGGATTCATGCTCGATCCCGGACTGCAGGCTAAACCGCATGAAGGCATTGGTCAGGAAGTCATTATATAACAGAAAAGCCGAAGGTTTGTAGCTGGTGTCATAAAACGAGGGATCTTTGGAGATCAGGTCCCAATAAGACGTTTGCGTATAGGAAAAATAGAGGTGCCCCAGGGGATTAAACGCGTTGGTGAGATCAAACATCCGGTATTTAATACTAAACTGAAATTCAGCGGCCGGATATGAGCCCAGGAGAAAATAGATGGGCTCGTAAACCGAAAGATGATTGGTGAGAAAACCCAGGTAGGAAGCGTTGGCGACCGGCGACAACCGCGCAGGTGGCTGGGAAACCGAACCGTCTGGCGATTTCCCCGTCGAAGTCGCGACCACTCGCACGGCGATGGAGTTGTAGTTGCTCACCTCGAGCGTGGCATTGCCCGTGAGGGAGGCCGGCACCTCCCACTGATACTGCACCCGCAGAAAACTGCCCGGAGGAATTAAGGCTGTACTCGCCTGGCTGTTGGTATTTAACCACAGTCTCACCGGCGTGGCCGTACCGCCGGCCACCAAGGTGGCGGTCAGCCGCGAAGGGAAGTGGGACATCACCGCCTGGCTGGAACTATTAACGCAATAAAGCCACAGGCTGGCTGGCGCACCCGCCGGGAGCGGCTGGGCGGGTGACACGAACGCCGGCGCATCGTCCGGTGCCAAAGTGTTGCTCATTCCTGCACTGCCAGACAGTAAGAGCAGCCAAATGGCCATCATCGTGAACGGTGCCATTATTTTAGTCCGTCTTGAAACAACTTCCATAAGAAAGAATTCCAGCGGCCAACCAAGGATTTGTCAAGGGCATATGCTGGCTGCGGTTGGTTTGTTGGTTTGGGTGTAATATTAGGCATACCTCAAACCCCGGAGTTCACCCGGCCTCAAAGTAAAACCACAGCCCCCCCAAGGCGATCATAAGTATCGGTTCAATTGCTTACCGTTGGTCCCCAGCCAAAATAAATCAATTAAATGGCCAAATCCGGTTGGTTGAAATGACACGTTCAGTAGAGAGTCAACTCATCGCATAGCAAACCTTTAATCTTAATTTTACCCAACCACGCCAAAATATGCCTGCCCAAGCCCGCCCGACCATCTGGGAGCATGCCCAGTCCAAAGGCGTTTCGCGCCGTGATTTCCTCACCGCCTGTGCCTGGATGACGGCCATGCTTGGCCTGCCTGTCAGCGCCGTGGCGGAGGTCACCAAGGCACTGGAAACGAAGCCCCGCCTGCCCGTGCTCTGGTTCCACTTCCAGGAATGCACCTGCTGCTCGGAATCCTTTATTCGTTCCAGCCATCCCGGTGTGGCCGACATCATCCTCGACAAAATTTCCCTGGATTACACGGAAACCCTGATGGCTGGCTCGGGCCATCAAGCCGAGGACGCGCTGCACGATACGATGACCAAATACAAGGGCGAGTACTTGATGCTGGTGGAAGGCTCCGTCCCCACGGCCGAAGGTGGCGTCTATTGTTGCATCGGCGGGCGGACAGCCCTCGACATTTTGCAAGAGGCCGCGGCCGGCGCGAAGGCCGTGGTCTGCTGGGGCAGTTGCGCCAGCAATGGCTGTGTGCAGGCGGCCAAGCCGAATCCCACCAAGGCCACACCGATTCACCAGCTCATTACCGGCGTGCCCATCATCAAGGTACCGGGCTGCCCGCCGATTGCCGAGGTCATGACCGGCACCATCGTGCATTTGTTAACTTTTGACCGGATTCCCCAGCTCGATGGACTGGGCCGGCCCAAGGCATTTTATTCCCGGCGCGTGCATGACACCTGTTACCGCCGGCCCAATTATGATGCCGGCCTCTTCGTTAATTCGTTCGATGATGAGAATGCCAAGCGCGGCTATTGCCTCTACAAAATGGGCTGCCGGGGACCGGTCACCTACAATGCCTGCGGCGTCATGCGCTGGAACGGCGGCGTGAGTTTCCCCATCCAATCCGGCCACGGCTGCATTGGTTGCAGCGAGGGCAACTTCTGGGACAACGGGCCGTTTTACCGACACCTGCCCTCCTTTCCCGGCTTCGGTATTGAGACCACGGCGGACAAAGTCGGCGTAGTAGCCGGGGCCGTCACGCTGGCGGGAATCGCGGCCCACGCCATTTCCACCAACATTCGCAAGGGCCATTTGATCAAGGAGGAAAAGGCGGCCAGCGAGGATGTGCTTGATGGCCGCGCCGAACAGGGCGGTTCTTAAACCCAAAACCATTTTATGGCAGCCAAACGCATTGTAATTGATCCGGTCACCCGCATTGAAGGTCATCTCCGTGTGGAGGTGGAAGTCAACGACGGCAAGGTAACCGACGCCTTCAGTTCTGGCACCATGGTGCGCGGACTGGAAATCATCCTCCGCGGCCGCGACCCGCGGGACGCCTGGGCCTTCGCCGAGCGCACTTGCGGCGTGTGCACCACCGTCCACGCGCTCGCCTCCGTCCGCTCGGTAGAGGACGCGCTGGGCATCGTCATCCCACCCAACGCCGAACTGATCCGCAACCTGATGTTCTGCACGCAGTACATGCAGGACCACGTGGTGCATTTTTACCATCTCCACGCCCTGGATTGGGTGGATGTGGTCAGTGCGCTCAAGGCGGATCCGGCCCAAACCGCCGCGCTGGCCCAGCGTATTTCCAACTGGCCGAAGTCTTCCCCGGGCTATTTTTCCGATGTGCAAAAACGCATCGCGAAATTTGTGGGGAGCGGTCAGTTGGGAGTTTTTGCCAATGGCTATTGGGGTCATCCCGCCATGAAACTGCCGCCCGAGGCCAACTTGCTCGGGGTGGCACACTATCTGGAGGCCTTGGAATGGCAGAAGGAAGTCGTCAAGATTCACGCCATTTTCGGCGGCAAAAATCCGCATCCCAATTACCTCGTGGGTGGTGCGCCCTGCTCATTGAATCTGGACGAGGCCAACGCCATCAACGCCGAGCGGCTGGCCTATGTGGGCAAATTGCTGACGGATGCCAAGACCTTCGTCGAACAGGTATACATCCCGGATTTATTGGCCATCGCCTCGTTTTACAAGGATTGGGGCGCCATTGGCGGCGGCCTCCGAAATTACCTGGCCTACGGCGATTTGCCGACGAATGGTTTCGCCGATCCGGGCAAATTCAAATTTCCGCGCGGGGTCATTCTGGACCGCGACCTGTCCAAAATTCTTGAAGTGGATGCCCATGACCCGCAGCAGGTCAAGGAATCCATCAGCCATTCCTGGTACGAATATTCGGATGGCGACGCCGCGGCGAAACATCCCTGGGAGGGCGAAACCAAGCTCAATTACACTGGTCCGCAACCACCCTATGACCAACTCAACGTGGAGGGCAAGTACTCCTGGCTCAAAACCCCGCGCTGGAATGGCCATCCCATGGAAGTGGGTCCGCTTGCGCGCCTCTTGGTGGGCTATGGCACCGGCCGCGCCGACATTAAGGACGCGGTGGACATGGTGTTGAAAAAATTGGACGTACCGGTGGACGCCCTGTTCTCCACGTTGGGCCGCACCGCGGCGCGCGGGATTGAGACCTATTTGATCGCCCAGTGGTCGCAGGAATTTTACGGGGACTTGCTGGCCAACATCAAAAACGGGGACTCCCGCACCTTCAATGGTGAAAAATGGGATCCGGAAACCTGGCCGGCCAGCTGCAAAGGCGTGGGCATGAGCGAGGCCCCACGCGGCGCACTCGCGCACTGGATTGTTATCGCAGACCAAAAGATTGCCAATTATCAACTAGTCGTGCCCTCCACATGGAATGCCTCACCGCGCGACGCGCAGGGCCAGCGCTCGGCCTACGAGGCCTCCCTGATTGGCACCCCGGTGGCCGATCCGGAAAAGCCTTTGGAAATCATCCGCACCATCCACTCCTTTGATCCGTGCCTGGCCTGCGCCGTGCATTTGTACGATCCGCAGGGCCGCACCCTCAACCGGGTCACCGTGGGCGGTTAGGAGCCATTTATGCAAAAAGCGACTCTGGGACGCGTCTATGTCTGGGAAATTCCCGTTCGGTTTTATCACTGGCTGAATGCCTTCAGCCTGGTCGTCCTCTGCGTAACCGGCTACCTGATCGGCGCGCCGCTGGCCATCCAGCAGGCGTCCGAGGCTTCCTACGCGTATTGGTTTGGCAAAGTGCGGTTTCTGCACTTTGTGTTTGCCTACATTTTCTTTTTCAACTTCCTTTTCCGCATCTACTGGGGGTTTGTGGGCAACCGCTATGCGAGCTGGAAAAACTTCATCCCCTACCGCAAACAGCAGTGGAAAGAATTCAAGCAGGTGGTGGCTGTCGATCTGCTGCAAGCCAACAACCAGCCCATCGAAACCATCGGCCACAATGCCGTGGCGGGCATCACCTACTTCCTGACCTTCCTTGCCTTTCTGTTTCAATGCATCACGGGCTTCGGACTCTACGCCGCCATGAGCAAGGCTTGGTTTCCCAAACTCTTCGCCTGGATTGTGCCGCTGATGGGCGGGGATTTTGCCGTGCGCCAGTGGCACCACGCCTTCATGTGGTTCTTTATTTTGTTCGCCCTGGTGCATGTGTACATTGTTTTTTACCATGATTATGTGGAAGGCCGCGGGGAAATTTCCTCCATGGGCAGCGGCTGGAAATTCATTGAAAAGGAATACCATCCCTTGTTAAAAAACCCGCCCGGCTCACCGTCGAAAAAGCCATGAACCCCCCTCACTGCCGGCAAAAAACCCTGATTCTCGGTGTGGGCAATCTTTTGATGGGCGACGAGGGTGTGGGCGTGGCCGCGATCCGCTACCTGGAGCACCTGGGAGTGGATGCCGAAGCCGAACTGGTGGATGGTGGCACCAGCGGTTTTCACCTGCTGGGATTATTTCGGGACCAGTCTCATTTGATTTTGATTGATGCCGCAACCGATGCCCTCCCGCCCGGCACCGTTTCCGTCATTCAACCGCGCTATGCGAGCGATTTTCCCCCTTCCCTGACGGCCCATGACATTGGGTTAAAGGACTTGCTGGAATCAGCCGCGCTCCTGGACTATTGGCCGCAGGTGGATTTGATCACCATTTCGATCGCCGAACTAAGCAATATGACCATGGAACTGTCCCCGGCAGTCGCGGCCGCCCTGCCTCGTGTGGTCACAGTGGTTCGTGAATGCCTCGCTAAAATAACCAATAATCAGCCGCCCCAAAAGCCTTTGCTCACTGCTGCATGCCTGGCCTAGGTTTTGCGGCGGTAGTCAACCACCGTTTGCGCACCAACCGGCTGGCAAATATGGCTTCAGCCCCATCAGCCAGCACCTTCCGCCCAGCCAGTTTGGCGTAATCAAAACTCGCTACACGAAAATGGTTGGCGCATGCGCCGGCCATAAGAGAAATTATAGGATGCATAATTCTCGAACCCGGCGCAAAGCTCCTCCCTGGACTCGGGGGATGCGGCTAATCATCCTTATCGCCGCAATCGCCATCACGGCCGCCAACCGGGGGGCAGCCGATCAAATTATTTATGATGATGCGCTGGAAAATGGCTGGCAGAATTGGAGCTGGGCCACCGTCAACTTCGCCAACCCGTCACCGGTGCATGGTGGCCAATCCTCAATTAGTGTGAGCGCAGGTTCTTATCAAGCCCTCTACCTGGACATTGTCCCCACCGATTCCAGCCTCTTCACCAACCTCACCTTTTGGATAAATGGCGGCAGCACCGGCGGCCAGTTCCTGCAACTGCAAGGTCTTTCCAATCACTTAGCCGTGGCCCAAACGCCGTGGCAAATCGGTCCGCTCCCCACCAACTCCTGGCGGCAGGTCACGGTTTCATTGACCGCCTTGGGCGTGGCTAGAATGGCCAATTTCTCGGGTTTTTGGCTGCAAAACCCCAATAATACCACCTTACCCACCTATTATGTGGACGATATTGCTTTAGTAACCAATGCCGTCTCCACCTTAACCAATCCGCCGGTGACCATTGTCATCAATGCCGGTGCCAGCCAGCATCCCATTAGCCCGCTTATTTATGGCGTGGCCTTTGCGCCGTCCTCCAATGTTCTGCAGGATTTGAACGTGCCACTGCATCGCTCCGGGGGCAATTCCACCACCCGTTACAACTGGCAAATCAATGCCACCAGCCACGCGGCCGACTGGTACTTTGAAAGTATTGGCGAGGCCAGCAACGCACCCGGCGGCGACGGGGACGATTTCATTACTGAGTCAAAAGGCGGTGGCGCGCAGGCCATGCTCACGATTCCCATCCTTGGTTATGTTGCCAAATTGGGGGCGAACCGGTCCATCCTGGCCAGTTTCAACACCAATAAATATGGTGTACAAACCGCCACCGACCCATATTTACCGTCCGCTGGCAACGGGGTGGCCCTGAATGGGGCCAACCTCACCAATAACAATCCCACGGACGCCAACCAACCAGCCACCACGAATTTTCAAGCCGGCTGGGTCCAACATTTGACCAATCAATGGGGACGGGCCACCAATGGGGGCTTGCGGTATTACCTCATGGACAACGAGTGGAGCCTCTGGAGCTCCACGCACCGGGACGTGCATCCGGCGGGTGCGACCATGGATGAGGTGTTGGGGGATTTCTCCAATTACGCTGCGATGGTCAAAGGGATTGATCCGGGAGCCCTGGTTCTCGGCCCGGAGGAATGGGGCTGGCCGGGCTATCTATACAGTGGCTCTGACCAAGCCTGGTCGGGGGCTAATAACAATTATAATCCGGCGAATTACCCCGACCGCAAAGCCCACGGCGGATTGGATTTTGGCCCCTGGTTTTTGCGCCAGCTGTCGGCTCGCGACCAAGCCGCCGGGCAGCGCCTGCTGGATGTGTTCACCCTCCATTGCTACCCGCAGGAGGGGAGTGTGGGCGGCGACGCGGTGGATCCCGCCACCGAGCTTTTACGCAACCAATCCACGCGCCAGTTCTGGGATACGAATTATGTGGACCCGAGCTGGATTAATAGTGTCATCGCCCTCATTCCGCGCATGAAAAGCTGGGTGGCCACCAATTATCCGGGTACCAAGACCGGCATCACCGAATACAATTGGGGGGCGGAATCTTCTCCAAATGGCGCCACTGCCCAGGCGGACATCCTTGGCATCTTTGGCCGCGAAGACCTGGACCTGGCCACGCGCTGGACCACCCCCGCTGCCGGCACCCCCACCTATCAGGCAATTAAAATGTATCGCAATTATGATGGTAAAAAATCCACCTTTGGGGACAATAGCATTCTCACCACCGTGCCCAATCCGGACAGCCTGTCCGCTTTCGCTGCCGTGCGGAATGCCGACCACGCGCTTACGATCATGGTGATTAACAAAGATTTAAACAACGTCACCCCGTTCAATGCCAGCATTACCAACTTCAATGCCACCGGCAGCGTGCAACGCTGGCAATTAAGCGCCAGCAATGTGATCACTCGCCTCCCCGACCGGTCCATAACCAACCATGTGTTGAGTGATCTGGCGCCCGCGCAAAGCATCACCCTGTACGTCCTGCCAGTAGTAAATCCGTTTAGTCTGCGCATTGTGCCGCAACCCGGCCAGGTTACCATCTGGCTTAACGGCCAGACGGGCGTGTCTTATACCTTGTTAAGTTCCACCAATCTGGTTCAGTGGAACACCATGGCCACCAATTTACTGACGAGCAATACGATGAGTTTTAGGGTGGGCGGCACAAATTCTCCACTCCGTTATTATCGCGGACAATGGTTGCCGTAAAGGCCCGGCGGGAAGGGGTTTGACAAATCGTCAGGGAAGGACTTTTAAGACTTCTTTTTGGCTCCAACGGCCGCTTTCTTCGCCCACTTTTTCCTAACCGCGGCGACGGCCCGCTGGCCGAGTTTGGTTGCGACCGCTGCGGCGGCAGGGGCCGCAGGCACCGGCTCGTAACGCTGCGCGCCGCGTGGGCGCACTTGGGCGTGAACCCATTCCTCCTGCACTACGCCCTTGGACTCTCGAATCACGTTCACCAGCGCCTGCCGAATCAACGTGCTGCGATCCTCCCCGGAGGCTTCACTAGCTTGATCGATGGCTTGCAGTAATTTACGGTTAAGAGCGAAGGCGATCAGCGTTTGATTGTCAGCGCGTTGATTTGGCATGCGGGTCATTAATGAACCGTTGCCCGGCTATTGTCAAAAGCTTCTTGCAGAAAAAAACTGGACGGTTCTACCGGGGTGCCGATAATGGTCAGGATGCGAAATTTGGTCACGACCCTGTCCGCTCACCCAGTGGTGTTAATCCTGCTTTTGGGCCTTGGCTTGAACCTGAGTGGCACCTGGTTGCTCCCTTTAATTGACCGGGACGAACCGCGCTTTGCCGAGGCTTCTCGGGAAATGCTTGAGCGCCATGACCTCGTGGTGCCCACCTTTAATGGTGCCCCTCGTTATGACAAGCCCCCATTAATTTACTGGGCCCAAATGCTATCCTTCCAACTGCTCGGCGAAACCCCGTTCGCCGCACGTCTGCCCTCGGCTGCCTTTGCCACCGGCACGGCCTTGCTCATCTTTTTCTGGACGCGCCGGCTGGCCCTGCCCCCCACCGCCCTCGCGGCGGCAATCATGTTCATGACCTGCGTGCAAATGGCCATTCATGCCCGCCTGGCAGTGGCGGATATGCCCATGCTTTTCTTTTACGTCGCCGCCTGCTGGAGCGGCTGGGAGTTCACCCGTCCGGTCGCCCGGTCCCGCAATTTGTGGTGGTTGATATTTTTTGTCAGCTTGGGACTGGGTTTTCTGGCCAAGGGGCCCATCGCCTGGCTGCCGCTCGCGGGACTCTGGGTGGGTCGCTGGTGCCATCCGCGCGAGTTCGCCGGTTCTTGGATCAGCCATGCCCTTGGACTTTTATTGGTCTTGGGAATTGTGGGCCTGTGGGGCATCCCGGCTCTGTTGCAAACTCACGGGGATTTTATGCGGGTCGGGCTGGGACATCACGTGGTCTTTCGTTCCTTTGGCGTGCTCGAAGGCCACGGTGCCAGTGGCATGCTCGGCTGGCTGGCCACCGCACCATTTTTTTTGGTCACTTTCTTCTTCAGTTTTTTCCCATGGGCACTGCGGGTTCCACGGGCCTTGCGGCTCTGGTGGCCCACGCGAAATACGGACCTGGTGGGCTGGTACCTACTGGCGCAAGCCGGCCTTTTATTTCTGGTCTTTACCATCGTGCGCACCAAATTACCCCATTACACCCTGCCCGCCTTTCCACTCCTGGCCATTTGGTTGGCGATCATGGCTGGAAAAGGGCTGTTACCCCGCCTGAACATCCTGCGGTGGGGTGCTTGCATGGGCGGGTTTATTGTGGTCACAACCATCGGGATTGGACTGACTTTGCGCCCGCTATTTGTGGCTCACACGCTGTTTGCAGCCGCCAAATCCCAATTGCAGCCCGGCATGCATATGGCCACAGTAATTTATACGGAACCCAGTCTGGTGTGGGAGTTTCGCCAGGTGATCACAAATCAGGTCGAAACCATTACCACTCAAAAAGCGGGGGATTTCCTGGAACGGCAACGGCCGTTGGTGCTCATCCTGCCCACCACCCTTTATGAATCAACCCGCACCAACTGGCCGGCCGACCTGCAAGTGGTTACGGCGCTCGGGATGAACTGGTCCCGTGGTTTCCGCACTGGACTTACCGCTTTAATTCGCCGCTGACCAGCTCCCGCCCCTGCTTGTCCGGTGCCTCCGGCTTTAATTGCCAGGCCAATTGGTTGCCTTTGGCGGAAGCACTCGCCAGGTCGGAAAACAACCGGTCCGCCCGAATACTTCGGTGACGAAACCACCGGATGGCTAGGCAATCCACGATGCCCCGCCAGAGTCGGTTGCCAATCCCGTATTTGGATTTTCCCGCGAGCCGCTGGCGGTGCCGAATCGGCACCCGCACGATTTGATACCCCTGATAACGCAGCAACGTTGGCAAAAACCGATGCAAACCGTTGAAAACTGGCAACTCCGCCAGGGCGGATTTACGAATGACCCGGAAAGTACATCCCGCATCCACGACCGCATCACCAGTCATCAGCGAGGCAAATTGGTTGGCCACACGGGAAGAGATGCGGCGCACCCAGTTGTCATGCCGGGTGGTGCGCACGCCGCAAACAGCCGCCACCTCACCCTGCAAGGCCCGCAACAACCGGGGAAGATCCGCCGGATCATGCTGGCGATCGCCATCCATGGTCACCACCAAATCCCCCCGGGCGAACTGAAATCCAGTGCAATAACAAGCGCTCTGGCCACAATTAACCCGATGCCGCAAGATCCGCAGCCAGGGCCGGGTGGTTTGTAATACGCGCAACACCTCCAGCCCATCATCCGTGCTGGCATCATCCACCACAATAATTTCAAAAGGCTCGTCCAGGCGTTGCAATTCTGTCTCGAGTTCTTGAATCAACGGTTGCAGGTTGTCCCGCTCATTGGCACAGGGTAGTACCACCGATAGGCAGACCAAAGGGTGGGGGTGATCCATCATGCTCGTTCAAGTTGAGGGGGCGAACATGGAGGCCTTATGGCCCCCATACGGACCATGCTTTTGATCCGCCGGGGCACCCTGCAGGCGGGATCAAATCCTGACCCCGACCCCGCCAACCTTGAATTGGTGTCACTCATATTGTCTGGTTTTGACCCTTGGCCAATACCACTTGCCCACAACATAACATTTTCCGGCTTACAAGGGAACAAAAACCGGGTAGCTTGGGGAATAATGAAAAGCCTTCGTGCCATCCTGACTCCTGCCGAACTGCCCGGCCTTCGCCAATCGGATCTGGCTGACCGCCTGTGCGTGGTGTTCGATGTTCTGCGGGCTACCAGCACTTTCATTACCGCCTTGCACCATGGGGCAAACCGGATCATTCCTGTAAGCGACATCGCTGAAGCCCTCGCTTGGCGGGAAAAAGCCCCACAAGCCCTGCTGGCCGGGGAACGTCATGGCGTGCGCATCAGCGCTGACCTTACCGGTGGTATTGAATTCGATTTGGGCAATTCCCCCCGCGAATTTACACCCGAGGTGGTCTGCGGTCGGACCATTGTTTCCACCACCACCAACGGGACCCTGGCCTTGAATGCCTGCGCCGGTGCGGCCGTCGTCCTGGCCGGTTCCTTTTTAAACCTTACCGCCACCGCCGACTTCATCCGCCACCACCCTGCGGAGGAGGTCATCCTCGTCTGCGCGGGCACGGGGTCATCGGCCGCCTTGGAAGATGTCCTGGCTGCCGGAGCCCTTGCCCATCGCCTGGCTTCCCCGTCTGCCGGATTTAAACTGGCCGATTCTGCCGCCATTGCCTGGCGAACCTTTTTATCGGGCGAAGCTTCGGTGGCGGAAGCACTATCGACCACCGACAATGGCCGCCGCCTTCTGGGCATCCCCGATTTGCGGGCTGACGTCGCCTTCTGCGGCCAGTTTGATTGTTACCCCTTGGTTGCCCGGCAAACCGCTGCGGGCCTGCAACGATTTGCCCCGACGTGATCTTTTGATTTTCCCGCTTTTTTCCGGCAGCGTGGTGGTTTAAAGTTCGACCATGGTTTTTCCCAGACAATGGTGGTTGGTTTGGCTCGTGCTGTTCTTCAGCACTGGGCCGGGTTGGGCGGGCAGCACCAGAGAGCAGCGGGCTTATGACGCGGCGATATCGGCTTTTCATGATGGCCTTTGGCCCCTGGCAGAAATGGATTTTGCCCAGTTTGCCCAAAAATATCCCGAATCCAAACGCCTGCCCCAAGCGGCTTTATTTCAAGTGCAGGCGATGCTCAAACAAGGCCGGTTTGACCAGGCGCAAGCATTCTTAAAAACGTCGCGCCCCCTGCTCGTTGGTCCTTTGGCCTACGACTATATCTACTGGCTCGGGGAGGCACAGTTGCAAAGCGGCGACTGGCCTGCCGCAGTCACCACGCTCACCTCCCTGCCGGCGGGCTCGCCCCACGCCCTGAATGGGGCGGTTGAGGCCGCCGCCGCCCTGGCACAACATGGGCAATGGTCCCAACTCACAAATTTGTTACAAAGGCAAGCCGCACTGCTCCACACCGTGGAACTGACCGATCCAGGTAATGATTTGGTCTTGCGGGCCCGCTTGCTGAAGGCTCAGGCCGCCTCTGCTGGGGGGGATTTCAGGACGGCAGCAGGTTTATTGTCCCAGTTCAAACCAAAAACCCTGCCCGCCGACTTGGAATGGCAGCGACTTTATCTATCGTGCCAGGTGAAGTTGGCCGCTGACGATCCCGAAGGTTCCCTGCCCCTGGCTATGGAATTGGTCCCCGCCGCCCGGTTGATTACCAGCGGTAATGTGCCCGCCCGACTCGGCGCCAGTGTGGCCTTGCAGTCACAGATACTCGAAGCACTTGGCCAAACCACCGAGGCGATGGCGGCCCTGCAGGCCAATTTGGTTGCCATTACCCCCCCGGAATTGCAACGGGCCGCCATTTTGAAAATCGCCGCCCTGGCCATCGCTCAGCACCAATTTACCAATGCCGAGGTGATGCTGACAGATTATGCCAGCCGCTTTACCAATTCACCCGCGCTGGATGCTGCCTGGGTAACCTTGGGCGGACTTTATCTGCAAGATTTTGCGGTCCAACCCAACCTCACCAACCAACTGGCTGATGCCCGCCTTTATTTTGAATTGTTACTGACCAATTTCCCCCAAAGTTCCTTTACCGGCAAAGCCTGGTTGGGTCACGGCTGGTGTGACTGGCTTGCCGGAAATTGGTCGGCGAGCCTGGCTGGCTTTGAGAAGGCCACGCTCAACCTGCCGCCCTCCGAAGATCTCTTGGTGGCCCGTTTTAAACTCGCGGATGCGCAGTTTGCCAGCGGGAATTATGCCGCTGCCTTGGGCAACTACCAAATGATTCTGAGCTTCCCCACCAATGAATTTCCCCGGGTGGTCGAATCTTTGGCCAATCAGGCGTTGTACCAAAGCTTTCGCGCTCAATTGCAATTGCAGGACTTGGGAGCCGCCGAGCAAACCATGAAACGGCTGGCGTCGGGCTATCCGCCAAGCCCCCTCACTGGAAGCAACACGCTGCTGCTGGGCGAGGCCTGCACGGATATGGGTAAACCAACCAATGCCCTGGCCATGTTTAAAACTTTCAAAGACCAGTTACCCCATTCAACCTTGCTGCCGGCGGTGGATTTGGCCATGGCACGGGCGTATTCGGAATCCCAAAGGTGGCCGGAGGCCCTGGCCCAATATGAGCATTGGTTGCTGGCCTATCCCAAGCATGAGCTTTTGCCCCAAGTGATGTATGCCCAGGCATGGGCCAACTACCAGGCGGGCAATCCCACAAATGCTCTGCGCCTCTTCACCAACTTCGTTGCCCGGTTCCCCAACCAGGAACTGGCCCCCACCGCCCAATGGTGGGTGGCGGACTATTTTTTTGGCCTGGGTGACTGGGAAAAGGCCGAGCGTAATTATAAGGCCATTTTCCAAAATCCCAACTGGCAGACCAACCTGCTATTCAATGGACTCTGCTATCAAGCGCAAATGATGGCCGGACGGGCCGCCGTTTTCCGGACGGATAATGCGGGGGCCATCCGTGATTATTTTGAAAAATTGGAAAGCGATACGAATTGTCCCCAGGATTTGCGGGTGCAGGCCACGTTCGCCCATGGGAGTGCCCTCATGAAAATGGATTCTGCGGACACCAACGATCCCACCGCCAATTTTCAAAAAGCTGTCGGTGTTTTCAACACCATTTGCACCTCGTTTCCCACCAATGAACTGGGCGCGCGGGCTTGGGGGGAAATGGGGGATTGCTACTTGCAATTGACCAACTATGACGGAGCCACCAATGCCTACACCCAGGCGTGGAATGCTGCCGGCACCAACATTTCGCTGGCCAGCCAGGCCCGCCTTGGCCTCGGCCTGGTCTTGGAAAAGCAGGCCGCCCTCATCCCCGCCGAGGGGCCGAAAGCCCTTGAGTCCCGCAATGCCCTCTATTATCAAGCTTTGGGGTATTATCGGGAGATATTTTTCGACGCCGAACCAGAATTGGATCCTTTTTGGCGTAAAAAATCGGGACTGCAAGCCGCTGCCCTGGCGGAGGCCTTGGGGGAATGGCCGCAGGCGGTCAAAATATATGCGAGTTTAATGGCGCAGTTGCCTCAGCTTAAAGAGTCCCTTACCAAAAAAGCCGCCCTCGCCGCCCAACATTTGCCTCCCCAGCCATAGCAACCCCCATTTGACACCGGACCAGACGCCGGTTAACGTGCTGGAGCAATGACTGAGAGCACCACCACCACCGAACCTGTATTAGCGGTCACCGCCCGCGCGGCCGAGGAAATTACGTCCATGATGGCCCTGCCGGAAAATGCCGGAAAATCCCTGCGCGTCTACGTCGAAAAAGGCGGTTGTTCGGGCATGCAATATGGCATGGTATTTGACGAACGGCGGGATGGGGATTTATGCGGTGGCAATGCCACGGTCAGTGTCTATGTCGACGCCATCAGCGCCCAATATCTGCGCGGCACCGTGATTGATTTCAGCGATGACCTGACGGCTGGTGGCTTTAAAATCACCAATCCCAACGCCCGAGAAAGTTGCGGCTGCGGCAAATCGTTCTCGGCCTGACTGCACCTTTAAACCCAGCCGTTCCGCGTTTTGCGGAACGGCTGGGCCATTTTCAAATCCACTGTTTGCGCACCATCCATGATTTGATCACCTGCGTAAGTGCGAGGTAGCAGACCAAGGTCATCGCCAGCAATACCCAATAAAGGCCCGGCAGTGGCACAAAACCGAGTGGAGCACCCAGTGGCGTGTAAGGCAAGGCCCCGCCGATAATCATGATTAGCACGGTGGTCATCGATAGCTGCCAGCTCGCCCGGGACTGCACGAAAGGGATCAGGTTGGTGCGGATAACATGAATGATCAGGGTTTGCGTCATGATCGATTCCACAAACCAGCCGGTGTGGAACAACTGGGCGGCATAAGTCTGGTCAATTGCGCCGTCCTTCCCAATCATCGCCGGCGCAATTTGTGCCATGGCGGCCGTGTCCGTGCATTTGAAAACAAACCACATAATTGCGAACGTGGTGTAATCAAAAATCGAACTGATCGGCCCCAGCAGAACCATGAATTTGGCAATGTCGCCCATCACCCAGGGCCGGGGCTTGGCAATCAAGTTGGCCCCCACATTGTCCGTGGGAATCGGCACTTGGGAAAAATCGTACAGCAGATTGTTCGTCAGAATCTGCAACGGCAGCATCGGCTGAAATTTGAATAGGGCCGCCGCTCCCAGCATGCTGAACATGTTGCCGAAATTGGAGCTCGCCCCCATGCGGATGTACTTCAAGATGTTTACAAACACCTTGCGGCCTTCGATCACTCCCTCCTCCAGCACCATCAAATCTTTTTCCAGCAAAATCACATCGGCCGACTCCTTGGCGATATCCACCGCCGTATCCACGGAAATGCCCACATCCGCCGCCCGCAGCGCCGGGGCATCGTTGATGCCGTCCCCCATGAATCCCACCACGTGACCTTTTTTCTGGAGCGCCTGCACCACGCGCTTTTTGTGCGCCGGGGACTGGCGCGCAAAGACATCCGTGGTTTCCACGGCTTCCGCCAGTTGGGCGTCGGTCATGGCTTCCACCTGGCTGCCCAGGAGAATTTTTTGCGCATTGATGCCCACCTCGGTGCAAACCTTGCGGGTGACCAGGTCGTTGTCCCCGGTGATAACTTTGACCGTGATGCCATGCTGCCGCAAGGCGGTGATAGCTTTGGCGGAGGAGTCCTTCGGCGGGTCCAGGAAGGCCAGGTAACCCACCAAAACCAACTCGGATTCATCGGCCTTGGAAAAGCTGGTTTTGTCCCCCAGTTTCTTGGTCGCCACTGCCAGCACGCGGAAACCGTCCTCACTCAAATCATTGACTTGTTGGACCAGATCCCCCGTGAGAATGGGCTCCATCGGGATAATTTCACCATCGCTTTCAAAGTGGGTGCATTTGGCAAACACCGCCTCGGGTGCGCCCTTGGTGATCAATTGACGCTCGCCAGTGGGGCTCTGAATGGCTACGGACATCATCCGGCGCGAGAAATCAAAGGGAATTTCATCAATCATCCGGTACTGTTCAATACCCAGCAGACTATGCAATTCCGTGTATTTGAGCACCGCGCGGTCCAGTACGTTTTTTAATCCCGTCTGGAAATGGCTGATCAGGTAGGCGTCCCGCAACACCGCGTCACTCTCATTTTTAAAAACATCGCAATGCAGCTCCAAGATAACGTGGTCAATGGTCAGTGTACCCGTTTTGTCCGTGCAGAGCACGTCCATGGCCCCAAAGTTTTGGATGGAGTTCAACCGCTTGACGATGACCTTCTTCCGGGACATGGCCAGCGCCCCTTTGGAGAGGCACACGGACACAATCATCGGCAGCATTTCCGGCGTAAGCCCCACCGCCACCGCCAGCGAGAAAAGAAAGGCCGCCTTCCAATCGTGTTTGGTCAGGCCGTTGATCAGGAAGACCGCCGGCACCATGAACATCATGAACCGGATCATCAGCCAGGTGAATTTCTTGATGCCTTTGTCGAAGGCGGTTTCCACCATCTGGCCGGTCAGGCTGCTGGCCATTTTGCCAAAATAGGTTGACGTGCCGGTGGCCACAATCACCGCCGTGGCGGAACCGCTTTCCACGCTGGTGCCCAGAAAGCAAATGTTCGTATGCTCGATGGCCGAAACGTTGGTGCGCACGTCCCGGGCATCCGTTTTTTCCACCGGCAACGATTCCCCCGTCAACGTTGCCTGAATGATAAACAAATCCTTGGAAGCCATCAATCGGGCGTCACCGGGGATCATGTCGCCCGCCGAGAGCTTGACCACGTCGCCCGGCACCAGTTCCTTGAGCGCGATTTCCTGGGCTTTGCCGTCGCGGAGCACCGTAGCCGTGACTTTGATCATGGCCTTCAGTTTGGCGGCCGCATTGTCAGCTTTCGTTTCCTGAATGAACCGCAGCGAAAGGCCCAGCACCACCATCAAGAGCATGACCGAGCCGCTGATATAATCGGAGGAGGCTTCCGCCGTGGCAAATGTGATGATCGCCAGCACACTGAGCAAGATGACCAGGGGATTGACCGAGGCGATGTAGAGCCGGTGCAGCCAGCTGTTCTTCTTTTCCTGGGCCACCTCATTTGGACCATATCTGGCCATCCGCTCCGCGGCGGCCTCGGCGGTGAGGCCCGTGGCCGTGGTCTCCAAGAGCTGCAGCACCTCGGGAATTTCCTTGTTGGCGGCATCACGAACCAGTTCGGCGCCACGCTGGGCGCTCATGTATTTCGGGGCGGACATAATTTGTTTGGCTCGTCAGGTTATCGATTTTCCGCAGTAATCACAGGCAACGATTTGGTGAATATTTTGCGGTTTGGCTGGCGCGAGGCAAGCTTTCGCTTTGCCTTGGCCCGAATTTACCGAATGGCAGAGGCCTATATCTTTTGGGGTACGCGCGGAAGGCGTGCGGGAATAATGGCGGTTTACCGGGCGGGAGCCAACCAAAGCCGCCCCCCCGATATTCACCCGGCAAAAATTTAGCCAGGATCGCGGAACCTCCCGATTACCAAAGCGGGTAATAGCTACTGGGATCCTAAATGAATCGGTGAACCGCTGCCGGCCAGGCCGCCACCTGGTCATTCCGCGTCAGGGTTCGCCTGCGTTTAATCGGGGCCACGATCTATACCGGGTCCGGCGGGCGCACCGTGAATTTTTTCTCGGTCAGGCTTTCCAAAAACGCCTTTAAGTCGGCGAGGTCCTGCTGGTTCAAACCCAGCGGCTTCAGCAGCGCGGATTTTTTGGGAAAGAGCGGGTCGTTTTTTTGTTTGGGCGTCGGCCGCAAAGTCGGCATTCCAGCGTTATACATGGCCAGCACGCCGTCCAGTTCAAACAGTCCGTTGTGCATATAGGGGCCGGTGTGGGCCACATTCCGCAGGGATGGGGTCTTGAAGCGTCCCACATCCTCGGGCGCATGGGTCACGACATAGCGGCCGAGATCTTCATACTTGCGTCCGTAGTAAGACAGGCCCTCGTTGTGAAAGCGGGCATCGGTGAAGTTCGGGCCATTATGGCAATTGATGCAACGGGCCGTGGTCCGAAACAAGTGCAGTCCCCGCACGGCGCTATCGCTCAAGGCATTGGTATCCCCGAGCAGGAAATTATCAAAATCATTGGCACGGCTGTTAATCGTTCGCTCGAAGGTGGCAATGGCCTGAACCACCCGGCCGATGGTCGGCTCCGGATCCCCGAAAGCATCCGTAAACCGGCTTGCATAACCCGGAATGGCCAGCAACCGCTCCCGCACCAAGGCCGCTCCGCTGCGCATTTCATCCTCGTTGTTTAAGACCGCGCGCGCCTGTTCTTCGAGCGAATCGACGCGCCCGTCCCAAAAGGGGGTCAGCAAGTGCCCGGAGTTGAGAATCATCGGGGCATTGCGTTTCAACACTTTCCGGGCATGGCCAAAGGAAACGGTGCGTCCGTCCGTCCAAGCCAGATCGGGGTCGTGGCAACTCGCGCAGGCAATCTGGCCGGAACCACTCAGGCGGGGGTCAAAATACAACCGCTTGCCGAGGTCGGCTTTCGCGTCGGAATACGAGTTGTTAGTGGGATAGTTAACCGGCGGCAGCAGGCCAATTTCCACAAAGCGGGGCTTCACTTCGTCATCGAGGTTGGCCGCAGGCCACTGGCTGGAAGGCCCGGCATAAACGGCCCGCAGTTCAACTGCCTGACGCTGGTATTCGGCATCGCCCAGCATTGGGCGGATTTTCACGCGGGCGCTGTTAACCTCGACCGGGGCGCTTTCCTCGCTTTCTCCGGACAGGCGGGGTTTTTCTGCGGGATCATTCGTGCCGAGGGTCCGCACCGGGTGGCGCAACTCGCCGTATTTCTGCTGTTGTTCCGCGGTGAGGAGGGCCAGCTGCCCGGCGCGCAGGGCCCGCACCTGGCGGGCATAATCGAGCCGGGCGAGCCGCTGCACATCTGGCGGGGTGTTGGTCACCGTGGCCTGCTCCAAATGTCCGCGGGCGGCGACCAAATCGGCGCGCAGGCGCAGCGCAGCTTGCTTCTGCTCAGGGGAAAAACCCAACCTTTCCGCATAATCCCACACCCCGGCGGGAGCCGCCGCCGGAGACGTTTGGGTTTGCGCCAGCAACGGCCGGCACAGCAGTGCGGCCAACAAGCCCGCCGCCCCAAACAGGGTGGCGCAGCGCCGGGCGAAGCGGCCGCGGCGGATGGAGAATTGCTTCATAGGTAATGCAACACAATAAATGTGGGAATAATAATGCCAATCAGCACGAGCACACCGCCCCGACGGGTGATCCCCTGTTTTCCCGGCAGCATAAATATACCCGTGACCGCCATCGTCAGGAGCGCCAGGCTGAAACCATCGGCAAACCAGGTCCACCAGCGCCCGGGGTTATAATGCAATCGGTTGAAGGTGTTCAACAACGGGCGTTTCTTCATGGTTTCCAGGACCGCCTGGCCGGTGGCCCGCGCAATCACCAGGCTGCCGCCTTGGAAAAAAATTTTCAGCTGCCCCTCCACCGGCGAGTAGTGGCTTTGATAGGCCCCCTCCACCCCTAAACTGCCGATCAGCTTGCGGGCATCGTCCTTCGTAAACGGCTGGTCGGCCGGCAGGGCGGCCACCTGCAATTCGCGGCGGGCGATGCTGTAATTGGGATTCCAATCACGCAAGTGATCCAAGGCCAGGCCGGAAGCGCTGTAGGCAATGGCCAGGCCAAAAAACAGATAACCCAAGTCCCGGTGCAGGCTGCGCATCCACTTTCGCCAGCGACCGGCAGCCACACTCATTCCGGTTTGGCTTGCCAGGTTTCCGCCGCAAACGACACCGACGTCAGGTAGCCCAGTCGCGACTTGGCCAACCGCTCACGCAGCGCGGTGATTTGCCGCAAATTGGCCGCCACGGCCTTGTCTGGATCGGCGGCCCCCACCGCGTTTTCACGGGGCGCTGGCGCGGCTGATTTGACGCGGGCCTCCCATTTGTCCAGATAGTTGGTATCCACCTTGGTCGCATGGACGGTACCGGTGACCAGAATGGTCTTGCCTTGGAGCTCGGGCAGAAACGGTTTGAATGTGGGTCCCTCCTCATTCTGCTGGACCTTCACCAAACCCTTGGCGTCGGCATTCGGGTCGTGCAACATGGCCCAACAGCCTTTGCGTTTGCAGTAGTCTGTCACAAAGCCCTCCAGGACGATTTGCTGGCCATCCAGTTTGGCGGGACTCTGAATTAATTCTTTGATGGTCACCACGGGTGGCTGGCCAGCCACCGCCGCCGGTGCGGCGTTGGTATCGGCCGCGTCCGTTGTGAGGGTGGACACCCCGAGGCAGGCAGTGAGGGCAAGTCCCAGGAGGAAGAATGGTGTGGATTTCATGTTGTTGATTACGTGCGTTTAAAATGGTGCGTTGGCGTAAGGACCAGACCAGTTTACTGGGAAAAGGTCCGGCCGTCCAGATAACCGTAGTTAACCCGCTTATGACTGTCGTGCGGCTTGTATTGCAGGTAGGTGGCCACCGTCGTGGGCCCGCCCGTGGTCGGGGATTCCGGAACATTGGCCACTGATGGCAGGGCAAAGGTGAAATTGTCCCAGAGCACCACCGTGGTCATCATGCTGTTAAAGGCCGACGAGGTATTCGGGCCGGTCACTGCCGTCGACCGGGACCAGGCATAATTGACACCATTGGTCACCAAGGAAGGCCGCCCAGCCGGACAAAGCCAGACGGTATTATTGGCCGGGATGTAAGACCGGAAATAATAGCACATGCTCATGGTGTCAAAATACATCCGGTAGGAGGAGTACCCCAACATTTCCTGGGTGGGCAATTTGTTGCCATTGTCGTCATTATATAGAGTGTAAGTATAGGCGAGCTGGCGCAAGTTGGAACAGCACTGGACCTTCTTGGCCTTGTCCTTGGCCCGCGCCAGGGCCGGGAGCAACATGGCCGCCAGGATGGCGATAATGGCAATCACCACCAGCAGCTCGATCAGAGTGAAGGCGCGCTGAACTTTATGGGATAAAGATGAGACCATGGCTTACTGGCTGGCACCCGAAATCCGGAAGAAGGACTGGGTTTGAGTCGGGGACAGCGGGATGGCGTTGGTCAGCAGGCCACTCAGCCAGTTGGTTGTCCACGGAACCGCCCGCAAATCGCTGGTGGTATCCACGTTGAATGGCCCATAGCCCCCCACCCAGGTGAGAACTGGTCCGGCTGGAGTGTTGCTGATGCCCGCCACGATCGGCGGAGGCGGCAGGGCCACGCGAATGATCGTGCCATTGCCCGAGGAGGCTCCGCTGCTCGCCACCCCGCCCTTGTTGATGGGGAAGTAAATACCCACACTGCCAGTGATGGGGTTGGTGTAAAGGGTGCCACCGCCGTATTGCGGCGAGGCCCCCAGCGCCTGACCAGTAACGCCTTCAAAGTCGGCGAGCTTGCTCACCACGCCGTTGGAAAGGACCAACGAATCCAGCACCCCTTTGCCCTGAGAACCGCCAGTCAGGGTGGTAAAGTAAAGCGTGTTGTTGTACAGCACGGGCGTGCCATACGGTTGCTTGCCGTAATTCGTGGTGGCCACGGCGTTGGTTACGAAATTAAACAAGCTGGTCAATGCCCCGTTGGTCAGATTGTAGCGGACAATCGCCCCGGTGTTCGTGGAACTGCCCGCTGTGGTGAAATATAGAAAATTAGTGCCGTCAAAGACCGGGTCGCCCGCCGGAAAACTAATAAATCCCCCCGGCAAAACCGTGGCCGACAATTTGGGGTTGCCCGCCGCGTCAAATGAGATCTTGTCCAGCACCCCCGCCCCGTTGGGCGCGCCCGGGCGCACGACCCCACCGGCAAAAGTCAGGAAATAATAATTGGTCCCCAAAACGGGCACCAAGCTGCTGCCCAAAGGTTGCCGGCCGGGCACATCGGTGTTGGTGCCATTCAAGAGAAAGACATCCGTGACCGTGCCGTTGGTCAGGTTGTATTTTGTCACCGTGCCATAGGTCGAATTGGTGCCACCGGCACTGCACGTAAACCATAATTCCTGTCCGATTTGGACGGGCGTGGAGTGGGGAGCCTGCCCATGGAAGGAAGTAATATAGTCATTCGTGGGAAAACTGTAGACATTGTTCAGCGTGCTGGCCGCCAGATCAATGCTTACGAGGGACCCCTTATTGCCCGTGCCGCCCACCGAAGTGGTAAACCAGCCCAGCCCATTGGCCACCACCACGGCCGATGACCAGGGACTCTTGCCGGAGGTATTATCCAGCGTGGCCAGTTGCGTGATGTTGGAGGTAAACGGGTCAAAACTGAAGACCGCGCCAGCCCCGGCCGCCCCGCCTAAATTGCTGGTAAACCAAAGGTTGGTGCCCACCAGCGTCAGCCGGGTTTCCGGCGTGCTCGGACCATATCCCAAGCCCGTATTTTGGTCCACGCTCACCTGGAAATCCGCAACTTTTTGCACCGTTTGAGACCAAGCCGGTTGCGCCAAGCTCACCAGAGCCAGACCGATGGAGGAATAAACAAAGAGGTCGCTGGTTAAGTTTTTTGTCATAATAGTTTCATCTGATGGTTACGAGATTGCACTTGCCTGATTTTAAAAAATTCTTTGTAAATGGCCTTTGGCCATGCCTTGTTTATGTACGACTAAACCGGTCGCGACTTAAATAAATTAATAAAAATGAAATACCTGTCAACGTTATTTGAGCATTATTTGAAATACCTTAAGCAAAATTGGGGCAATGACGGTGAAAATGAAACCATGAATCGTTGCCTGCGGAGTGGGCTACACAATTTAACCAGACGCCATTATTGAATCGTTGGATCATTAAATCGGATGCGGCAACGCATGGGCTGACATGAAATCGTCGTTTTTTACCTTCGGCCCCAACTTCGGCGAACAGGGAAGCCCTTGACGCTTCCGTGGATTCTGCCCTCGCGGAGGGCTAAACCGGACAGTAATTTCCGGTGCTGGACGGGGTAAAGCCAGGGGCTTTCGGAAAGTGTTGCCATCTTCCCAAACGGATCGACCTTCGGGAGGGGCTTGACTGGCCTTGACGGGATTTTACCAGAATTTAATACAATTTATTGTATTTCAATGACTTGCTCCATTTTAAACAGTGCGGCGGGGGTTTTACAGCGCTGGACGGCGCGCAACGGAAGCAGTCCAAAATCCAACGTCCAAAGCCACAACCTGGACCCCGCGTCACCCGGATTTAACCACCAGCGCTGGGACGACTAACCTCACCGAAAGGGTCAGGAGGCGTGCGCCTGCCGGTTGAATGCCCGCACTGGTCGAGCGGGATCGCAGGCCGCGCAGGTGTTCCCAGTGCGCTGGCAATCCCTGGCAAAGGCACGATTAGGTACGATTGAACTAAAAATCGGCTCTGGGCTGCAGCTTTTGGGCACCCGCGGCCCCTCTGGTCGTCGGGTGCAACTTGCAGGGTGGTTTGCTGAAATACTGGCGGGGATGCGCGGATGGGACGATGGGGCCAGGAGGTGGAACTTGGTCGGCAACGGCGGGCGGGCGGCGTTTTTTATTTTCTTCGCGGCCCTGATCGGACCATGTTGCATGAGACGGAATAGGATCTTCAATTCCTGAACTTTCCAAGCTCCCCATTAAGATGCCAAAGAACACAGCCGAAAAATGGGGTGGGCCACGTTGGCGCAAACGGTTTATTTCGCACGTACAACCACTCTGCTGATGAGTATATGGCAGTCGGGGGATATTGTCAAACGGAGCCAGCGCCCGGCAATGAGCAGGCGCATCGCCGCTTGACTTGGAGGGTTGGGTGGGAAAAACTATAACAGCCATATGACGGCCAAGAGCAATCCCCGAAAAAAGACAAAACGTGCCAATGAGCGCGACTTGGACACCAAGATCAACTTTCTCGCCGGCATTGTGCGGCGCGATCCTGATTACGTGGATGCCCTGCAGTTGCTGGGCGATCATTATACGCAGCGCGGACTCTTTCAAGAGGGCTTGAAAGTGGACGAGCGGCTCGCCGAGCTGGAGCCCACCAGTTCACTCGTTTTCTACAACCTGGCGTGCAGTTATTCGCTCACGGACCAATTTGACCGGGCACTGCTGGCGCTGGACCGGGCCATGGACTTGGGCTACCGGGATTTTGCCTGGCTGGCCCGGGACCCAGATTTGAAGAAATTGCGCAAGCAACCCGGCTATGAGGAAATCAAGGCCAAGATTCGCACGCTAAAGGTGAGCGACCGTTAATCCGCCCGCGAACCGAAGTGGAAAGCAAAGCATGAATGTCATTCAGGGCGGACGCGTCCAAGCCTGTCGAACGGTGTCCTTCGACCGGGTATCCAATTCCGTTTTATTGATCGAACAGCGCCTCCTGCCGCATGAGTTCAAGGTGGTGGGCACCCAAGATTACCGGGAAACCGCGGCGGCCATTACCACCATGGTGGTGCGGGGCGCTGGTGCCATTGGTGCCACGGCAGCGTATGGCCTGGCCCAGGGAGCCCTGGCCTTTCGCGGGACCAGCCTGGCCAAATTCACGAAGCACGTCGAAAAAGTTTATCAAACCCTTAAGGACGCCCGGCCAACGGCGGTGGACCCGGTGAACGCCATGAACGATGTGCGGGCCGTGATGCGGCTGGGCACCAGTGTGGGTGAGCAACAAGTTTTGGCCCTGGCGGCGGCGGAAGAATTTGCCAACAGTGATGTGGAGCATTGCCGGGCCATCGGCCAGCACGGGGCCAGGCTCATTCGCAATGGCATGAAGGTGCTGACCCATTGCAACGCCGGCTGGCTGGCGTTTGTGGACATCGGCTCGGCCACGGCCCCCCTGTACGCGGCGCAGGCCCAGGGCAAGAAATTCCATGTCTTTTGCGATGAAACCCGCCCGCGTTCGCAAGGGGCCACACTGACTGCCTGGGAACTCGCCCAGCAAAAAATTTCGCACCAGATTATCGCGGACAACGCTGCGGGGCACCTCATGCAGCGGGGGGAAATCGACCTGGTGATCGTGGGGAGCGACCGCGTGCTCGGCCGGACGGGTGAAGTGACCAACAAAATTGGCACTTACACCAAGGCTGTGCTCGCTCTCCGCCACAACATCCCCTTTTACGTGGCCATCCCGCTATCCACGATTGATTGGGACCTGAAACGGGGCCTGGACATTCCAATTGAAGAGCGTGAGGAATCCGAAGTGCTGGGGGCGTGGGGCGTCACGGCGGCCAGAAAGCGCGAGTACATCCGCGTGGCCAACCCCTCCAGCGGCGCGCGCAACCCGGGGTTTGACGTCACCCCGCCGGAATTAATCACGGGTATCATCACGCCGGCGGGTATTTTGAAGCCGGGCGAACTTTGGAAACGGCGGAAAGATCTGGGCCATGGGGCCTGAACAATTTAGACCAAAGTCTCCACTCAATTCCAGTGCCGTTCTGGCTGCTTTAACTATTTAATTTACGACCGCCGGTTCGGTTAAAACAACCGGTCTATTCCGGTTTGAGCCGGGCCCCGGTTGGAAAACCGCCGGCCGGCACCGGCACGGAAGCACTCACTTCAATCGTGTCGTAACCCTTCAGGCGATAGATGAGGAGCGAAACGCCCCAACTTAGGGCAAACACGCCAATAATGACAAAACCGATCAGCCCAAAATGACCATTCAGCGAGGCTACGACGTCCCAAATTAGCCCGTGCAAATTCAACTGGCCGCCAATGAGTCCCAAGACTTCGATGCCACCTATGAGCAAGGCCACCACAATGGAGACCAAGGTGATGGTCATATTATAGTAAAGCTTGCGGATGGGCTTTACGAAGGCCCAACCATACGCGCGGAGCATCAGGATGCTGTCCGTGGTGTCAATCAAGGCCATGCCAGCCGCGAACAGAGTGGGAAACACGAGGATGGACCAGATGGGCAGACCACGGCTGGCTTGGGTGGCAGAGATGCCTAGTAATCCCACTTCCGTGGCGGTGTCAAAACCGAGGCCAAAGAGCAGCCCCACCGGATACATATGCCAACTACGACCGACCAGGCGAAACAAACCACGGAAAATCCGGCCAAAAAAACCGCGCCGGGCCAGGAGCAAGTTGAGATCCTCGTCCACATATTCCCCACCCCGCCGGACGTGTTGAAACGTTTGCCATACCGAGACCAGGACGAATATGTTCGCCGTGGCCAAGATCAGTAGAAACAGTGCGGAAACGGTGGTGCCGACCAGGCCACCCAGGGACTGAAACGCCCGAAAATGCGCCTGCAAGGCCACCGAGGTGAGGGCAATCGCCACGGAAAGGGCAAAAACAATGGTGGAATGTCCCAGGGAAAAAAAGAAACCCACGCCCAAGGGACGCTGCCCTTGCTGCATCAATTTGCGGGTCACATTATCGATGGCCGCAATATGGTCTGCATCCACAGCATGACGGATGCCAAAGGTATAGGCCAGCAGTGCGGTGCCCAACAGCACGGGATAATGGTGAAAAGCCACGAGGGCCCAGAGCCAGGCTCCGGCATTGACCACCAACAGAGAGACCAACAAGGCAGCTGTCCGTCCCCGCAAACCGGAAAGGTTCGGCGGAACGACTCGTCTCACGTCAGCGCCAGGTAAAGTACCATTGCTCATAGACCGTAAGGCCTGCGATCCATCAATTTCAGCCGTAACAAATATCGTAGCAATCGTAATACTTTGCGGGGTTAAGGCAAATAAAATATGGGCTGCATCCCTTGCCAAAAACCCACCATTTTTAGAAATGCCAGGGCAAGTGTGATTGCCGGTGAGTCATGCGCTTAAACGCCGCTCGCCGCCACCGCCGCCGGCATCCCGCCGCGCGGCAGGTCCGCGGCTTCGGCTCCGGCCACCATCACCACAAACTCGCCTTTAAGGGAACGTTGGGCGGTGAGGGCCAGCAACTCAGCGGGTTTCCCTCGCAGAAATTCCTCGAATTTTTTGGTCAGCTCCCGGGCCAGGACCACCTCACGCGCGGGATATATCTCGGCCAGTTCGCCCAATAATTTTTCGATGCGGTAAGGGGACTCGTAAAACACGAGCGTGCCGGGAACGGCTTGCAAGGCCGTGAGCCGGTTGCGGCGCTGGCCGGATTTATGGGGGAGAAAACCGACGAAATGAAATTCATCCGTGGGCAGTCCGCTGGCGGTGAGCGCCCCCACCAACGCACACGGGCCCACCACCGACTCCACGCGGAGTCCCGCCGCGATGGCGGCCTTAACCACGCGTTCACCGGGATCGCTGATGCCCGGACTGCCGGCATCAGTCACCAGGGCCACCTTCGCCCCGTGCCGGAGGCGTTCAATGATTTCCTCGCTGCGCCGGGCCTCATTAAACTGGAAATAACTGAGGAGCGGCCGGGAGATGCCAAAATGCTTTAGTAACTGCCCTGACCGGCGGGTATCCTCGGCCGCCACCACATCGCACTCGCGCAGCACCCGCAGGGCCCGCAGGGTGATGTCTTCCAAATTGCCAATCGGCGTGGCAACGAGATAAAGGGTGCCCGGCAGCAAAGGCGGTAAGGTGGCAGTTTCCATCCGGTCATTTAAGCAAAAAACGGACGGAAACCAAACGAAACATCATTTTGAATTTTTCGTGTCCTTTTGGGTCTATTTATGGTTAGATTTTATGATGAAATTGTCTCTGCTGGCCATCTGCCTGGGTTTAGGCGTGAGTTTGGCCAATATTTACGGGCTGCTGCAGCCGGGAAAATGCTCCACCCTGGCGCGCCAGTTTCCGCGCTCCCAGCCCGCGGGCTGGGTCTTGATGCTCCTGGGCACGGCCTGGTTTCTGTACATTCTGAATTACGAGCCGATTGCTGATTTTTCGGCTTATAAAAACGTCATGATGCTGGGGTTTGGTGCCGTGGGGCTGCTGGCCTGCATCTTCGTGCAGGACTTTTTGGCCGTGCGCGGACTGGCGATTTTGCTGATGCTCCTCGGCAAATTAATGGTGGATACGGGCCGGCCGCATTTGGGTGAATCCCCATGCGTCCTGATTATCCAAGCGCTGGCTTACGTCTACGTCATCGCGGGCATGTGGCTGACCGTAAACCCGTGGCGGCTGCGCGACTGGCTGAACTGGCTGACGGCCACCGAGCAGCGTTTGCGCCTGGTCAGCGGTGTGCGCCTGGTGGCTGGCCTGGGCCTGGTCGCGCTGGGGTTGACGGTGTTCCGCAACATGTGACCGACCAACCATGAACCTGGCCGACTTGCGGGAAAATTACCGGCGGGGTCAGCTGGACCATCCGGATCTCGTTGCCAATCCCCTCCGGCAGTTTGAACTGTGGTTTGCCACCGCCGCCGGGGTGGGCGGTCGCTGGCGCCGCATCTGTATTGCCGCTTACAAATTGTGGCAGGCCATCATCGGGCGACCTCCGACCGATGTGAATGCCATGGTGCTCGCCACCGTCAACGGCCAGGGCGAACCCTCCACCCGGAATGTGCTGCTCAAAGGGGTGGATGATCGCGGCTTCATTTTTTTTACCAATTACGAAAGCCGCAAAGGCCGGGAACTGGCGGAAAACCCCCATGCGGCGCTAACCTTTTACTGGCCGGATTTGGAGCGGCAGGTCTGCGTGGCGGGCACGGCGAGCAAATTGCCGGTGGCGGAATCCGAGGCGTATTTCCGCAGCCGTCCCCGGGACAGCCAGCTGGGGGCCTGGGCCTCCAACCAAAGCCAAATCGTGCCGGACCGGGCAGCCCTGGAGCAACAGTGGCAGGCAACCGCCGCGCGCTTCCCCGGAGCAGTACCCCTGCCCCCCAATTGGGGCGGTTTTATTTTAAAACCTGAACGACTGGAATTTTGGCAGGGGCGTGCCGGCAGATTGCATGACCGGTTTCGTTATGCCCACCAGACCGATGGCACTTGGAAATTGGACCGGCTTTCCCCTTGATGACGGGCCATCTCCCTGCGCGACCAGCTGGCTCGTGCCTTCAAGGGTAGATCAAACGGTAATACGCATTCAAGTTAGCGGTGCCCAGGGGGAGGTTGGTGGCTGTGACCAGGGCGGTGCCGGCGACCGTATCCCAGTCGGTGGGGTTGCCGCTCAGGCCCAGGTCGAGGTGGTTGGTTTGGACCAGCAGGCGCCAGCCGAGATGGTCGCCGGGCCAGAACAGGTTCAAACGTCCATTGGCAACGGAATACCCCAGCGCGGGGGGCACTAGGTTTACCGCCAGCACCACCGCAATGGAACCATCCAACGCCAGGCGGTTGGCCCAAGTCAGGCCTGCACCTGGAGCGGGCACCACCGTCAGGCTGCTGCCACCCACCAGCGGCTGGTTGAAGAGTTTGAAGGTGTCACCCAAGGCGAACACCGGTCCGGAATTCGTCAGGGTCAGGGTGCCGGTGCCATTATTGATCAGGGTGCCCGCCACCGAAATCAGGGTATTGGATGGAGTGAGCGACTTATTAACAGGAAGGAGCAGATTGCCGGACAAAGTCAGGTTGCTGTTGATGGTCAGGCCCGGGGAAAAGATCCCCGGTGCGAGCGTGGAGCCCGGGTTGATCCACACGTTGCCGTTGATTTTACCGTAACCACCCAGGGCAGCACCGGACTGGACCTGGAGGTTGCTAGCGGCGAGCGAGCCGTTGACCAGGAGGGTGCCGTTGCTGACCACGGTGGAGCCGGTATAGGTGCTGATCCCGCTCAAAGTCAGGGTTCCGGAACCGGTCTTGGTCAAACCGCCCCCGCCAAAATTCAAGAGAGGCTGGCCGATGGTGATGGCAAAGCCACCATCGTTGATCACCGCGCCGCCCGCTGAGACGCGGGCCGCCGTCAGACCGGTGAGAAAATGGGTGGAGGCCGCGCTGGCCGTGAGGGTGCCGCCATTGAAATTGAGGATGGAGGTGGCGGCTGGTAGGGCGGTCACCACAGCCGGGGCGGTGAGATTGCCCCCATTTAAAGTGACCGTGCCCACCGTGGCGGCAGTGCCATCCGAATTGCCGAGCACGAGATTGCCGGCGGTGATAAACTGGCCGTTTCCGGACAGGTTCAGACTGCCCGTGCCCAACTCCCCGATCAGCGTGCTGCGGGCCGAATTGGTCACCGCCACCGTGCCGCCAGAAATATTCAAAGTGCCCACGGAACCGGCCTGCCGGCCCACGGCCAGGTACGAGGAAAAAACCGCACTGCCGCCGCTCACCGTGAGCGTGCCGGTGCCGTAACCGCCGATCCAGGCGTTGCCGAGGTTTTTGACGGCCAGGGAACCGCCCGAGAGGTTGTATACCCCCACCCCGGTGGCACTGGCCGCGCTGCGGCCACCGAGAATCCACACGCCGTCACTGGCGCTCAGGGTGGCCAGGGATCCGCCGGTTTGGGTGACGCTGCCCCGCGCATTGGAACCAGTGGCGTTGGCCGCCCCCACATACAGGGTATTGGCACTAAGTGTGGCGGTGCCCCCCAAGTTCAGCGTTCCCGAACTGCTGCCGGTGTCGCCCAGATTCAAGTCGCCGCCAGCCGTGACGCTGGCATTGTCTTTCAGGGTCAGGGTGGCCGTGCCGCTGGCACCGATATCCAGGTAAGTGGCCGGATTATTCAGGGTGGAATTATTCGCCAGCACCAGCGTGCTCGTGGACCCGGCGCTTTCGCCACAGAGAAAGCCCGTGTTGCCGGCCCCGGTGTCGGTGACCGCGGAATTGCCCGCCAAACTGATCGTTTGCCGGGCGTTGTTGCCGGCCAGCCCGCCATCCCAACCACAGGACCAGTGAGCCACGTTCAGGGTGGCGTTGGTCAGTATCAGGGCGTAGGTATTGCCAATGGCCCCACCCGCGCGGCCAATGGCGAAGTAATTGTTGGTGACGTTCACCGTGGCATTCGAGATCACCAGCGTGGCCCCGCTGGCGGCACTGTTGCCGAGATAGAATTCGCCTTCCCCGGCAAAAGTGGTGGGGGCGGCCAGCACCAGGGTGCCTTGCTGGATTTGGGAAGGGCCGCCAAAGGCATTGGTATTGGCCAGGGTCCAGGTGCCAGGGCCCTGTTTGAGCAAGGCCACGGAGTTGATGCTGCCCCGGCCAGTGAACGTATAACTCAGGGCATTGTTGGTCACCGTCAGGGAACCAGGACTGACATTGGTGATCAGGTTCAGGGTGGCGGTGCCGGCGGCGGTATCATTAAAAGTGAGGGTGGCGCCCTCTTGATAACCGGCGGGGACGTGGCTGGCAGTCCACCAGTTGGTGGTGGCCCCGAAGTCCCATGCGCCCGTGGGAACGCCATTGGTCGCGCCGTTCCAAATCAAACCGGGCGGGGCCAGGGCGGGCAGCGCCTGGATTTCCGCCGCGCTCAAGGCGCGCCCGTAGACCCGGACATCCGCGATGGTGCCTTGAAAATATTCCACCGCCCCGGGCAAATCGGCACCGATGGTCAGGGGTTCATTCACCACGCCAAATTGAAGCGCTGCCGTGGGTTGGTAGGCATCCAGCTGGCCATTGATATAAAAGCGAATGGTGGTGCCATCATACGTCACGGCCACCCGCTGCCATTGGTTGAGCGCGAGCTTCATGCTAGAATTCCACGAATTGCCGCCCACGCTCGCGGGGGGCGGTCCAAAATTGGCGGTAAAGCGCAGGGCGCCATCGCTCCAGAGTTGCAGGGCGTAAGGCTCAGTGTTCGTGCCTTTGCAAACGATGCCGGCCCAGGCGGTGAAGCTGGCCGGACGAATCCAGGCCGTCAGGGTGAGGGCGGTTTGCACATCGTTGCCCACGGAGGCACCACAGTTCACATAGCTGTTGCTGCCGTTCAAAGACAGGCCCGGCTGGGACCAGGTGGGCGAGCCGACGAGATTTCCCGGCGTGGACACGATCTGATTGGCGGCATTTGTGCCGGCGTTTTCGGTGAGGAGAAACTGGGCATCAAGAAAGTTGGTGTCATCAGATATCCAGGAACCAATGGGCACCGGCGCCCCAAACAGTGGCAGGCCACTGGCATCCCAGGCCAGCCGCTGGATGCGCAATTGCCGGTATCCGCCACAGCCCTGGCCACTAAGGTTGTTGGCATGGTAAATATTCCAATACTGGCCGGCGGCATTCGTGAAAATGCCGTTATGGCCTGGTCCGTAGGCCCCGGTTTGCTGGCTGAAAACCGGGCCGGTCTTGGTCCAGGAGGCCGGATCAAGCAGGTTGGTGCCGGTCAGCGTGAGCAGGCCGAGGCAGTAATTATCCGTCCAGCAGCCACTGGCAGAGTAGTCAATGAAGGTGCGGCCATTACGGGTGAAGCCGAACGGACCTTCATTCACCGCCGGCGGCGCGCCATTGACTTCCCAAGACTGCACCGGCGCCGAAATCTGTACCGGTGCACCGCTCACGGTGTAGGGGTTGTTCATCGGGGCGATATAAATATTCTGTGTGCCGGAGGGGCTGCCGGAAAAAACGAAATAAAGCTGCCCGTTGGTGGCGGCAAAAACACTGCCATCAATGTTCCAATAACTGTTGAACAAGACGCCCAGGATGGTGTAAGGCCCGGCGGCATTGGTGCCCGTGCTTTGGGCGACGTAATTCCGGTGATTATTGCCATTGCTATCCGCCGCCAGGCTGTAATACAGATACCAGCGGTTGTTAAACCAATGAATTTCTGGAGCCCAGACATTGTTGCAACCGGGCGACAGGATGACTTGATCCAATGCGAAAACCAGCCCGCCCATGGTGGCCGACTGGCGCAAGTGGATGTTGCAGCCATCGCTTTGCACCAAATTGAACAGGCCATCTTTGAAGTCCACCTGTGGGTCCTGCCCCTGCATCAGTGGCAGGGTAAAAGTGGCGGCGGACATTAAAACGGGCAGGCACAGCAAGCTGGCATAGACCGTCAATCGAGCAATAAATTTCATGTGTTTTTCGCCAAGCCAACCATTCGCCATCGGCGGGCGTGACTGGATTAGTCTTTAAAGTATCATGGGCGGCGCTCAACCGCATGTGGCATAAAGGGGCCACAATATTTTTATAAAGGGACTCAATACAAGGCGGTGTTCCGCCCCTCATTAACGTCAAACTCCAGGACAACGGGTTGTCCGTTTCCCAAACTATTTACCCAAACAAAACTGGCTAAAAATAGAATCCAGCAAATCTTCGGTGGTGGTTTTGCCCACAATTTCACCCACCGCATGAACGGCGATGCGCAATTCTGCCGCCGCTAGTTCCAAGGTTTCATCGGCTCGCAATACGGCCACGGTGCGCTGGGTGGCCAGCCGGGCCCGACCCAAAGCTTCCTGATGCCGGGAATTGATCATGACCTGAAACATCTCGGCCTCCAGTTTCCCCGACCACGTCAGGGCCTTGATGGCATCCTTCAGCGGCTCAATCCCCTGCCCCGTCGTGCAACTCACCTCCACGATCGTGATCCCGCAGGTCACCAACCCGGCCGGCAGGATCAATTGCCGTGGCAAATCGAGTTTGTTGAGCACCAGGATTCGTTGTTTGTCCCCGAACTCGGTAAAGTAAGCCTCATCCGCCGGCGTGAGGGGCTGGCTCGCGTCCAGCAAATGCAAAATAAATTCTGCCCGCGTCAAGGATTCGCGACTGCGCCGAATGCCTTCGCGTTCAATGGCATCCTGGGCTTCGCGCAACCCGGCCGTGTCGACAAAAATCACCGGCACCCCGCGAATATTGGCCGTTTCCTCAATCGTGTCGCGGGTGGTCCCGGCAATGGGCGAGACGATGGCCCGATCATGTCCCAGCAACTGGTTGAGCAGGCTGGATTTACCGGCATTGGGCCGGCCCACAATCGCCGCCCGGATACCCTGCCGCAAGATCTGACCTTCGTTCGCCGTCCGCAGTAATTCCTCCATGAACGCCACACCCCGTTCCAGCCGGGCGATCAATTGACTGCGGGTGTCCGGAGAAATATCCTCATCGGGAAAATCAATGTGCGCTTCCACATGGGCGAGCGTCCGGATCATTTCATCCCGCAACTGATTGATGCGCTGGGAGAGTTTGCCGGCGAGTTGCTCGTTAGCCGCCTGCAAGGCCAGTTCGGTCCGGGAGTGAATCAAATCCGACACCGCCTCGGCCTGGGCCAGATCAATGCGGCCATTCAGGAAGGCGCGCCGGGTGAATTCACCGGGACCCGCCAGGCGCGCGCCGTTTTCCAAAAGCGTGTCCAGCACCATTTTGGCTGGCAGAACCCCGCCATGGCAGGAAATTTCCACCGTGTCTTCGCGGGTAAAAGTGCGCGGGGCGCGCATTACCGCAACCAACACCTCATCGACCACCCGGCCGGTCCGGACAATATGACCATAATGAAGGGTATGGGAGGCGGCAGCGCAAGGCGCGTGGGATTGGGCTCCCGCCGGAACAAAACTGCGGTCGGCAATCGGCAACGCTTGCGACCCGGACAATCGAACCACCGCCAGACCGCCTTGCCCCAGGGGCGTGGCAATGGCGGCTATGGTGTCATCGTACATGATAAAACACCAACCGGCTCAGACGTGCCGGCAGTTGCCCGCCTGGTTTTCCGACTCGCGCCCTTGCAGAAATAACCGGGCCTTTTCGTAGCTTTTTTTGTGCATATAATGCAGCAGCGTCGGATCCGTCTGGCGCGGCAATTCGGCGGTCAAAGCATCCAAGCGGTCAAAGAGCGGCAACAAATTTGGTTTGGGGCGGACCGTGGCCATGGATTTGACCGCCAAATCCAGTTCCACCAGTGCTTTTAAAATATTTGATTCCAAGGATGAATCCACGGGGTAACCTTAACCGCTTCGGACGAAGGTGGCAAGGTGGAGGATTTAAACTGGAGGATTTAAACAGTGGCAGGAGCGTCATCCAGCGCCGGGCAGTCGCCGGTCGCCGGTTACTGGGGAGTCCGGGCATCTTGCAAAAATTGCGTATGGCCATCGAGGAAGACCCGGCAGCGCCCCTTGGTGTGGGTGGTATGGCCGCTAAAACCTGCCGGCACCGTGGGCACGGTGTTCGGAAAATAAGGATCCACCGCGAGTTCAACATCGGCCACGCCATTGATGATGCCCACCGTGGGATCAAAGGTTATTTGCAAATCCGCCACCGCCCGCGTAATCGTTTTACCCCAAAAATCCTCCACGCCCACCGGATCATCGGGCCGGTCAAAGCGCCAGGCCCAATAACGGCACAGCACGGCGTTCGTACTATTGGAGGTGGCCTGAGCGCATTGCAGGATATTACCCACCGGGACCGACACGGCGGTCGGACAAACCCAAATGGTAACATTAGCGTTTTCATTTGAAAACACCCCCGCCGCCCAGCCAGCCCGGGGATCGGAGGGAGGCCAGGTGGTCCAAGGATGATAACCACCCGGCAGGCTGGATTTCAAATCCCGCCGGTCGGGAAAACGGTCGTTGTGGTCATTTAAATAAATCTGCGTGGCGAGGCCAATCTGGTTCAAATTGGCCAGACAGACGGCCCGCTGGCCGGTGGCTTTGGCCCGGGCCAGGGCGGGCAGCAGCAGAGCCGCCAGGATGGCAATTATGGCGATAACCACCAAGAGTTCAATCAAGGTAAAGCCGAGGCTGGGCTGTCGTCTGATCAAATCAGGAGGCCTCATGGCTGGCTGACGCGATAAAAGCGGAAGGGATAATTAGTGGCCTGCGGATCCAGCCAGATGAGGGGGTTGGTCAGGAGCAGGTTGGTGCTCACCGGGGTCCAGTTCAGGAAGTTGGTCGTGGCCTGCAACACATAATTGCTCCCCGGCGCGCCCGCAAAGCCCAGCTGCAACTGCCCGCCCGCCGACCACACCGGGTTGCTCAAGGTCAGCGGTTGCACAAAGAACAGCCCGCTGGCCGCCACACTGTTGTTGTACCCCGTGCCATAGGCCGCCGCCGACACCAGCGCGTTGCTCCACACGTTAAAGCGCCCCGTGTACACCCACGAATTGGTCGTTGGGACCGTCCCATCCACCGTGTAGTAAATCGTCGCATTGGTCACCGGCTCCGCTAGCGTCACGCGCACCGTGCCCACATAATCACCCCCGTCCGGAGTGATCACCGGCGGCGCCAGCGCCGGCGTCCCCGGCAGGCTGTTGATCCAGTCCGTCAGCACCTGCACCGCATTCGTGTCAATCAAGTTCCGGAAATCCGGCATCTGGATTTCCGGGTCCAGCGTGTTCACCCGCGCCACCAGCACCGACCGCCAGATATCCCCCGCCTTGACCACGCACGCGTTGTCCGAGATCCCCAAATTGAACGACGCCGGATAATTCGTAATATGCTGCTGCGCCAGCGGCGTGTCATACCGCGCATCCCACGTGATCCCCTGCCCGCCCGGTTGATGGCACGCCGCGCAATTCACGTCCAGATACGAACGCACCCGCTCCACCAATGCCGCACTCCCATTGGTCAGCGCCGTCAGGTGCGCATATCCCGCCAGATTGGTTTCGTTAAACGCCGGATTCAACAATCCCAGCCGGTTCAACGTCCGCAACTGGTTGTCCGTCACCCCCGTGGCCGGATACGTCAGCCGCCCGTTCAACTGCCGCGCGTTCACCCCCAGCACATTGATCCCCGTCGGAGCCCCGTTCACCGCCGTGTTATGGCATTCCAGGCAGTCCGACGGACTGGCATAGTACCACGTCTGCGTCCGCACCCCCACCGCGTTGGTAATCAAGATGTCCTCGCTCACACTGCTCGCCAGCAGGTCCGCATCGCTGCCGTCCGCCCGCCATTTGTAACTCACCCCATACACCGACCCGTTCAGGTCCCGCACCAGCAATTCCGTCTCCAACCGCCGCAACGGCACCCGCGCATTCGTCTCGTTGACCACCAAATCAAAGTTCTTCACAAACACCGATCCCGCCGGAAAACTCCAGGTGTTCGTGGCCTGAAAACCAATCTGCTGGCCCGGGGTCAAACTGCCCCCCGTGACGGGCAGCGCCAGATACCAACTGCTGGCCGCATTATCCTTCCATTGGGGCACATTCGGCGCATAAGGGATTAACCCGCTGGCCGGAGCCCGGTTGGTTGTGTTGTTGTACACCCCGGTCCCGGAGAGCAAGGCCGGCAGGCTCCCGCTGGCTGCCGTCGGCAGGTTCAGAAACGGGGTAACCGCCGCATTCGTCGTCAACCCATAGGCCAGCCCGCTGCCCGCCGTCACCGTAATATTCACCGGCGCAGAGGTGCTGCTCAGACCACTCCCATCCACCGCCACCGCCCGCAGCGCATAACTGCCCGCCCCCAAACCCGTCGCCGTCACCGTGTACGGCGCCCCCGTCGCCGCCCCCACCAGCGTGTTGTTCGCATAGAAATTCACCGACTGCAACGCGTTGTACGCCGCCCCCGCCGACGCACTCAAAGTCACACTCGCGCTGGCCTGGTAACTCGCCCCGCTGGCCGGACTCACCAATACCACCGTCGGCGGCGGATTGCTGTAGGCGTATAACTGGCTCGCCGGGATAATCGCCTGCGGCGTCGACGGACTGCTCCACATTAATTGCGCCGAGGCCAGGCCACCGCCTTGGTAGTAATCCATGCGGATGTTATATAACTGCTGGGCCTTGAGCGCGATGGTTCCCTGGTAACTGGTGGCGGCCTGGTCCACCCAGCCGTTGGCGAGCAACTGGCCATTTACCCAGACCCGCACACCATCATCAGCGATGCCATAGAACGTATATGTCTCGTTGAACTGGGGCTGAACCGTGCCCGTCCAGCGCGCCGCGAAGGTCGTCTGGCCAATCGAAGGATCCGGTCCGGTGGAGTTCCAATTAAAATTCACCACCGCATCCGTGCGGGTCAGCGTGGGCAGGTTGGTAAAAGTCACCGCGTTAAAGGCCACGCCGGTGGTATTGGCCCAGTACTGGGCGCGCAATCCGGTGCCGGTGCCGATGGCGGAGCTATTGATGAAGCTGGCGCTGGCCACGCTGCTGTTCACGGCACCCGGCGCGGTGGCAAGTGCCTGCAAGAGCGTGCTGTTGGTAATCGTAAACGGCGCGGTGTAAACCGGCGAACTTGGGGTGGGCGTGGTGCCGTCCACCGTATAGTAAATAGTCGCGCCCGCCGTCGCATCCGCGAGGCTTACCAGGGTGGCATTGGTGAACCCGCCCCCGGCAGGCGAGCAGGTGGGCGGGGGCAGGAAGACCGCGGGACCATACACCGCGAGGGCATATTCTGCGCCGACATAAACCTTGCCGCCGGCAATGACCGGGAGGGTGAACTTGACCGCCCCACCCGGATTATCCCGGGCCAGATTCTGGCTGCTGTTGTAAAGCTCCTGGGCCAGATTCGCCGCATTGTAAGCATGCAGCACGGCCGGTCCACTGCTGGAATAAGCATCTGCCTGAATCACCCAGGCGATGGCGTTGGTCAGGCCGTTCGCGGAAATGACCGGCGTGGAACCATGGTAGCCGAAGGAGGTGCCGGACTGCGATACCGGCGTGGCCGTGATCACCCCGTTGGTAATTGCAAAGGCCTTCATCACATCCCCGTCGCCCTGGAAATAAATCTGGTGATTGAAATAAGCCGGTGAATCAAACGCGCTGCCAATCGCCCCGGCCACCTCCTGCACCACCTGGCTGTCCCCGGCCGCATTGAAATGCCCCATGTTGTCCCGGTCCAACAGATGCAATTTGCCTTCCTTGCCCGCACCGATGATCAAATGCGGATGCGCGGTGCTGCCCATCGCATCCGGCAGCAGTAACGGGCCGCCCGAGCCCAAGTCTTCGTCGGCGGCTTGCAAGGCTGCCTGGTTGTAGGGCGTGAAATAATCCGCCACCTTCAGACTGTTGTTCGTGGTGGCCAGCTTCACAAAACTATCCGAGTAATCCCCGCCATTGGTGTTTTGGCTGAAGGAACCGTTGGCCGTTTCAAAATACAAATTGGTGTTCGCATCCACGCACAAACCATTGCCGCCCATCCACAGCGCCCCCTCGGCGGCATTGCCGCCAAAGGCCGCCACGGTGGCATTGGGGGTGGTGTTGAAAATTCGATTCGTCTGGAACACTAAATTCGTGGCATTAAAGCCCAACACCCAGCCGTGGTACGGATCGGTGTCCGCATAGCTGCCGTAAGCGACGTATAAAATCCCCCCGGCCAGGGTCAGGGCCGGTCGTTGCATTTGTTGCGCGGCATGAAACGTGACCACCCCGCCCACGCTATCCACCCCTTTGCCGGGCACCGAGGCCGCCACGGTCACCGGACTGTAGGGTTGCTCGCTGCCATTGGTAATATTCAGCGCGTGGATGCGGTGGAAATAATTCGTCCCCTCATGCGTGAACACATCCGTGTACAGCGTCCCTGAAACCGGATCGATCACCGGGGTGCCTGTGATGCCCATTTCCGGCACCAGGTCATGGTAAGCTCCGTAACGATTGCCAAAGTCATTGTTCGGCATCACGGCGGCAATGCCCAGATTGGTCTTCCACAAGAGGCCGCCGTTCGTATCCCCGTTGCTATCGGCATCAAATGCGTAAACAGAATCATGCTCCGTGGCCACAAACACCGCATTGCGCACGCCCCGGCCGGGAAAATTCAAGTTGGTCACGATCAGCGGCTGGGCATAGACATGACCGTCCACCGCATAAGTAAACAGCTTCCCGAAATTGGTCGCGTTCACATTGGCCAAATTCAAAACCGTTTCGTTGGTGTTGGCGCCCTGCCGGGTGTTGTCATAGTGGTAGGTGGGCACCGAGACCCTGGTGACCACCAGGGTGGTAAAGGTTTTGGAGGCGCCGCCCCAGCCGCTGCCGGCCGAATTCGTGACGTAGCTCGTAAAGTAATAAGTTGTGCCCGCCGCCAAGCCCGCCACCGGCGCACCAAACACGCCGGATTGGGTGCCAATCGAGGTTTGATGAGCCCAGGCCGCCGGGTTGGTGCCGCCATCAGTGGTTCCGTAATAAACCGTGACGGCCGGCCATTGATTGCCGGTATTCACCACCTGCCCATTCAGGGTGGCCACGCCGGCAGCGATGCCGGTCGCGGGCAGATTGGTCACGGCGGGCGGGGCGGGCACCGGGGTGGTGAAGCTCAGGGAGGGAGCGGCCCAGGTTGCGCCGGTGGCATTGGTGGCAGTGGCGGTAAAATAATAGGTCGTGCTGGGCAGCAAACCAGCCACGTTGGTTCCGAAGCTCCCAGATTGGGAACCCAGCGAAACTTTGCCGGTCCAAGCCGAAGGGTTGGCTCCCCCATTGGTCCGACCGTAGTAGATCCAGACCACTGGGGTGCTGCCGCCGGTGGTCAAAATCCTGCCATTTAAGACTGCGGCCGAACTTTGAATGGAGGCAGCCGCGACATTGGTGACTACCGGCGGGACGGGCGGGCCATTGAAGGTTAAGCCCACATCAAAGGTGGCGTCATAGGCCTGACTGCTGCCAAAAGTGATCGTCCCGCCGGCCACCGGCATGAGCCCCAGTTCACCACCCGCATAAGGGTTGCTGCTGGAGTTGGCCATGGCTTCCCATCCGCCCACGGCTTGCGTCACCTTGCCAAAGGAATAGCCATAAACGGAATTGGCGGCGAGTGACAGGTTAAAACCACTCCACAATAGCCAATCACCATCCGTAAAGGAGAAATTGGTCGCGCTATAAGCCGCCAGCAGCGTGGCGGTGCCTCCCGAGACCGAATAAATATGCAGCAAATACCCTTGCGCCGTGCCCGTCCCGGAAGTGTCACCCCCACCGGTTTTGATGGCCAGCGAGGTCAATAAATAACCCGCCCCGGCATTGCCCGTGGTGAATGTCTGGCCCGGTTCACCGGTGCCATAGCCCGGTTGGTTGTCGGTATAATAATTCAACCCATCCGCCTTGGCGTTATCGCCCGTGGTGCTGAATTGCGAAACGTCATTCGGTCCCGGCGTGGGGGCGGTGGTGCCCAGGTCGGTGAGGGTGGCGGGGGTTTGGGCGCTGGCAGAGAGGAAAATGCTCAATAACAGCACAGTGCATAAAACCATTGGCTTTTTGCATAAGTTCCGACCTCCAGCCAGTAAAATCCCGACCGGATTCAGACGGCTGGCAATTAACCCGGGGTGGCGCTGCCAAAAGTGCGGAAACCCGCTGCAAGACTGGGAAGAGGTTTTCAAGGGCGATAGTGGTTTGATTGGTTGGGCGGCTTGGATGCCAGTTAAAGTAGTGCGGGACAGGTGGTTTTTCAAATGAATTCCAACCGGACGGGCGACGATTTCCGGACGGGGTGCTGGCCGTTCCATAGGCACTGCCTATGGTGGGAAAAGGAAAAAAGTATTTCATTTAAAGCGCCACAACTGGTTCAATCTAATCAGCAAATTAAAAAAACCAATCTTATGTCCACCGAGCCCAAATGCCCTTTCAACCACGGTGCTGGCACCAGCCAGCCGAACCCCACCCCCACCCGGGGCACCACCAACCAGGATTGGTGGCCGAACCGCCTGCCGGTTGAATTGCTTAACCACCATTCCCCCAAGTCCAATCCCCTGGCGGCGGATTTTGATTATGCCAAAGCCTTCAGCACCCTCGATTACGCGGGTTTGAAAAAGGATTTGGCGGCGTTGATGACGGATTCCCAGGAATGGTGGCCGGCGGATTTCGGCCATTACGGCGGTTTTTTTATTCGCATGGCGTGGCACAGCGCGGGCACCTATCGCATCGGTGACGGCCGCGGCGGCGCGGGCCGGGGCCAGCAGCGCTTCGCACCGTTGAACAGCTGGCCGGACAACGGCAACCTGGACAAGGCGCGCCGCCTGCTCTGGCCGATCAAACAAAAATACGGCCAGCGCATTTCGTGGGCGGATTTGTTTATTCTCACCGGCAACGTGGCGCTGGAAACCATGGGTTTCCAGACCTTCGGTTTCGCGGCCGGACGCGCCGATGTTTGGGAACCGGACCAGGATGTGTATTGGGGCGCGGAACAAGCCTGGCTGGCCACCAGCGACAAACCCGGCAGCCGTTATGCCGGTGACCGCCAGCTCGAGACGCCGCTGGCGGCGGTGCAGATGGGCTTGATTTACGTCAATCCCGAAGGCCCGGATGGCAACCCCGATCCGATCGCCTCCGCGCGCGACATCCGCGAAACGTTCGCCCGGATGGCCATGAATGACGAAGAAACCGTCGCGCTCATTGCCGGCGGCCACACCTTTGGCAAAACGCACGGAGCCGGTCCCGCCACGCATGTGGGGGTCGAGCCGGAAGCGGCCGGGCTGGAGGAGCAAGGCCTGGGCTGGAAAAATTCGTTCGGCACCGGCAAAGGCAGCGACGCCATTACCAGCGGCCTCGAAGTCACCTGGACGCGGACGCCGACCCACTGGAGCCATGATTATTTCGAAAATCTGTTCAAGTACGAATGGGAGCTGACCAAGAGCCCCGCCGGCGCGAACCAATGGGTGGCGAAGGACGCGGAGGCAACGATTCCCGACGCGTATGATCCGGCGAAAAAACATTTGCCGACCATGCTCACGACCGATCTGGCCCTGCGCTTTGATCCGGCCTACGAAAAAATTTCCCGGAGTTTTCTGGCCCATCCCGACCAGTTCGCCGAGGCGTTCGCCCGCGCCTGGTTCAAGTTGACGCATCGCGACCTGGGACCGCGCGCCCGTTATCTCGGCACCGAAGTGCCGGCGGAAGAACTCATCTGGCAGGACCCGCTCCCGCCGGTGAATCATCCCCTGGTGGAAGCGGCCGACCTCGCGGCGCTGAAAATTAAAATCCTCGCATCCGGGTTGTCCGTTTCCGAATTGGTTTCCACGGCGTGGGCCTCCGCCTCCACCTTTCGCGGATCCGACAAGCGCGGCGGCGCCAATGGGGCGCGCCTCCGCCTGGCCCCGCAAAAGTTTTGGGAAGTCAACCGCCCGCCGCAGCTCGCGAAGGTGCTCAAGGTTTTGGAAGGCATTCAGCACGAATTCAACCACGCCGCCATCGGCGGCAAAAAAGTGTCGCTGGCGGACCTGATCGTGCTGGCCGGCGGGGTCGGTGTGGAGCAGGCGGCGAAGCAGGCGGGCTTTGCAGTGACGGTTCCCTTCACTCCGGGACGCACGGATGCGACGCAGGCCCAAACCGATGTGGATTCTTTCCGGGTGCTTGAACCGGTCGCCGATGGTTTCCGCAATTACCTCAAGGGCAAGCTGGCCCTGCCGGCCGAGTTCCTGCTGATTGACCGTGCCCAATTGCTCACGCTCACCGCCCCGGAATTGACGGTGCTGGTCGGCGGCCTGCGCGTACTGCAAACGAACGCGGATGGCTCGGCGCACGGGGTGCTGACCCAGCGGCCCGGCGTCCTGACCAATGACTACTTCGTGAACCTGCTCGACATGGCCACCGAGTGGAAAACCGCCTCACCCTGCGGCAATGCCTTTGCGGGCCTGGACCGCCAAACCGGTGCCGTCAAATGGACCGGCACGCGAACGGATCTGGTTTTCGGCTCCAACTCGGTTCTGCGGGCAGTGGCCGAAGTGTACGCGAGTGCGGATGCCGGGGAAAAATTCGTGCACGACTTTGTCGCGGCGTGGACCAAGGTGATGAACCTGGACCGCTTCGACCTGGTGTAAACCACCAGAGATGGCCGGGAGGCGGCCGGCTTGCCCACGAATCTCACACAGGAACCGAATGGGGAAAGGTTAGTGGCTGGGTTCTTTGTGACGTTAGTTTAATTCGTGGGCCAGCCGGAGGACTGGATAAAGGCCAAGGGTGACCGGTGATTTCCCGCCAAATCAATGGCCTGCATGGAAAGAACCCCTTGAAACTCTAATGATTGCCTTGAACTATGGGGGAAAAACGTCTGGGTGGCTGGGACCGTGGGCCTAACCCGGATTGATGGACACCTTGGAGACGGTGCGCTACAACGAAAGCGCACATGAAAGAAAAGACCAAGACCGAAACGACGACTGTCCCGCCGTTGAAGGCGGCAACCCAGACCAGACGGTACGATGAGGCCTTCAAGCAGGCGGCGGTGGCCAACTGGATCAAGACCGGCCAATCCGGGACCAAGATTGCCCGTGAATTGGGCATCAGCTATCCCAGCCTCAAGGAATGGAAGCGGCGTTACTATGGCGACGCCATGCCCGAACGTGACGATTTGGCGGCGGAGAATCGCGCCTTGAAGGCGGAACTGGCCCGGGTGCGGGAGCAGCGGGACATATTAAAAAAAACGGTGGGCATCTTCAGCGAACCGTCCAAGAGCGGTACGCCGCCATTGAAAACATGAAGGCCGAACATTCCTTGAGCCAGCTCTGCGCCGCCTTTGACGTCAAACGCAGCGGGTATCACGCGTGGGTCAAAGCGGAAGCCAGTCAACGGGCATGCACCGACGCGGTGTTGAGGGAGAAAATCCGCGGCGTGCATGCGCGGCATCGGGGGCGGTATGGCGCGCCACGCATCCAGCGGGAACTGGCTGACCAGGGCGACCGGCATAGCTGCAAACGCATTGCCCGGCTCATGCGGGCCGAGGGGATTCAAGGTTTATGCGCCCGGCGGTTTGTGCCGCGCACCACGCAAAGCGACCATGATCATCCCCTTGCGCCCAACCGGTTGGCGGAAAGCGCCGCGCCCACCGGCCCCAATCAGACCTGGGTTACGGATCTGACCTATGTATGGACGGCGGAAGGCTGGCTTTATGTGGCGGTGCTGTTGGACTTGTGGAGCCGGCGGGTGGTGGGCTGGGCCACGGCCGAAACCTTGCACACGCGACTGGCCATCCAAGCTTTGCAGATGGCCGTGCGCCAGCGCCAGCCACCGCGCGGCGTGCGGCATCACAGTGATCGTGGCGTGCAATACGCCAGCGGGGAGTACCGGGGCTGGCTGGCCGCCGCCGGTTTGGAACCCAGTATGAGCCGCACCGGCAATCCTTACGACCATGCCGCCAGGGAAAGCTTCAACGCCACCTACAAACGGGAATGTGTGAGCCTGGCCGAAGCTCGCGGCGGCTACGCCACCCGCGCTGAAGCGGCAACGGATTTTTTTGACTACGTCGAAAAATACTACAACCGGGTGCGGCGTCACAGCGCACTTGGCTATAAATCACCTGTGGACTTTGAACTCCAACTAAACTAAAACATCCATAAGCACCGCCTCCACAAGGTGTCCATCAATCCGGGTTAGGCCCACCAAAGGCATTTCAAATGCGGTCATTTTTCAAAATTTGTTTCGCGATAATTTAAAATGCTTTACATCAACAACTTAACATTTTGAATCCTTATCTAAGGGCCATTCGGGTCGGTTCTTGATATTGTCATATTCCCTTGCGCTGCCGGTATAGAAAGAGGTTGACGCAACCGGGCGCGCCCATTCACAAACGCTCGGCAATCCATTGCACCGCCATCACCGTCGCCGCCCGCAGGCGGACTAGTCCTTAATGTTGACACTTTTTTAAGGTTCCTGGCGTGGTGATTGGACCCCATGATCCGCCTGCCCATGGGCCCTTCGGCGGGCATCCACCTCAAGGTCACGGGGAATGGGGGTTCTCGGTGACCGGTCCATGGTTCGCCCGGCAGGGGTAACGCCGCGTGCCCCCGGCTTGCCCACGAATCTCACGAACAACACGAAGGGGAAACTCGCAAGGATTTATTTTTATGAGTGAATTGCCGGCGATTCGCGGGCCACCCCCGCGCAAATTAGTACACCAGTTGCCGGAAGTATAATTGGGGGGCGGAAGGAGCCAGGATGAGCGGCGGACTGGGGGAAAGACTGTTCCACGGCCCGGCCGGGTTGGTTGCCTGCAAGAGCAGGCCCTGGGACCATTGCACCTTGATTTGGGTTGGGGAGACCGGCTGGAGGCTGAAGGCAACCGGCGGGTTGGCGGGCGGCCCAAAGGTCCACGCTTGATTGGCCCCGCCGTTCCCGGGCCATTGGTCCACGAAGGCGCCGTTGTTGGTGGCGTAGCCGCCGACCTCCAGAGCCAGACCGCTCTTGCAGTTCAGAATTTGGTAGAAGCTGTTCGTCAAATCGCGAATCGCCCACTGCTGGCTGGTGCTGCCAGTCCAGGTCCCCTGGTCAATGGGCGCATACCAGGCAGTGGAGCCGCCAGCCACTTCCAAGGCGCGCCCGCTGTTTTGATTGATAATTTTGTAATAGCCATTGCCGAGGCTGGACACGGTCCATTGCTGGCTGGCCCCGCCGTTCCAATTCCACTGGCTGACGCTGGCACCGTTGGTGGTGGCTGCCAGGGCCACTTCCAGGGCCAGGCCACTGGCGCCATTGATGATCTGATACGTGCCGGCGCCGTGGTACCCGCTCCAGGCATATTTTAGCAGGTCCAGGCCGCTGGGGCTGTTCAAGGTCAGGACCGAATTGTTGGAATTGCCGCTAAACAGACTGTACGTGTCGCCCCCGCTGGAACCAAAGCCCGGCCAATACAAGGCTCCCACCTGGTTGCTGCGGCAATAATCCGCGAACCCGATCATCGAGGCGATTTCATTATTGCCCTGGCTGCCGCCGGCAAAATTCCAATTCCGGGTCATCCAGGTGCCAAATTCCGTCAGCACGGTGGATTTGGCGTAGCTGCCCACGCGGTTCGCCAAATTGGCGAACCAACCGGATGAGTTGGTGATGCTGGCATCCCAAAAACCGTAATCATGCACCGAATATAAACAACCGGTGGTATTCGTCGCGGTGGCCACATTGATCACATTGTCGTCGGACCCAGTCCCCCCGACCAAGATCCGGCCGGGGGCCACGGTGGGATACCGTTGCCGCCAGGCCGCGATGAGATTCAACCAATCCGTGGTGGTGTAGCCGTAGGGTTCATTGAGGATTTCAAAATAGACATTCCCGTTGCCGTTGTAGGCGGCGACGACGACGTCCCACATCGACCAAAAGCAGGTGAGATCGTTGACCTTGCCCGTGCGCTGGCTGTTACCGGTCCAGGGGCAGACGATGACCTTGAAGCCCAACGTGGCGGCCTCATCGATCGTGCCTCGGTAAGCGGACCACCACGCGCCGAGGACGGTCTCCGGGTTGATCGGGAGGCGGACGGCATTGGCGCCAACCCCGGAAAAGGTGCTCAACACCAGGGCAGCTTCCGCCTGGACGGCGGCATAATGGTTCGTGAGGCTGAGGCCACTCAATAAAAGCGGGCCATCAATGAAATTGTCCGCAGGATCCGCCCAATTGAAGCCGTGAAACGTCGCCGCCGCCGCACCCGAACCGCCCGAAGGCGTCGTCAGCGTTCCCTTCGCGCCCACCGGTAACAGCAGCCATTGTTGAAACGCGCCCCCATTCCAGGCGGATTGATCGATGGCCGCTCCGTCCGTCACGGAGGCCCCGGCAATCTCCAGCGCCAACCCGCTGTTGACGTTGGCGATTTTACAGCGCCCGTTGGCTAGAGTGGAAAGGGTCCATTTCTGGTTGTTGCCACCCCACCAATTCCACTGGTCAATAATGGCTCCGCTGTTGGTGGATTGATTCAGGACTTCCAACGCCTGGCCGCTGTTGCCATTGAGAATTTGATACGTGCCGCCGCCTGCACTGGCAATGGTCCACTGTTGATGGGTGCCGCCATTGGCAATCCACTGATCCACGCTGGTGCCGGCATTCGTGGCCAGCCCGGGCACCTCCAGCACCATCCCGCTGCCGGCGTTGACGAGCTCGTAGGTGCCGGAGACCGTCTGGGCCGGCAACGGGAGCGAGGCCAGGCCAAGGGACATCGCCAAGGCCCGGGCAGCCAGCATGCTTCGCGGATTCATAACCTTAAACCAAACCGGATCATGCCAGGAAAATAACGCAGTTTCCCCCAAAACCCAAATTAAGAAATGGCCACCCACCCTGCCCGGGTTGGTTTCCCCGAACTTGCCCGCGAATAACCCGCATGGGGAAAAGCTAAAATTGGATTATTCGTGTCATTCGTGTGATTCCTGGGCCACCAGTCACTTCCACTGTGGTTTGTCCGCATGGTCATGCCCGAGCTCCCGGGTGAGGGCCGCGAAGGTGCCCAGGCCGGGAAACAGGAAACTGGCAATGCACGCGCCAGCCGGATCCGCCAGTGAAACAAAGCAAAATTAGAGGTGACAAAAGAGCCGTTCTTTGGAATCAGTAAGTACCTATGAAATTGAATTGTTACGCATCTGCGGTGGCGGCAGTGGTTTGCAGCGCGAGCTTGCTTCTGGAAACCGCCGCCCGGGGCCAGGATGCCGGCGCCTATCAAGTGTTTGTCACCAATGAAAAATCCGGCGCGGTCACCGTGATCAGCGGTGCGGATTTCAAGGTGATAGCGACGATTCCAGTGGGCAAACGGCCGCGCGGCATTCACGCGAGCCCGGATGGCCGCACGGTGTATGTGGCCGTGAGCGGCACGCCCATTGAACCGCCGCCGAAGCTGGATGCCAATGGCAATCCGATCCTGCTCAAAAACCAGGACGATGATGAGGACAAGGTGAAGGCCGACAAATCGGCCGATGGCATCGTGCTGTTGGATGCCACGGCCCGCAGCTTCGTGCGCAAGATTCCCGCCGGCTCGGATCCCGAGCAATTTGCGCTGAGCCCGGACGGCACGAAAATTTACATCGCCAACGAAGATGTCAGCGCGGCCACGGTGCTCGCAGCCAGCACCGGCAAGGCGCTGACGTTCATCCCGGTCAGCCGCGAACCGGAGGGTGTGGGGGCCAGCCCGGACGGAAAATTTTTCTACGTAACCTGCGAGACGGCCGGCGATGTGTTTGCAATTGATGCCGCGACCTACCAGGTCACCGGCCATATCAAGGTCCATCCCCGGCCGCGCAGCGTGGCCTTCACGCCGGATGGCTCCCGCGCGTTCATTCCCTCGGAATCGGTGGGCGAATTGAATGTCATCGACACCGCCAGCCAGTCCCTGGTAAAGGTCATCACGCTGCCCAAAGGTGACCGGCCCATGACCGTGCGGGTTTCGCCGGATGGCCAGAAGGTGTTTGCGAGCACCGGCCGCGGCGGCACGGTGGTGGTCGTGGATGCCCACTCCTATGCCCTGTTGAATACCATTGCCGTGGGCAAGCGGCCCTGGGGCATTGCGTTTTCACCGGATGGCCGGTACCTGTTCACCGCGAATGGGCCTTCGGACGACGTTTCCGTGGTCGATCTGACTACGGACAAGGAAATTACCCGCGTCAAATCGCCCGGCAGTCCCTGGGGCATTGTCACCGTGCCGACCGCCCAATAACCAACCCTACCGGCCCACCAAAAATATTTCCTGGGCCGTGATGCTTTTGGTGCAGCCGGGTTTGAATGCCCGGGCGCGCAGGATGGTGGGACCAGCCAGGGCCAGGGGTTTTTCGTATTTCAAATCCGCCGTGGTGGGCACCGTGCCATCCAACGTATAGTATATGGTCGCACCCGCCTCGCTGCGCAATTCCACGGTGACCGGCCCGGCAAAGTTGCCGCCCTTGGGCGAGATGGCCACCGGCGGCAGCACCGGCGGACCCGGCAGGCTTTCAATCCACTGGCGCAGCAAAGCCATGCCCCGCTCGTCCACGGTGTTGCGCGCCAGGGGCGGCATTTTGAAAGGCTCCGTGGTGCTGGCCCGCATGTACAGGATGGAACGCCAGATGTCGTTCGGCGCAATCACCCGGGAATGATCAATCCGTTCGTCAATCAACACCCGGCCATCAATCAACCCCTGCCGCTCCAGGGGCGTGTCGTAGCGGGCATCGAAGTAAGCGACCGTGCCTTCCGGACGATGGCAGTGGGCGCAGTTCGCATCGAGATACGATCGGGCGCGGTCCGCCAGGCTGCGGCCGGGGTCATCCAGCCGCGCCAGCCGGGGGAACTGGTCGAACTGGCCCGCCGCGAGGTTGGTGTCAAACATCCCGGCGTGACTCCAGGCGCGGAGCTGGTTGTCCCGCACCCCGGAGGGATAAGTCAGCTCCCCGTTCAACTGGCGCGTTTTCACCCCCAGCACATAACCCGCATTCGCCGTGTGGCACTCCAAACAATCGTGCCGGCTCGGGTAATACCACGGTTGCACCCGCGTCCCCGTGGCCGTGGTGATGGCCAGGTTCTCGGTCAGATTCGTGGCCAGCAAATCCGCGTCCGAATGATCCGGCCGCCATTTGTATGTCACCCCGTAGACCGCCCCGGCATCATCGCATACCAGCAGACGCGTTTCTAGCCGGCGCAAATCCTGCGGCCGGGTTTCGTTCGTGGCCAGGGTGAAGGTTTTGACAAACACCGTGCCCGGCGGAAAGCGCCATTCACCCGTCGCGGCAAAATGCACCACCTGGCCCGCCGGCACCGAGACCGACCGGGATTTGCGCGCCCCATCCGACCAGAACGGCACGATCAAGTCATACGGAATAAAGCCATCGTTGAGCTGGAGCGTGGCCAGGTCTTTGAACAGGCCCGTGGCCGACAATTGCGCCGGCAAGGGACCAGTCACCCGCGCGGGCATGCCCCAATAGGCCGGGGCGGCGGGTCGCGCCGCCAGGCCGTGGGCCGCAGTTTCCCCGGCCCGCAGACGCGCGTGGGCCAACCCCAATGCCAGCACGACGAACCGCCAGGCAAACCCCCAGCGTGGCCCGCCCGCGCGCACAAGCTTGCGTGACCGGAGGTTCATTTGCCAGCGCGCCCGGCAGGGGTGGCCGCCTCCTCATCCGCCAGCGTGCGTTCCACGGCTCTTTGCAGGGTGGCGGAATATTGGCGGACGGTTTTGTTCAAATCGCCCACAGAGTTATAAGTATGCTGGCCGGCCGGATAACCCAGCAGGGTAACGTAATCATACTGCCGAGGCTTGGCGGCGGCCCCGCGCGTTTTGGGCAGGTCCACCAGAAAAATCACCCCCACACAAATGGCGCCGGGCGCGCGGCCCTCCACCTGGTTGGGCGGGAGCGTGGCCTGTACGTTGCCGGGGATCAGCCAGTTCTTGTTCAGCGGGGCGCGCAGCAGGTCGCTGTAGCCGCTCTCCAGCACCAGCCCCTCGGGCAGCACCTGGAGAATGCGCCCGCAGAGCGTGCGGCGGTTTTCGATGCAGGCCATGCGCACATCCTCCCGGTGCTGCACGTAGGCGGCAAAGGAATTGGTGCCTCCAGGCGCCGCGGCCGCCGCCGGGTCCGCGCCCAAGGCCGGCGAAGCGGACACAGCGAGTCCGGCGACAACGAGGCTGGCGGCAAACTTGAACATCGAATCGTAAGCTTGCGCCGGGCGGGAACGGGACGCAAATAAAAATTGGCGGGTGCTTTCCAGCGGGCCCGGCCGTGTCCGCCGGTCGCAAGCGGTCGTGCCCAGCCCGGTGCCGGACTGGCGCCCCAGCGAACCGGCCAGTTGCGGGAGGTAACCAGGGTGTGCGACAAATTTCAGGAAACCGCCCGGTCTGGCCGGGTAGCGCCGATGGTTAATCGGCTGTATCGCCGGCTGGCAGCCGGCCTGTCCGCCGAAGTTGCCAGCCAACCTCCCTCCCGATCAAATGGTTAAAAAACCGCTTTTGGA
>CAIQWB010000039.1 GCA_903875465.1 uncultured Verrucomicrobia subdivision 3 bacterium
ATGGTGATCATTGAGATGAACCCCCGCGTGAGCCGCAGCTCCGCGCTGGCCTCCAAGGCCACGGGTTTTCCCATTGCCAAAATCGCCGCGAAACTGGCGGTGGGGTATCTGCTCGACGAATTGCGCAACGACATCACGCGCGAAACCCCGGCGAGCTTCGAGCCGAGCATTGATTACGTGGTCACCAAGATCCCGCGCTTTGCCTTCGAGAAATTCCCGCAGGCCGATCCCACGCTGACCACGCAGATGAAAAGCGTGGGCGAGGCCATGGCGATTGGCCGGACCTTCAAGGAAAGCCTGCAAAAATGCCTGCGCTCGCTGGAAATCGGCCGCAGCGGCCTGGGCGGCGATGGCAAGCCCTGGCGCATTGGCACCGAGGTGTATGGCGACCGCGACATTCTCCCGCGTGAGGTGATCAGCCGCAAGCTGAGCATCCCGAACGCCGAGCGGATCTTTTTTATTCGTCATGCCCTGCGGGCAGGCTTCACGGTGGATGACATTTTCAACCTCACAAAGATCGACCGGTGGTTTCTGGTGCAGCTCCAGGAGATTGTGGATTTTGAAGAGGAGCTGGCGGCGACGACAAATTAAATACGTTGTTTGCCCAATTAGGGAACCGGCCGCCCGTGTGGGTCGGTTTCGTTTTTCACGTTATGGATGCATGGAGCGGGCAGGTAATTCCCGTGTCTCTTCAGGGCAGAATTCATTGGTTGGGCGGGGTCCAGCCACTTCGTAGCTGGCTAAATTTCGAGGTGCCTCCGGCACGGTGGCAACGTTGCTTGGGACTAAGTTCCCAGGTGGCATGGGGCCAAGCTGATGGCACTCAGGGCGAAGCAGCTTATGGCCAGAGCACCACGCGGTAGTGGCGTTGGGGTTGGGCGGGGTTGAGCAGGTCGGTCTGGGAGAGGGTGTGGGCGGTGGCGGTGAGCACGGCGGAGAGGTTGGTCCAGGTTCCGGTGAGACTGGTGGTGTACTGGACTTGATATTTTTGGCCGACCACTGCGGGCCAGGTGAGGGTGATGGTGGGGGGATGGCCGGCAAGTTGCAGGGTGGCTTGAAAGGGCACGAGGACCTGGCGAATCATTTGGTTGTAGGTGTCGGCCACGAGGAGAAGGCCGTTGGTATTAAAGGCCAGGCCGTAGGGGTTAAAGTACCGGCCTGTGCCGTTGAGGCCGGCGGCGCTGCTGTAATTCCCCGCTTTCCCGGAAATGGTGGTGACGAAGCCGTTGGGGCTGATTTGGCGGAGGGTGTGGTTGAAGGAATCGGCCACGATCAAGTTGTGCGCCGGATCGAAGGCGAGTTCGGCCGGACGGCAGAATTTGGCCGTGGCAGCGGGGCCATCGTTCGTGCCGTCCACACCTGGGGTGCCGGCGTAGGTGGTGACCTGGCCGGAGGGGGTGATTTGGCGGATGGTATCGTTATTGGCATCGCTGACGAAGAGGTTGCCAGACGGGGCGAAGGCCAGGCCGCAGGGGGCGTTGAACTGGGCGTTGGTGCCCAGGCCATTGGCGGAGCCCCAGACGCCGGGGGTGCCGGCGAAGGTGGAGACGCTGCCGCCGTTAACGACCCGGATGAGGTGGTTGCCACCGTCGGCAACGTAGATGGCGCCGTTGGTGGCGACGGCGAGGCCGAGGGGCGCGCCGAATTGGGCGGAGGCGGCCGGGCCATCGGCAAAACCGGGTTGCCCGGCGAGGCCGGCCAGGGTGGTGACAACACCAACGGGCGTGATGCGGCGCAGGGTGGCGTTGCCGGTGTCGCTGACGAGCAAATTGCCGTTTCCGTCCAGGGCGAGGGCGCTGGGGGCGAAGAATTGGGCGTTGGTGCCGGGGCCATCCTGGGAACCGGGCACGCCTAATTGTCCGGCGAAGGTGGTGACGACGCCATTGGTGGCGATGGCCCGAATGGCATGATTGGCGCTGTCGGCCACATAAACGGTGCCATTGGCAGCAATCGCGAGGCCGGCGGGTTGGTTGAACAGGGCGTTGGTACCGGGGGCATTGAGCGCGCCAGCCACCTGAGGCTGGCCGGCGAGGGAGGTGACGGAATCCTGACCATGGACGGCCAGAACCAGCGCGAACACCGCGAGTTGGGCGTAAAAATATTTCATGGGCCGGGGCGGGTGAGCCGTTCCTCAGCGGGGGCCGGCGGCGGGGTGGGCGCGGCCACGGGCTGATAATCGGCCGTGGGCGTCAGGGCCACGCCGGAGCGGGTTTGCAACTGGCCGTGTTTTTCAAACACGTTTTCGACGGTGTAAGGCTGGCCATCGCGCAGGTAAAATTTCTGCATCTCGGCGGCATTGAAGGGGCGTGAGCCGCGCCGGCCGAAGACGACGGTTTCGTTGCCGGATTCATCCACCACGCGGTCGCGGTCCAGCCCGCGCGAGACGGCCAGGGCCGGGCTGGCAGTGGGATAGGTGGCGATCAATTTGGGATTGGGCGCGGGACTGAAACCCATGTGGCCGGGGACATTTTCCGGGGAGATCAGCTGAAGGACGCGGAGCCCATTTTTGCCATCCGCCACCAGCGCAAACATGGAGGCGTTCACCGAGCCGATTTGCACGGCGCGGGTGTCGTTGAGCAGACCGCCGGCATTATACATTCGTTCCAGCCGGGGTTTCTCGGGATTGGAGATGTCAATGAAGGCGAGGCCATCCTCGCCATCGGCCACGTAGGCGTAGGTGCGGGCGAGGTAAAAGCGCCGGGCGTGCTTGAGGGGCACGAACGCGCCGGGCACCAATTTAGGCCGGACGGGGTTGGTGAGGTCCACGACCTTGAAGCCATGGTCGTCGGTGACGAATCCGTAGCGGAATTGCACACCGACCGCGCGGGGATTTTGCAACTCGCCGCCGCTCATTTCGCCGGCGAGCACGGGGGCGGTGAGCGCGGTATTATTCAGGCCCACCACAAACAAACCCTTGGGCGCGACGACGTAGAGGTTGGTGCCGGCCATGAAGGAGTGCAGGGCGCCGGTCAATTTGCCAGCGGGGTTGAAGCGGATGATTTTTTCGCGGTCGAAGAAATTGTTTTCTGGATTGCCATCGAGCAAGGTGCCCACGGTGGACATGACCAGGCCTTCCTCGCGGTCGGTAATGAAAACCCAGGCATAGATCGGACTCACCGGCGGCTCCTCGTTTTCGGGCTGGTGCAGGCGAAGGGGGTCCACGCCGAGGGTGCTGGGGAGGGTCACGCTGGTGGCGTATTTGGTGCGGACATAGGTACGCTGGCCGAGCGGTGACACGGGGGCGGTGCTGATGCGCTCGGAGAAGCCTTTTTGGTCGATGTTCGCAATATCAAACACTTCAAAGCCATCCGCGCCATTGGCGGTGTAGAGGTATTCGCCGCGCACTTGGAGGTCGAGGATTTCTTTGGCCTCCTTGTGGTAAGCCTCCGGCAAAATGGCGTGGTTGGTCACGGTGTGGTTCTGGTAATTGTCCGGGTAGGCGAGCCGCTGCAAATGGCTGCCGAGGGCGGCCTGCGGTTCGTCCTGTTCGGTCCAGACCACGGCATCGAGGCCGCCCCGGCCCTCGCCCACGTAGGCGTAACGGCCGAAGAAATTGACGGTGCCGGTGCCGAAGCCGAGCAAGGAGGCGAGCCAGGCATTGTTATCATTGGCGGCGGCGAGATGGCAGTCCTCGCAGTTTTTGGTGGTGCCCACGCCGCTGGTGGTGTGGGGCAGATGGGGGTTGTAGGCCTGGCCGCTGTACCCATCGGCACTGATGGTTTGCTGCTGGGAATAGACCCATTCACGACTGGCATTTTGCGAACTCACGATGACGGCGCTGGAGGAGCGCAGCACGGCGAGGCGATGGCCTTTCACAGTGGCATCCACGCCGAGCTGGAACACGTCATCGCGGACGACTTGGGGATTATAAGAGGTGTAGTTGCGCGTGGTCGTGCCCTCGAACTTGTTGGCGGCGACGCGCTGATTGGCGCGCATGGGGAGATGGCAGCCGAAGCAGGCGGTGGCCCAAGAGCTGTGGCAAATCTGGCAGGAAACGTTGGAGTTATCGTGCGCCAGATTGCGCTGGCAATCGCGCGAAGGCACCACGCCCCAGGACTTGCCATCGCGCCCCATGGTTTTGGCGTAGGCGGACTTGGCATTGTAATGGGAGGACTTGGGATCGATGGTGTCGATGGTCTGCGGCACCTCCCAGATGAGGTCGGGGGTCATGGTGGAACGCTGGAAGAGCTGGGTGCCCTGCCAGAAGAAGCGCGGACCGTAGGGGGTGTTGCTGGCACGCAAATCGATCTGGCCACCATTACCGCTGGTCTGGAGGGTGGGCCGTTGCTGGATGGTGCCGTGGCAGTCGATGCATTCGACGGTGGTGGCGGCGCGGGGTTCGCCGTAGAGCAGGCCGTTGCCATGGACGTCCTTGTCGAAATGGCAGTCGGAACATTGCATGCCGTGGGCCAGATGTTCATCCTGCAAGTGGACAGCCTTGGCAAATTTTTGCGGGTCGGTGGGGGGGATAATATTTTCGTCGCGGTCGCGGAGGTTGCCCGCGCGATCGTGCTTGAAGACGGCGCGAAAAATCCAGCCGTGACCGTGGTAGTCGGCGAACTGAGTGTGCTGGAGCTTGGGATTGAGTTCGGAAACTTTTTCCAGGAAATCGAGGTCCCCCCACAGACCCCGGGCGGCGGCGGCCTCGGGATTGTTTTGCAAGGCGCGCACGAGTTCCTCGGGCGTGGGATTTTTTTGCTTTGCCGGGTACATGAATTCGCCATCGCTTTCCTGGTCCCACCAGGTGTAGCCGAGATAGGGATTCACGAAGAGATTGCCCTGGTGCATGTGGCAGTTCATGCACTGGCTGGTGGGGATGGCGCGGGTGAATTGGTGCTTGATGGGGTGGCCGCGCTCGTCCTTGCGGATGGTTTTATCGGCACTGAAACTCAAGCCCTGGTTGCCGTATTTCGCGTACCAGCCGGAGTGGGTGGGGGAACGGTCATTGGCATACACCACGTGGCAGGCGGTGCAGCCGCTGGAGCGGTAATCGCCGGGATGATTATTCGAGCCCAGGAAATCGAGCAGGGGATCGTGCAGGCGGGTTTTCTGCAAGTTCAAGAACACCGGGTCAATGCGATTCAGGGTGCCCATGCCGCGCTCGCTCAGGCGGCGTTCCGGTTTGCCGGGCTCCTCAAACGGATCGGGGTTGCCGAGTTGCAACTGGGGGGAGCCACCGCGCTCGAAGATGCGGAGCAGATTGCTGGGCTGGCTGATTTCAAAGCGGGGCAGCGGATCAATGAAGGGGAGAATGCCATGCTGCTGCGTCATTTCGGGGGTCACGGGAACGGGGCTTTCCAGGCGCAAGGGCACGCCATCCAGACCGTAGGCCTGGCCGAACCGGTAGTTTTTCGCAGGATAGGCACCATTATTGTACAACGCGGCACCCCAGAGCATGGCACCGTGGCGCATCATGCTGTGGCCGACGTTATGGACGATTTCGGCATGGCAGGGGCCGCAGGTTTTTTCCGCCACGCGCAAATCGCCGGGGTTCACGAACTGGATGAACTCGGCGGATTCATGATTTAGCAGGACCGAGGAATCATTGGGCTTGGCGGAGGTTTCCCAGAAAATGGGGTTGCGCGGGGCCACGTGCGCCTGGCGCTGGGTGAGTCCGGGGGTGGCATTGCCGCCGTGGCAATCGGTGCAACCCAGCACCACATTCGGGGAGGCGTGCATGGATTCACTGCCGGCATGGCATTGCAAGCAGCCCTGGCTTTTGGCCTTCGCCGAGGCGGCGGATTGGTCAATGACATTGACCGGGGGCAGCACATGGCCGGGCGCGGCGGGCAGGTCGGTGGGGACGGAAATGGCCGGGCCGGAACCGGGGGTGGCGGCGGGGCCGGCGAGCTGGGCAGCAAGGCACCGGCCCGCCAGCAGCATGACGAGGGCGAGGCTCCAGAACAGTTGGGTGGCGGGCCGATGGGCTTTCATGACTAGTAAGTAAAAGTGACGGCAATTAATCCGCTGTAAAGAAAATCATCCACCGCGCCGGCCGGGCCGCGATTGAAACCGGGCACGGGGTCGGGATTGGTTTTGTAAATGTCCCGGAAGCCCCGGCCGGGTATCAGGACGCCGAAACCGGCCGAGACAATGATATTATCCGTGAGGAAGGGCCGGTATTGAAACCCGAGGCTCAAATCATAGCCCACTTCCTGGTCCACCTGGGCGGTTTGCAGAATGGACTTGAGGGCGCCGGTTTCGGCGAACTGGATGTAATTGGCGTTGAGGAAGGACCGGACCTTGGGGGTGAGGTCAAATTCCGCGCCCACACCGTAAATAAACACGCCGGGATTGACGAAATTGGCCTGGCCCTCGGACTTGCTCGAGCGCAAATCGGGGAGGAGGCTGCGGTCGTTTTTTAGATTAACAGCGGAACCGCCCAGATTAAAGCCCTGCCGGGCATAGTAGCTAAAGGGGCCGCCGGTGAAATTGGGGTTGTCATTGATGGAATCAAAACCGGTGGCGGTGCCGCCGTTGACATTGCCATCGCCGGAGCCATAGAAAAAGGAGGCCTTGTAGCGGGCCCAATCGTGGTCGTAGGAGATTTCGAGCGCGGCCATTTGGGCGTTGATATCCACCGGCCGGCCGGCAAGGTCATTAAAGTCGTCGTGCCCGAGCACTTCGTAAAACGCGTGGCTGACATTGAAGCGGCCGATATGGCCATCCCCGGCCCAGCCGAGGTAATAAGCCTGCAATTGGTGTTCCCGCACGTCGCCGATGGGGGCGGGACGCACGAGGCCACCATTGTCGTTGTAATGGGTGCCGCCGTGGTCGATATTGGCAAAGAAACTGCCCTCGGCGGTGTAGCCGGGCCAGATAAAGTCCTGCCGGAACAGGTTGGCGATGAAGACGTCCTGCCCGCGGTCGGCGAGGGTGTTCAGGCCGGAGTCGGTGTCTTTCTCGAGTTGATGAAACCAGGCCAGGTTGTATTGGTAGAGGTTGTTGTTCGCATTGCCAAAGAAGCGCACGCCATTGTTGACGTCATTGTAAATGAAGCCCCGGAAATCGCCATTGAACGGCTGGATGCCGGCGCGCACGGACAGGAAATCATAATTATCGGACCAATCGCGCAGGTGTGCCTCGGCGAAGGCCTGTTGCAAGGTGACGAAATCCTGGGTGCGCTCGGTGCGGGCGGAGCCCCGGTAACTGCCGGCCGGACCGGTCTGGCCATTGAGGAGGGTGCTGATGTCCCCGGGATTGTTCACAAACCCATTGGACGGCGGGGGCGTTTGGTTTCCGCCCAGGAAGCCGGTGGGCGAGGGCGAGACGACGCCAGTTTCGCTGGCGCTGAGGTAGTTTACATTCAGCACTGGCTCCAGTTTGACTGCCCAGGTGACGGGGCGGAAGACGGTTTCGCCCTGGAACAAGTTCAGGGCGAAGGCGAGGTTGTTCTGGATGCTGATCGCCTCGCTCTGGCCGTAAAACTCATATTCCCCCGGCACGGCGGTGCTGACCCCGCTGGAGGTGGGCACGCGGCGAAATTCCGTCACGGTTTCGGCAGAGGCGGTGAGATCGAGAAAAATATCCTGGCCGATCAACGGGAGATCACCCTTGAGCAGGCTTTGGCGGTAAGGATCCCACAAATAAGGCGTGGGGGTTTCGTAGGGCTGGTCCACCACCCCGCTGGTGTAGCGTTGCCATGGGGCAAACCCCAGGCGCCAGCGATTGGGGACCGGCACGGTGTTGGTGGGATAATCACCGGGCGGCAGGGTGTAACTGGGCACGCCAAAATCCGGAAAGATCTTCACGTTTCGGCGCGCATGCTCGCGGGGCAGCGCCAGTCCGTTGGGCAAGGGCTCCTGGCCGTAGGTGCCGGGCGGCGGCGGGACGGGCGGGGCCAATTCGTGGAGGCTTACCGCCGGCCGGGGCAGGGCCAGTTCCGGTGGAATGGCGGGTTCGACGAACTGTGCGGGGGCGGTGGGCTCGACAAACAGGGCCGCCGGGAGATTGGGGGGGAGGCGGAGACTGGCACCGGGATCGGGGTTAAATTGCGGGGCGGGCAGCGGGGGGGAATTGGTGCGGCGGCGGACTTGATGGGTCCAGTTGGTCAGGAGCAACGGCGGGAGGGGGAGTTGCAGGCGGTTGGGATCGGGATTAAAAACCGCGGGCGACAGGGGTGGAGGATTGGTGCTAACCACCTGGTGCGGGGGCAGGTTCGAGGCGGTCGGCACACCCGGGGACGACCCGTTCAGCGGCCCGGCACATGCCGGGAGCGCGGGGTCCAGGGTCAAACAGGCAAGCAGCCCGGCAAACGAGGCTGGCCGGCGGCTGGATTTCGCCAACAACATTAGCCTAATGAGAAGTTGTTTGTGTCCATAAATCAAGTGCGTATAATAATATTCAAATTAGTGAAACGAATCCACATTGTCCTGATTTTGTTTCTGCTGGCGGCGGGGAAAGCCACGGCGCAGCTAGCCTTGCCGGATGTGCAGACAATTGTCGCCCAGGCGGTGACCCGGGCGGTGGCCCTGACGGGCAGCCGGCTGGCCACGAACGCGGTGATTGCAGTGACGGACCGGGAGGGGTGGGTATTGGGGGTGTGGGTGGTGAATACCAATACCACGGCCAGTGACCCCGACGTGGGCAACGCCATTACCAAAGCTGGCACGGCGGCTTTCTTGAGCAGCGATAACAACGCTTTTTCCTCCCGCACGGCCGGTTTTATTGTGCAACAGCATTACCCGCCGGGGGTGATCAACACGGCACCGGGGCCGCTGGTGGGGGTGAATTTTTCGCAACTGAGTTTTTCGGACATCAATAAATACAAGGCCCCCGGCAGTGTGATTACCCTGGGGAGTTCTCCGGGCACCAATTTGGTTTGTCCCCCGCTGGCGGCCACGGGCGGACTGGCGGGCACGCCGGGCGGCCTGCCCTTGTACCAAAACGGGCATCTGGTGGGGGGCATTGGGGTGTCGGGCGACGGCTCCACGGCGCTGGACGTGACGGCGGCGGTGATCGCCAGTGCGGCGGGGGATGAGGATGTGGCCTTGGCGGGGCAAAGGGGGTATGGCCCGCCGGGGGGAATTTTGGGGTCGGACATTTTTGTGGGTGGCATCCGGCTGGCCTATGTGGCCAGCACCACCAGCCTGGGGACGGTGCCGGCGCTGGCGGCATTGCCGGGGAAGGTGCTGGCTCCCTACCGCCTGACCAACTCGCCCCTGCCCTTTCCGTATCCGGTGATGACTTTGGGGGGAGCGACCGGACAGTTGCGCCAGCCGATTACGGCGGATCCGGCGACGGTGCCCCTGCCGGGGGGCGCGGCCCGGCTGACGGCGGCCGAGGTGACGAATATTCTGGTGGCGGCCGCCAATCGGGCCCGGACCACGCGCGCGGGCATCCGGCTGCCCCTGGGTTCGGTGGCGCAGGTGTTTATCACGGTGGTCAATAATCCGAATAGCAATGGCACGCCGCCGGTGGTGTTGGGGACGTTTTGCACGTCGCCGAACACGACGCGGTTTAGCTGGGATGTGGCGGTGCAAAAGGCGCGGACGGCGGTCTTTTTCTCGGCGAGCAACCGGGCTTACTCGGCGCGGACGGTGGGTTTTCTGGCCCAGGGCTTGTATCCGCCGGGTATCAGTGGCACGCAACCGGGCATTTTCCTGGGTTTGCAGGAGCGGTTTTCCATCATCACGCCGACGGCCATTCCCTTTACCAATCCTTTGAACGGGGCGGCGATCACGACGGCCACGAATGTGGATCCGAACCTGCCGAACGGGATCACGATTTTTCCGGGGGGCTTTCCGCTGTACCGGAACGGGGTGTTGATCGGGGCCATTGGGGTGAGCGGGGACGGGATTGACCAGGATGATTTGATTGCGGCCAGCGGGGCCTCGCTCTTCCCGGCGCCGGTGCCGATCCGGGCAGACCAGACGCAGTACCGGGGGGCACGCCTGCCGTACGCCAAGTTCCCGCGCAACCCGGCTTTGTAATCTGCGGGACGGTCATAAAACGCCCGGTGATTTTCCCAAAAGCATTAAATAGCAGCAAGGACTGTAAAATAGGCTGTTTTTGCATGATTCTGGGACCAAGGGGGCAGCGCTGGGAGAGGGATTGATGCGGAAAAGGTCCAAATCCCAGGCTCCAAGCACCAGAAAATACCCAAGCACCAAACTTCATCGGGTGTGGGCGGTGGCAGGTGGGCTTAACCCGAACTCCGAAATTAAAACAGCCGGGCTGCATCCAGCTTTTGGGCATAAATGCTTTGGAAAAGCCGCAGTGGGGGGAGTTTTAGTATGTTCAAGCCAGTTCTGGGAAGCAACCGTCAAAGTAAAAATGTGAAAGAAAACGACCCTGGTTATGGGTTGACCCTTTCACCACCATATTCAAATCGCAGCTTTCGCGGCATGGCAGTCGGGATACGAGAATTTCCAGTTTTTGGCAATCAAAAACGAACCAAACTGATTCTGCATAGATGTCGGGGGTTTTTCAGCGGGGTTTTGGCGGAGAGACAACCACGCGATGGAGCCTTGCTGGCAATAACTGCTATCGACTATCAGGATCGCAAGTTTGGAAAAGTTATCGCCGCCGTTGAGCGATAAGC
>CAIQWB010000040.1 GCA_903875465.1 uncultured Verrucomicrobia subdivision 3 bacterium
CGGCACGATTGTCCTGCGCGACACGCTCGGGGGCATCAATGGGGGGGCCATCAATGCCACCGGTATTATTTCCGGCAACGGCAGCGGAATCACGGGCCTGAGCGCTTCCCAAATCACCACCGGAACATTTGCCCTGGCCCAATTACCCGGCAACCTGTTAACCAACACCGAAACCGGGGTAACACTGGGTGGCACATTTTTTGGCAATGGGGCCGGCCTGACTAATCTCAATACCGGCGCGACTACCAATCCCCTGCCCGGCACGATTGTCCTGCGCGACACGCTCGGGGGCATCAATGGGGGGGCCATCAATGCCACCGGTATTATTTCCGGCAACGGCAGCGGAATCACGGGCCTGAGCGCTTCCCAAATCACCAACGGCACGTTTTCCCTAAACCAACTACCCAGCGGCGTGGTCACCAACACCGCGACTAATGTAATTTTAAGCGGTACGTTTTCCGGGAATGGCAGTGGTCTAACCGGATTAACCGCTTCTCAAATCACAAATGGTATGTTCTCCCTCAACCAAATGCCCGGCAACCTGTTGACCAACAGTGAAACTGGGGTGACGCTGAGTGGTGCTTTTTCTGGCAATGGGGCCGGCCTGACCAATCTCAACACCGGGGCGAACACCAATCCCCTGCCCAACACGATTGTTCTGCGCGACACGCTCGGCGGCATCAATGTCGGGGCGCTCAAAGCCACCGGTGTTATCTCCGGCAACGGCAGCGGCTTGACCGGGCTGACGGCTTCTCAAATTACCAACGGTACGTTCTCCCTGGCTCAACTGCCCGGCAATCTTTTGACCAACACCGAAACCGGGGTAACGCTGAGTGGTGCCTTTTCTGGCAATGGGGCGGGCTTGACCAATCTTAACACCGGCGCGAATACCAATGCCCTGCCCAGCACGATTGTCCTGCGCGACACCCTGGGCGGCATCAATGTGGGTGCCATCAAAGCCACGGGCATTATCTCGGGCAATGGCAGTGGGCTGACCGGGCTGAACACCTCCCAAATCAACAACGGCACGTTCTCCCTGGCCCAACTGCCCGGCAATTTGTTGACTAACACCGAAACCGGGGTGACGCTGAGTGGCGCCTTTTTAGGTGATGGTTCCGGCCTGACCAATCTCAATACCGGCGCGAACACCAATCCCCTGCCCAGCACGATTGTCCTGCGTGACTCGCTGGGCGGTATCAATGCAGGGGCCATCAATGCCACGGGGGTTATCTCTGGCAATGGCAGTGGGCTGACCGGGCTGAGTACGGCCCAGATTACCAACGGTATTTTTTCCTTAACTCAACTGCCCAGCGGCGTGGTGACCAACACCGAAACAGCAGTGACGCTCAGTGGCGCCTTTTCTGGCGATGGCTCCGGTCTGACCAATCTCAACACCGGCGCGAATACCAATCCCCTGCCCAGCACGATTGTCCTGCGCGACACGCTCGGCGGCATCAATGTCGGCGCGCTCAAAGCCACCGGCATCATCTCCGGCAATGGAAGCGGACTAACTGGCCTGAGTGCTTCCCAAATCACCAACGGCATTTTCTCTCTTACCCAGCTACCCGGTAGCGTCGTAACCAACACCGCCACGAATGTGATTTTGAGCGGAACTTTTTCTGGCAATGGGGCCGGCCTGACCAATCTCAACACCGGCGCGACTACCAATCCCCTGCCCGGCACGATTGTCCTGCGTGACTCGCTGGGCGGTATCAATGTGGGGGCCATCAATGCCACGGGTATTATCTCCGGCAACGGCAGCGGCCTAACGGGTCTGAATGCTGCCCAGATTACTAACGGCACGTTCGCTCTCACTCAGTTACCAGGCAGCGTGGTCACCAACACCGCCACCAATGTAACCTTGAGCGGTACGTTTTCCGGCAACGGCAGCGGTTTGACCGGGCTGACGGCCTCTCAAATCACCAACGGCACGTTCTCCCTGGCCCAAATTCCCGGTAGCGTCATAACCAACACTGAAACCGGGGTGACACTGAGTGGCACCTTTTCTGGCAACGGTGGCGGTTTGACCAACCTCAATACCGGAGCGAACACCAATCCCCTGCCCAGCACGATTGTCCTGCGGGACACGCTCGGCGGCATCAATGTCGGCGCGCTCAAAGCCACCGGCATCATCTCCGGCAACGGCAGCGGATTGACTGGCCTGAGCGCTTCGCAGATCACCAACGGCACGCTCTCCCTCGCCCAACTGCCTGGCGGCATCATAACCAACACCGAAACTGGGGTGACCTTGAGCGGTGCCTTTTCGGGTGATGGTTCTGGCCTGACCAACCTCAACGCCTCCAGCGCGGATCTCGCGGGCACGCTCGTCAAGCGCGATGCCAGCGGTAGTTTCACGAGCCGCAGCCTTGCCCTCGATGGCAATTTAACCCTGCCCCCGACGACGGCCACTTCGGGTATTGTCTATGTTGGCAGCAATTTGCTGCTGCATTCTTACGGCAACCAGAATTTCTATGCCGGCAAAGCCGCCGGTAATCTGACCATGACCGGATCGCAAAACGTGGGCCTCGGCTTCGGTGCGCTCAGCAATAACGTGGGTGGTTCCGGCAATGTCGCCGCTGGCAATCAGGCCCTGTTCAACAACACGTCCGGAGCCAACAACGTGGCCAATGGCGACTTGGCGCTGTTCGCCAACACGGCGGGGATCGCCAACGTGGCCAATGGTTACGCCGCGCTTTACTACAATACGAATGGGGTGGACAACACCGCCAATGGCGTGGAATCGCTTTATAATAATTCCTCCGGCAATAACAACACGGCCAATGGGGCCCAGGCCCTGTTGGGTAACTTGACCGGCAATAACAACACCGCTAGTGGCGTTCAGGCTATGCTGGGCAATTTGACGGGTAATAACGACACCGCCAATGGCTATCAGGCACTGCTCTCCAATACCAATGGCAACAACAACACGGCGGATGGTTTCCAGGCGCTTTACTATAACACCGCCGGCAGCTACAACCTGGCCGCCGGCGCGCGCGCGCTGTACAATAACACTACAGGTAATAACAACACTGCCGTCGGCTACTTTGCGCTTTATAACAATACCAATGGCATGAACCTCACGGCAAATGGCTATCTATCCCTATACAATAACACCACTGGCGGCAATAATACCGCCAGCGGCAATCAAGCCCTGTTCTCCAACTCCTCCGGCAGTAATAATACCGCCAGTGGCGCCCAGGCGCTGTACGCGAACTCCACGGGCACCAACAATACCGCCCTTGGTGTAAATGCGCTGAATTTCAACACCACCGGCAACAATAACATTGCCATTGGGTATCAAGCCGGCCGGAATAACAATGCCACCGCCAGCGGCAACATCGAGATTGGCAATCCGGGACTGGCCACCGATACCAACGTCGTCCGCATCGGCGACACCCAGACGGCGACTTATCTGATGGGCACCGTCTATGCCAACAGCGTGGCCTTGACCAGCGACCACAATGCCAAGGAGCATTTCTCGAGCATCAATCCCCAGGACGTGCTTGCCCGGGTCGCCACCCTGCCTGTGACCAAATGGAATTACAAACGGGACAACCAGGGTGTGCAGCACATCGGCCCCATGGCCCAGGATTTTCAAGCCGCCTTTGGTTTGGACGGCACCGATGACAAACACATCGCGGTGGTGGATGAAAGCGGCGTGGCACTGGCTGCCATCCAAGGCTTGAACCAGAAACTGGAAGCAGCCAACCAGGCCAAGGAAGCGGAAATCACCGCCTTGCAGGAGCGACTGGACAAACTGGAGAAATTGCTCCAATCCCAGAAATAACCCCAAGGGCACCGGGGCGGGTGTTACCCAAGGGCGGCTTCACGGTCATACGCGTGGGCGGCATCCGCTTCCGGGTCAGTTTGCCATCGGCATCGGCAAGTACAAAATGTGACCAACCCGCCGCACAGGTGGGGCCGCTTCGGGAATTGCCAACCCCATTGGCCCAGCACTATAATTGCAAGCATGTTTTCGCACGTTGTTATTTTATTATCTTTGGTGACAAAGAAATAAACAACGCCGTTTGCAGGGTCAAAATTTGCATATTGGGTTAATTATCAGCCACTTGCTTCTGCGAATTTACAATTTTGCACACGCTGGCAATCGGGATGTTCAATTGGCGTCCAATTTCACGCAATCCAAGCCCCTGCTGCTTCAAGGCCAGAACCTCATCCCGACGGCTGCTCAAGGTAGATGGACGGCCAAGGCGAACACCACGAGCACGGGCGGCATTCAATCCGGCGTTCACCCGGTCCTTGATCAGGTTGCGCTCAAATTCACAGACGGCCTTGAGCACGTCCAGTTGGAGCTTGCTGGCAGGATTGTTGCCCGATGTATCGATGCCCTGTGAACTGCAAATCAATGGCACCCCAAGGTTGCTCATTTCATCCACCAGCAAGCACAAGTGGGTCAGGCTGCGGCCAATGCGGTCTAGCTTGAAGGCCACAACTCGTTCCACCTTGCCGCTGCGCATATCCTTTACCATGCGGTCAAGTGCGGGACGGGTCGCTTTGGCACCGGAAACCTTGTCTGAATAGATTTCCAAATTGGCCCAACCTCGCATCTGGCAGTATTTCTCAACTTCAAGGAGTTGAGAATCCGTCGATTGCTTACCGTTGGCGGTTGAAACTCGGGCATAGATAGCTGTCTTGCTGCTCATAAAACAAATGTATTATGAGCAGCGAAACAAAGCAAGCAAAACCTCAATAAATCGAGGTATTTGATCACGCTTTCAAGGGGGAGGTTTAATGAACACCGGTTCAGGCCGGTTTTAAGGCCTGTGTGGATACAAGTAGGCCAAAATGGTTAATCCAAGAGACAGCATCGAGACGACGATTGCGGCGATGGCGATTCTGCGGGTGGAGATTCCGCTTCGCCTAGTCCATTCGTGTTCTGCCAGCAAAGGTCTTGGCAATCTGCTCATCCAGTTCCACCCGGTCGGTCACCACCACAAATTTCCAATCTCCAATCAACTTGCGCAGCACCTTTTGAGCGAAGAATACCATGGAGAAGCTCTTGCCACTGCCTTGGGTTTGCCAGAATACCCCGGCACGACCATGCCCCATTTTGCGAGCCTTTTGCATGGACGCAATGGCATTGTTCACGCCCAAGAATTGATGGTTTTGCCCGATTATTTTGACCAGTCCCGCCTTATGTTCGGAGAACAAGGTGAAGTTTTCCACCAAATCCAGCAGCCGGTTTTTATCGCAAGTACCCCGAATGATTACCTCCAAGGACACCCGGCGTGGTTCGTTCTCCTGCTCAATGCGTTTCCACTCAAAAAAACGTTCCCAATCTGCCGTGAGTGACCCCACCCGGCTATCCGTGCCGTTGGAAGCAATCAGCAGGGCGTTGAAAACGAACAGTTGGGAGATGTCGCTTTTGTAGCATTTCAGGTTGTCATCGAAAGCCGCACGGGCTGGAACTCCCGGCTTTTTCAGTTCAATGACCACCAACGGCAAACCATTGACGAAGCAAACGAGGTCAGGCCGACGGGTATATAATGCCCCCGTGATGCTGAGTTGGCTGACAAGGAGAAAATCATTGTTGGCCGGATTTTCCCAATCAATCACCCGCAGCCGTTCAGTCTTTTGACCGCCGTTAATTTTGTCCGGCACTGAAACCTTGATGCCATCCTTTATCAGCCGATAAATCTCACGGTTGGCTGACGCAAGGCTCATGGCCCCCCGGTCACGAGTCAATTCATCAACAGCGGCATCAAGGCATCACTTGGCAGAGATTGATTCAACTTCACCATGGCAGCCCAGGGCGGGACCAGCCCCGCCCTGGCTGCGCCACGCTTAATGCCAAATTGGGGCAAATGGACCTATGTCTCCCTGACAGCAGAAAACCCCGAACCACCAGAGCAGTGATGCGGGGTTGAGTGTTGCGCATTTTTACGCTATTGCCCTGGCACCACCTGATAAAATTTCTGTGGGCTGTTCGGATTGTGAACGTCACTGCTGTAGTCGCTCCAAATCTGAATGGGTGACGCAAGCGTAATGTTGGTCACGGTTTGCCATGAATTCGTATTGCTCAAGTCTGTTGTGGCTTGAATGTTGTAGTTGTAGCCAACGGTGCCTTGAATGATGACGCCAGCGAACAAGCCAAGCGACACGTTGGCAGGATTCACCACCACTGAATATGGTGCGTTGGTCACGCCACCAAGACTGCTGCTAACGACCACGTTGTATTGACCAGCGCTGGCAAACTGAATGGCCCCCAGAGGCAGCATTGCGTTTGTGGCACCATCCAGAGCCACACCGTTAAAATACCACTGATAGGCAAGATTGCCACTGCCCCATGCTCCCACGGTCAAGGTGTTGGTTTGACCCCAGTAGGTGTCCACACCGACAAATGGCCGGTTCAGGTATGGGTACATGAACAGGTTTGCCACACTGCTGGTGATGCTGCCGTAGGAATTGGTGATAGCCACAGTGTATTGACCAACGTTTACCTGTTTGGCCACGACGATGTTTAAAGTGCTGTTGGTGGCGTTAAGCAAGTTGGTGCCGTTAAACTGCCACTGGTAGGCCATTGGCAGGTTGCCGGTAGCTGCCACGTTGAATGTGGCATTGGAATTTGCGTAAGCAATGACGTCCGATGGTTGATTGGTGATGGAGGGGGGTGTTGTTGGGTTTGATTCCAAGGCATACAATGCGGCCACGTCGTCGCCGTTCAAGGCTCGGCTGTAGATTCGGATGTCGGTTAAACATCCATTATACGGTGTCTCCGCTGAGCCGTACCAACCGGTAAAACCATTATTGAAATCTGGCGTGTTACCAATATTGAAAGGCAAATTATCGCCCTGTGACCAATCAAATGCGTTTGTGTAGACCATTTGGCCGTTCAAATAGCAAGTAAACACCTCATTTGTTAATGTCACCACAATATGTTGCCAAATCCCTGCTGTTGGATTCAATATCACATTTCCGCCACCTCCAGTCCAATAAATCAAGGCATTTGTATAGCCCGGTGCAGACGATGCTCCGGGTGCTGTTGGCTCAGTAGCAATGCCTAATTCGCCAAAACTTGCATAATAATTTTGTTCACGACCAACAATTGGAGATATACTAAAAGATTGCCCTCCTAGATTTGGTGGAAATGCGTTTATGTTCATCCAAAAACTATATGTAATTGGCGAATATGGTGAATTATTTAATGTCGGAATCGCTATGCTGCTATTTGTACCATTAAAACAGGCGGCGCTATTACTCACGCCAAGCATATTGGCAGTATAAATAATCCCAGTTGCCGTGCCATTATTCCCATTGCCGCTGGCGTCGTTGGCATTTCCATTAAATGGGAAATAAGCAACCAGCCCATTGGTGATAAATGATTGTGCTTGTGTGGTTAGTGTCGCTGCAATAATCGCAACGACCCCGATGATGAATTTGAGCGACTTCATGGATATATATTATAGCCCATAACCTTTACAAAAAGGCTTTTTCCCGTCAAGCAATAAAGGCACATCTGTTCCTAGAACAGCCGTTCCTATGATTGGCAAAATGAGTGGATGCCGAAAAAAGACTTTGCCGGATGCTTCGCCGAAGTCGTTCGTGACCGGCGCAAGCATCAAAAACTGACGCAGGAATCGTTGGCAGAAAAAGCTAACATTTCGTGGAAAATGGTGTCCTTGATTGAACGCTGCGAACGGACTCCAAGCATTGCCCTAGCAGAAAAAATCGCAAGTGGCCTTTCAACTCCACTCTGGCGACTTGTGAAAACCGCAGAAGATATGCGGAAAAAGTGATTAACGCACAAACCGCAGCAGTTGATTGCCCTTCACCGACTGATTTTTGCCAATGTCCTGAGTCCTCCCGTTTCGGTAGGTGGCCACGGTTTTACCAGCGAATTTTGTGACGTAGCCCTGGGTAGCTGTGGTTTGGACTGTGGCTAGAATCTTGCCCTTGGAATCCCTGATATATTCGGTGCTCATGAATTCGTTTGGATTAACCGTTGATTGGGCTTGGCAGTTCAATGGGGGATTCGCTCCAGAATGCCGTAGGGTCTTCTGTGGCGTCATCATTGTCCCAGCTCAACTCAAACCGGACATCCCCCTCACAATAATCCAAGTGTAATTCTTTGAAATCGAGTCCGTGGTCTTTTTTGAAATTCTGCCTCGCACTGCGGATTTTTTCAGCTTCCTCTGCGGAATAGGAGTCCAACTCATAATCCGTGACATCGTAAACACGAACGACGATGGGACTACCATTGGTGCACTCTTTGTCAACGTAGAGGTGCCAACCTTCATTAACGGGCTTGCGATTCGTCCAATACATAGATCAATAGTACACTATACAACGGATGCCGTCAACCATACGATTGATTAAAATGCCAAATTCATGGGCGAATTGCGATATGTCCCCTGATTCCATTGTGAATTATAGCGAAATCAAAACCAAGCTTTTATCCCCGGTGAACTCCAATTCACCATTATTAATTCGGGCATCGTAAATTTTGAATTTAACTGCCCTCAATTCCCCAAGTGCCTTGGAAATACGTTCCATCTCGTCATCATTGAACTGGCCAAGGCGAACCCGGTGATGGCTGAGTTTCGCCCGGCGCATGACAAGGAATAGAAAAAAGGAAAATGGGCTGGTCAACCGGCATTTAAAAACCACGGGCATTTCCAACGGAACGATGTGGAACCAAAACTTGTCGAACAACTCGCCGCAGTTGGTGCAATGTTCCATGATGGAAGCATCATCAAAATTCTGTTGGGGCGATTCTCCCCAGATTTCGTGCATTTTATCGAGGTTTTTCTGTGAACTGAAATTATCAAGCACATGAGCCACCCGGCTAGTTATTGCGTTTCCGGTTATGATCGTTGGATTATTTGCGGTTGTCGTTGTCATGAAAATAAATAGGCAAGAGCCGGTTGAATCGTGTTTATTTATTTCACCCGGGACCGATGGTTTGAATCGTTGGCCGTGAAGTTTTCAACGTTGGCTTGAACCCAATTGCCGTCGTCAAATGGTGCTCCATGATTTTGGTGACCATCGGAATATCCGCCGCAAAACACCCGATGGCATCATGAATGGTGTAGCAATAAATCCCGTGCATCATGAGTTCATTGGCAATGCCATCAATGAAAATGCCACTTTCAATCTGCTGCAATTTCAACCCAAATTGGCTATGTATCTTCTCCTTGCCCTTGGCGTTGCTCTTCAAAACCTTTGAAATGCCCGTGTCCCTGATCGTTTTGATTCGGTGAATTTCGGCATAGAGCATTGGGAAATGCTGCTGATATGCCGCCATGATTGCCTTGGCTACAACCTTGCTCACACCCTTGGGCGGTTGGTTCACATTGCGGCAGTTCAACGCCCCCTTGATGACGCATTGCTTCATGTCATCGGCTGATATGCCTGATCCGGTCAAATCCACGAAACGCTGATAAAAATTACCGGACGACCACAAGGCATAATAACGGCTGGCCTCATCTTGAATGGCGGCAGCATCACCACCCGCAATTTGTTGATACAACTTGAGCAGTAAAAAGGGCTGGCTCGCATGTTGGTCAACCTCCCATACCTCTTGGCCATCAACCCGCAGGAACGCCCTCAAATCCTTGTGAAGGCTGATGACAGGGGTGAACAATCTGCCCACACGGTTTTCCCGGGTGAAAAACCACCCACACCGTGTGATACCATCCACAACCTTGGTATCGGCATTAATGGCCTCAATGAGCATCTCGGCATGAGCCTTTGAACTGTCGTCTGAGCCATGCTTGAATTGCCGGTGATTAACATAATCCATCACGCTGGCATCAAACCGTAATCGGCAAAGGTTTCCATATAGCCATTTTTCCAAGTCGGTATGAACCGCAATAATATTGCTCAAGCCCGTGGCAAATGCCTTGGCTTGAGTGTTGGTCAATTGGATTGCAAGAGGACAGGGCACGACCTTTTGACGGCGGTATGCCCTGGTAAAGCAATAGCTGCGGGAAAACTTTGCATTCAGAAATTTGGGATTCACCTCGATGACGTCCAAGTTTTCCAAGGCATCAAGCAAAACTTTCAATTCTGGATTCCGACAGCCACATGCCTTTTCCAATTTGCGGGTGTTCAAGTTGACCCAGTGCTTATGATGGTCCCGATTTCGACTTTGAATCAACTCGCCCCACTTGATTCGGGAAATGATTATGAAGAGCTTGATGAGGCGAAATTTCACACCGGAAAGCTTACGTTGCTTCAATAAAAATGCCTTTTCCTTGGAATTTAGGTTGGCACAATTTGAAACCAAATCGGACAACCCTGCTAATCCAGATGGAACCTTAAATTTCATCAGTTATAATAAAGTAATAAACAACATATTCTTGCAGATGTGATGAAAAAATATGGACCAACCACCCGATCCGTCATGCTGGAAATGCGTCTCCAATGCATGTTGGGGATCAAGCACTTGGTCACATACATAAAATTTTAATTTGTGGTAATTTGCATAAACTTCAATTTTGGGCCAAAGCACTGGTGCAGAAAAACTGTCCAACAGACCTATTCTCCCCCTCCGTTTTGGTAATTGAGATGCCATCAGAAACTTGCTCCATTCCAAGGTATTCAGCATTTGGCGTCATCCAATCTCTGGCTAAATCCTTGCCCACTCCTTGACGCAAAAGTTCATCGTAATTGGTATATTCGTGACGGTAGTTGTTTCGCATAACAATTTTTAAGAATTTATCAAACTCAATTTCTCCCATGCTGTATAGACGATACGTCTTTGAATTGTTTCGCACAGCGTAACCAATCGCCTCTTCAACTGAAAGTCGCTCATCTAGCTTGAAGCCGCCTGAATACGCCATCGCCACTAATTCATCAATTTGGGCGTCTTTCTCCCGCTCAAGTTTCAAAATGCGCTTTTCTCTGCGATTTTTCCCCTTGGAAATGGTTGTATCAATAGCCTCTAACACTTTTGTCTTATCTTTTTCGTCTATTAGGTAACCGATTATTTTCGGGCCATATTTTGTCCACTTCGTATCCGGTTCAATTGGCAATTTTAGTTTTTTTAGAATGCTCGGTAATCTGTATCTACGATTCGTTTTAATGCAATTTTTCATATAATATTCGTGTCAAGGCAATGGACTTCCCCACAAGGGCACAATGCACCTGTGTTGGTTATTTGGGAGGTTTTGCCTCAATGAGTCTTGCCAGCCATTTCCAGCACCAACCGGAACGGCGAGCAATCTCAAACGGGAATCATTATATAGATGAGCAACTTGAAAGTCAAGAATGAAGTCAAGCCTAAATAATGATATTTCGCAAAAAATCTTACATATATGTGATTTCCCGTAAATACGTATTTATCAACTGGCGATGAATTTTATGCCCCGTGTCCAGATCGTGAATCAGAGCTCGAAATGGGAAAAGTTTCAAAACGAGCCGGGTAATTGCGTCATTACGATTTTCCCCATGAAAAACCAGCCCCAATTATTGAACGTATCAGGCCGGGCAAGGGGGTGGCAAAAAGCTCATATCAAGAAGCAGTATGCCGCCATGGGGGTATGGTCCAAATAGCCTCCCCCTCACTGACCGTGCCAATGATCAGCCCCAGGTATTGTTCCATTTCTTGATGCGACGTGATGACGTAACATGTTGGGCAGACGCCACAAAAATGCGGCTGGTAGCCACCCTCTGGATTGCGATTGAGGGGTTGAATCGTCCATGCGCATTGCTGGGGCTCAATGTCCCCCAGCAGCAGGTTCTGGTATTGCTTGGCCTCCTGTGTGCTTGTGAGGAAATAGTTTAATCCCTCGTATCGCTTTACGCAGGGCTGGAATTGTTTTGTCGTTGTCGTCATAATTTTATCGTGGCAATCGGTTGTGTCGCCATATATAAATATTTCCAGTTCCAAGAAATCCCCCAACAAACAAACAGGCCAGAGCATTTAATTTTAATTTCAGCGCAAACGTTGCCGTATGGGTCCATTCACCCTGAAATTGGCATTATCGTTTTACACTGGGTTGGACTCATGACAAAACCGCACACCGTGAAAATATATCAACGTTCAAACGGTGGCCGGTGATATGTATTGAGGTCCGTTCTTCGTTGTCGTGAAAAAAAGCCGCAGCGGTCGTTAAAAAAACTGCTGCGGCTTTTCGATTAAGCGGTCAATTCAGCCATCGTCGAAGGCTTTTTATTAAGGCACCACAATGTTCGCAAACCACCATTTTCCTCGTCTGGGTCCCAATGGCTATTTGCCACCCACCATTCTTTGCCTTTTCTGTCCCAAGCAATCAAATCCTGACCCTCGTATCCCAAGTTTTTTTTCCAAGCAATCCTCATTTGGCAAAGTTTTGGGTTAACGACGATTTCATCAATCGCATCCTTTAAAACGGATGAGATTTTTGCACGTCCCAACGGGGTTTTGATGTCATCTTGAATGGTTTCCCCCATTTCCTCAATTTTGCCGGGTATATTTGTCATGCTGGATTCTTCCAGCACAGCTTTTTGCAGGTCTGCTTGCAATTTTTCCATCTGGGATTCCAATGCAGACATTCTTTGGGCAATGATTTTTGGCGGAACATCATCGGAAGCCTCAATGATCGCCATCATTTTCGTGAGCTGCTTTTTCACCCCGTCAATCTGCAAGCGTAACGCACCAGTGCTCGACGCAGATTGTGGCCGCAATTTCGACAGGAAACGCTTATCGCAAAAAACCCATTCCGTGAAACATTCTTCCAAGATATTGGTTGCCACAGTTTTATATGAGCACATTTTGTGCTTGTGCGCATTGCCGCACACCAAATAGGTGTACCCGTGGCGGGACCGCACTAGCTGGATTAAGCTGGCTCCACAATCGGAGCATTTTATTATGCCAGCAAAAAGGTTGTTGCGATAAGGCGTTTTTGGATTTTTATAACCTGTTCCCTTGTAAGTGTTTCGCTGCTTTAATTTGGCTTGGACTTGGTAAAACAAGTCGTGTTCAATGATTTGTGGGAAATAATCTAAAATTTTATCCCCATCCTCAATCCGTTTGCCATTGATGTTGGTTTTTGGCTGGAAATGACCAAGGACTTGTTCTCCGGTCAAGGTGTTGTGAATTATGGCTTTGTTCCAATCTTTTCCATGGAAAGACGCAACCCTTTGTTCGTTAAAAATTCGGATGATGGATATGATGCCCAGTCCTTCACTTGAGAGTTTAAAAATGCGCTGGACGGTCTCAACGTGCTTTGGAATCGGCACAATCGTGTCATTTTCCACCGTTAGCCATCCGGGCAGTTTTTTCGTGTAAATTTTGGTTTTGGAATCGATCCGCTTTTGCTTCCAAGCTGCCTTCCCCCGGTAAATTCGTTTTTGCCGCTCTTCATTCGCCAGAGTCGTTTTCAACGAGAGAATCAGGAATGACTGCGAACTTTGCCAATTGGCTTTTGTCAGCGTTTGGCCGTCCCGCAGAGAAACGATAGTGATACCGCATTCAAGGATTTTTGAAATTAAATTCAAGGAGTCCAAGGGCAACATTCGTGACAGCCTGTCCACATCCTCGATAAGCAGGTATCTGGGGACCATCCCTTGGTCCAAATCTTCAAGCAGTTCTTTTAAGGCTTTTCTGCCGTCCGCACCCTTCCCCCCTGAGATTCCAAGGTCTTTATAGGTTTTGACCAGCTTGGCACCATGCTCCTTGCTCCACTGCTCCGCAGATTGTGTCTGGCGTTGTTCGGATTGACCATCCGCCTGTTCTGCGGTTGAATACCTCAAATAGAGTATCGCATTATCCATTATGAAAGAACAAATACAGGATTCCGGAAAAGTTGTCACCTATTTCTCACACATTGTTATTTTTTGGACAGACCCGGCCCAGCCCAACGCCATCGCTAAATTGGTGGCCGGGGCAAACAAATACCTCAAGAACATCCCCGGCGTGATTCAATTTCATGTGGGCCAAATGTCCCCCAGTCCCCGGGCGGTGGTGGACCAAAGTTACCAGGTGGCCTTGAACCTGATTTTCCCCAGCAAACAGGCTGAGCAGGAATACCAGGTGCATCCTCAACACATTGAATTCGTCGAGAAAGTCTTTAAGCCCACCTGCAAAAAAGTCCAGATTTTCGATTTCGAGTAAGCGCCGGCCAGCCGCCAGCCACGGTTGGCTTTTTTAGGCAAACGCTCTGCCGCAGCTCAGGCGAAGCGCAGCCGGGCTTCCAGTTCGCGCAAACTGACGGTGACATTCACTTGCTTGCCGTCGGTAAGCGCGGCGCAATATTCCCCGGAACCTTTGGCGTTCAACGCGGCAATCATCCGGAGGTTCACGATGACGGAACGGTTTAAACGGACAAAATCCTTTGGTGCCAGCTCCTGTTCGAGCGTCGCCAGGGTTTCCCGGATAATATGGCGCTCGGCACCGGCGCTGACCACGACATAATTTCCCGCCGACTCAATCCAGTCGATCTGGCCGGCCTTGATGAACACAACCCGCTCACCCGCCCTGGCCATCAGGTGCGAGAGCGTCAGCCGGGGCGGCGTCCCGGCGGCGGGCGCGGGTTTCTCCCCCGGAGTTTCGCGCATCGCCGCGAGCTGGTCACGCACGCGCTCGAGCGCCCGCGCGAGGCGTTCCGGCCGGACTGGCTTGAGTAAATAATCCACCGCGCGCGTGTCAAACGCCTCCACGGCAAACCCATCATGCGCGGTTACGAACACGACGAGTGGCAAAGGCTCGTCGGCGAGGAGGTGGGCGAGCTTTAGGCCAGTCAGGCGGGGCATTTGCACATCCAAGACCAGCAAATGCACCCCCCCGTTGCTGATTAATTGTTTCGCTTCCGCGCCGGAAGCCGCCTCGCTAATGATTTCAATATCACCATGTTCCCCCAGCAAATCCCGCAGGCGCGCCCGCGCCAGCGGTTCGTCATCCACGAGAATAGTTTTGATTTTCATGCCAGGGTGCGGTCAGGCGGTGCGCTGCGGCAGACTCAGCTCCACGCGGAAGCCACCACCCGCCTGCGGGCCGGATCGAAAGGAATGCGCCGGGCCATACAATGCCGCCAGCCGGTCCCGGGTGTTGGCCAGGCCAACGCCGGTGCCAGGCGTGCCCATGACCATTTCCGCGCCCGCCCCGTGACGGGTATTGGTCACCTCCAAAACCAGCAGGGACCCGGCCAGCCGGGCGCACACGGTGATTTGTTCCGGCTGGTCGGACGGTTCCACACCATGCCGGATGGCATTTTCCACCAGCGGCTGGAGCAGCAGCGTGGGCACCAGGAAAGGCAAGCAGGCCGCGGGCACCTCCAGCTGGCACAACAGCCGTTCGCCAAATCGCAATTTTTGTATATCCACGTAATGGCCCAGCAGTTTGAGCTCCTCGGCCAGGGCAATTTCCCCCCGCTGGGGATCGCGCAACGTCATCCGCAAGAGGTCGGCGAGGTTCAAAACCATTTCATTCGCGAGCCGGGCATTTTGCGGAATCAGCGCGGCGATGGAATTCAGGGTATTGAAAAGAAAGTGCGGCTGCAATTGGGTGCGCAAGCCCGCCAGGTGCGCCTCAGCGAGATGCGCGGACAGTGCGGCGGCCTGTTGTTCCTGCGCGCGCAGGCGGACGGTGGCAAAGTAAGCGTGGGCAAAGAGCAACAACACCGCATAAGGCGGCAGATTCGTGGTGGCGTTGGCCAGCACCGTGTGCCAGTCGAAGTTCGCCGAACGCAGTTCCAGCGGCAAAAATATCATGGCGGACTGGTCAAACTCATGACCATCCCGTGCGGCCTCGGGAAAAGCCAGGGCCAGCTGCTGCTTAAACGCCGCGGCAATTTTCGGCTGCAGCGAGACCAGGGTGGCACAGGAAAGCGTCCCGCAGATGAGCCCAAATCCCGCGGCCGCCACCAAATGCTTCCCGAGATTCGTGCGCCAGGCGGAACTATTAATGGGATAATATTGCGCCATCAAAAACACGGCGGGAGTCATTAACGCAACAGGCAATAACTTGCCCGCAACGATTTCAAATATCAGCGCCAGCGGACGAAAACCCGCAAGGTAGACGGTGACGTTGATGAACAATAAAAGACCAAGCCAGCCGACGGTCACCAGCAGCCAGTACCGGCGCGAGGGAAAGGGGCTGGCTTTGTCACCGGCCTTTTCAAACAGCTTCATCGGAAAAATTATCCACCAAAACCGGTGGTCTGGCAAATACTAGTAGGGCGATGATGCCAAAATAGAGCGCAAATTAAATTTTCCGTTATTCCGCCAGTTCCCGGTAAAATTTCAGACGCCTTTCATCCCGCGAATGAACCGGTTCATCCCAAATCCCGGCGGCTCGTCACTATCCGCGTGAAGCCTGCCCGGCGGAGTGCCACGATACTGCCATGAGTATATGGTTCATGATGATTATTGCCTCCGGCCCGGCTGGGGCCGTGCGCAGGTTCGCAACGACCCGGGCGGCGGCACTCTTCGCCCCACTTAAACTCATTCCATGACCATGCCTCATGTGCGGCCCTTCGGGCCCGGGGCAACCAAAATGAAATTCACGTCAATCATTATCATCCTGTGTGCCGCGCTTGCGCTGGCCGGCTGCACGCTGATTCCCCAATATGAACGTCCGGCGGCTCCGGTGGCCGCGCGTTTTCCCGGGACCCAAAACACCAATGCCGCCCCGCCGGTCACCGATCGTTCGTGGCGGGAAATTTTCCCCGATGCGTGCTTGCGGCGACTCATTGAAATCGCCCTCACCAACAACCTCGATTTGCGCACCGCAATTCTCAATGTCGAACAGAGCCGGGCGCAGTATCGAATCACCCGGTCGGCGTCGTTGCCGTCCGTCGCGGGCAGCGGCAGCTCCACGCGAGCCGAGGCCAATGGCCACACCGGCAACGAGTGGAACGCCAATGTGGGCACCACCGCCTATGAGTTGGATTTATTCGGGCGCGTGCGCAGTTTGAACCAGCAGGCGCTGGCGGCCTTTCTCGCCACCGTCGAGGCACAGCACAGCGTGCAACTCTCACTGATTGCCGGAATTGCGAACGCTTACTTCACCCTGCGGGAGGCGCAAATGCAACTGGAACTCGCCACGCAAACCGTGGCCTCCGTGCAGGAAGCCTATGCGCTGAATCAAGCGACCTTTGCGGCGGGCGCCAGCACCGAACAAGATTTGCGCACGGCTGAAGCCCAGGTGGAGACCGCGAAAATCAATGTCCTGGAATACCAGCGCCGGGTCGCCCAGTCGCAGCATGCCCTGGAACCGCTCATTGGCCAGCCGTTGCCCGCGGATTTGCCGGAACCCCTGCCGTTTGCCGATGCGCAATTGGTCGCCGAGGTGCCCGTGGGTTTGCCTTCCGATTTGCTGCAACGCCGGCCGGACATCCTGGCCGCGGAGCACACCTTGCAAGCAGCCAATGCCAACATCGGCGCGGCCCGGGCCCAATTTTTCCCCGCCATCAAGCTGACCGCTTCGATCGGCGCAACAAGTTCCCAGTTTGACCAACTCCTGAGCTCGAGCTCGGGTGTGTGGAGTTTTGCCCCGCAAATAACCGTGCCGCTTTTTACCGGTGGCCAGAACCGGGCAAATTTGGATTCGGCCCGCATCAGTGCGCGCATCGACGTGGCCAATTATCAAAAAACCATTCAGACCGCGTTCCGGGAAGTGGCCGACGCCCTCGTGGCCGCCCATAATTACGCCGCAGAGCTCGAGGCGCAGGTGGTGCTGATCAACGCGCAACGAGTGCGGTTCAACCTGGCCACCGCGCGATACCGCCAGGGCGATGCTGCTTACCTGGAGGTACTCTCCGCGCAACAAGATCTTTACAGCGCGCAGCAAAGCCAGCTGGCCACCCAATTCAACAAACTCGCCAGCCAGATTTCCCTCTACCAGGCCCTCGGCGGCGGGTGGCAATAGAAATTAACCATGAAACTGAACCAACTACGCATTTTATGTCTGGCACTTGCCACCCTGGTGGCCGCCAGTGGCACGGGTTGCAAGCGCCCGGCCAGCGCGACGCAATTTGAAACCGTGGCCGTCACGTATGGCGACCTGGTGCAGCACGTCACCGCCAGCGGCACCTTGGGCGCGGTGGTGAGCGTGGATGTGGGCAGCCAGGTCTCCGGCAAAATTTGCACCCTCGCGGTGGACTTTAATTCCCGGGTCAAAAAAGGGGATTTGGTCGCCGAGATTGATCCGACCGTTTACGAGGCCTTGCTGCGGCAGGCCGAAGGGGAACTCGCCAGCGCCAATGCCAGCGTCACCTTGAAACGGCAGAACCTGGAGCGCAAAAAAACCCTGGTGCCGCTCAAAGCTGCGTCCCAATTTGATCTGGACCAGGCCAATGCGGAATTGTTGCAGGCCGAGGCGACCGTCACCATCAACGAAGCCGCGCTGGCCAGCGCCCGCGCCAACCTCGGTTACTGCAAAATCACCGCGCCCGTGGATGGGATTGTCATCGCCCGGAAGGTCGACCTGGGGCAAACCGTGACCGCCGGATTCACCACGCCCGTGCTCTTCGTCATCGCCCAAGACATTTCCAAAATGAATATCAGCGCGGCCGTTTCCGAGTCAGACATCGGCCAGGTCCGGGAGGGCCAGCCCGTGGAATTCAACGTGGACGCGTTTCCCGACGAGACCTTTCACGGCATCGTTACCCAAGTTCGCAAGGCGCCCACCACGACACAGAACGTGGTGACTTATGAGACGATCATCACGGTGGACAACCCCGGGCAGAAACTCTTCCCCGGCATGACGGCAGATGTGGCCATCCTGGTGGCGGAACGGAAGCATGTGTTGGTAATCCCAAACACGGCGTTGCGTTACACGCCGCCGGAAGGCGTGGTCTACGAAGCCGCGCCGCCCAAAATTTTTGGCCGCACCCAGCGGCTGGTTTATACGCCGGGGGCGAATCCCGCCACCCTCAAGCCGGTGCTCTTGCAGGGCGGCATCACCGATGGCATCAACACGGAGGTCCTCAACGGCCTGGTGGAACCGATGCGCGTCGTAACCTCCACCTTGCTCTTTAAAGTCTCTGGCAGCGGTTTCCTACCGCCGTCACCGCCGCAAAATACGCCATGAATTCCACCCCTCTGATTCAACTGCGGCAGCTTGCCAAAACCTACCAGACGGGAGACGTCATGGTGCAGGCCGTGCGCGGGGTAACGCTCGATATCGCGCGGGGCGAATTCGTGGCCTTTATGGGCACCAGCGGTTCGGGCAAATCCACGTTGATGAACACTCTGGGCTGCCTGGACCAACCGACGGGCGGTGATTACTTGCTGGACGGCGCCGGCGTCGCCAACCGTAACCGCCAGCAGCTTGCGGTGTTGCGCAACCGTAAAATCGGTTTCGTGTTTCAGAGCTTCAACCTGCTGGCCCGCACCAGCGCCTTGGAAAATGTCGAACTGCCGATGCTTTACGCAGTGCCGGTGATTTCCCGGCCGGAACGCCGTCAACGCGCCATCGCCGCCCTGGAAAAAGTTGGGCTGGCCCGGCGGCATGACCACCATCCCAGCCAGCTTTCCGGCGGGCAGCAACAACGCGTGGCCATTGCCCGCGCCCTGGTAAACCGGCCGGAACTCTTGCTGGCGGATGAACCGACCGGCAATTTGGATTCGCGCACCAGCATCGAAATCATGGCGTTCTTTCAGGAACTCAACGCCTCCGGCATCACCATCGTCATGGTCACCCACGAACTGGATATCGCGGCCTATTGCCAGCGGGTCGTGGTGATGCGTGACGGCGCCGTCCTCAGCGATACCCTCAACGATCAACCCCGCTCGGCCCTTGCGGAAATCATGCGCCTCAATGACCTCGCACCAGCGGTCAAGCTCTCCTGACCATGCTCACCACCCTCCACGTCTTTTTGCTGCAATCGTGGCAGACCGGGTTTATCGCCCTGCGGGCGCTGCAGCGCAACCGGTTGCGCTCCAGTTTGACCGCGCTCGGCATCATTATCGGCGTGGCGGCGGTGGTCGCCATGGTCGCCGTGGGCAATGGGGCGCAAGCCAGCATCACCGCCCAGGTTTCCGCCCTGGGTGAACATTTGCTGACCGTGTTTGCGGGCAGCAAACGTTCCGGAGGTGTCAGCGCCGGCCAGGGCAGCGCCAGCACCATCACGCTCGCCGACGTCAAAGCCATCCAGCGCGAAGTCACGGATGTCGTCGCCGTCAGCCCGGAGATTTCCACCTCCGTCCAGGCCATCGCCAATAGTCGCAACTGGTCAACCACCATCGCCGGCGAATCGCCCGAGTATTTGCAGATCCGCGATTGGAAATTGACCCGGGGCTCCATGTTCACGGAGCGCGAGGTCCGCAGCGCCGCGAAGGTGGCTGTGATCGGTTCCAAGACGGCGCTGGAATTGTTTGGCCCGCTGAACCCCGTCGGCCAGGGGGTGCGCATCAAAAACATACCCTTCGTCATCATCGGCCTGCTGGAAAGCAAGGGCGCGGGCATGGGCGGGCAGAATCAGGACGACCGCCTCATTATTCCCTACACCACCGCCATGAAACGCCTCACCGGTGACCGTTATTTGCGTTCGGTGAACCTGCAAATTCGCGACGCCGGGCGGATGACAATCGCCCAGGACCAAATCACCGGCTTGTTGCGCCAGCGCCATCGCCTCACCCCGGGCGACAGCGATGACTTCAATATTTTCAACCAAAAAGACATTGCCGAAACAGTCAGCTCGGTCACCGGCATTGTGAAATTGCTGCTCGGCGCCATTTCCAGCTTGTCCCTCGTGGTCGGCGGGATCGGCATCATGAACATCATGCTGGTGAGCGTAACCGAGCGCACCCGGGAAATTGGCATTCGTATCGCCGTGGGCGCGCAGCCCGCCGCCATCCGCCTGCAGTTTCTCATCGAGGCCATCACCTTGAGCCTGCTCGGCGGCCTGGCCGGCGTCCTGCTTGGCATCATTGCCGCGCGGCTCGTCGGGGCCGTCTCCAGCTTCCAGCCCATTGTCACCCTGGATTCCATTGCCCTCGCCTTTGGCGTGAGCTTTGCCATTGGCGTGTTCTTTGGTTATTACCCCGCCCGCAAAGCCGCCGCGCTCAATCCCATCGAAGCCCTGCGGTACGAATAAATCTCCCGCCTGCGAAATGCGGGATTGCCACCCTCGGACTATCCCCAGCCAACCAGCGACAAGCGACCACCGTGCATAATAGCCTTTGGCGAGGGCCGGATCCTGGACCAGCAGCACATTGCTTTGCTTTTGACACGCTGGGGAGTATAGGTTTTTTCAGGGACGGAAAAAATTTAAGAGCGTGCCCAACTCGCCACCAAAACAAACCAATAGCCCCCTGGCTTATGACTTCATATTCATCACCACCAGGTTCATGGTACCGGATCGAACGCGATAAAAAACCAGCCAGCGGGCAAAACCACTCACCCGCCAGGGACGAATGCCAGCCGGTGACAGGTCTTTTCGCACCCGCCCAATCGATGGATTTTGTTCAATGAAATCAAGGGTCGCCAGCAGGGCGTCATACCACCGCTCCGCCACCTCCGCTCCGGCATGGTCCTTCAGACAAAGCATTTCCTTCGCCAAATCCATCAGAAAGCGGGGATGTTTGCGACTGGCATGGCTCACTTTTTCCCCCGCAACACCCGGTCGCGAATGGTGTCCATTTTCTGCCGGGTGGGCGGGGTCGCCGGACCACTGGCAATCGCCTCATCAACCCACTGTTAGTCTCGCTTGGCCCCTAACGGTCTGCGCACCTCGCTGAAGCGCAGGTCAGCGAGGTCGCCCTGGGAATCCAGGAACCCCTCCTCCATCAACCAGATCAGGCGCTCAGCGCAACACGCCGGGGACAATTCCGGATGGCTGGGACGAAGGGCATCCGCGGTGAGGCTGACCACGTGCGCGATTTTAAGCCAGCGACGGGAGCAATGAGCCAGGATGGCATTATCGATAACTTGGAGGTCCCCCGCCGTTAATGCGGCGAAGGCCGCCAGCTCGGCGGCGGTCAGTGGTTGGTTGGCTTGGGGAATTTGGTCGCTCATAGGACAGGAACACCTTCGCGCATGGGATGGTAACAAGCGAGCGCTTTCCAATGAGTGATTTCCTTGATTCATCTGGAGCGGTCCCTCGGCAGCGCGGCCGTCCCCGGCGGCGGGTTCACGCACCATCCCAGTGACTGTTCATTTAGACCTTGGCGGTTATACTTTGGACCTTGAGTTTACGGGGCGGGTTTTAAGTCCTCCCAGCGAACGGTCCAGGAACCGTCGGCGGGGAAGCCAGGGTTTGGGTGGTTGGGGGCGCCGTCCCAGCCGGCAGCCATCATGCCGACGGCGTAAAGGAGGCCACCGTTGCCGGGCAGGTAGGGCCCGGGGCCGCCGGTGCAGATGCCGCGTTCATCATAGTGATTTTTGCGCGAGGGATTGAGTAACGCTTCCACGGCGAGTTGGGGGTCGCCCACGCGGGCGGCGGCCATGGCCATCCAGGGGAAATCCCAGCCCCAAGTGCCGTCCCAATTCCATTGGCGGCCAACTTCTTCGACAGTGTTCCGGGCTTTAACCGGGTCCAGTCCCGCGAACGGGGGCAGCATGCCGGCGATGCCGATGTTATCAATATGGTCGAAGGTGCGGAGGGTGAAGGTGTCGGGCCGGTCATCGCTGAAGATATAGCGACCGTTCTTTTCCGGCAGGGGCGCAAGCCGTCGGGCGACGGCATCCCAGTGGGGCGCGCGCGGGAGACCGAGGCGCTGACGCCAGGTTTGGGCGAGTTCAAGGGTGACATGCCAGTAACCGAGCTCGAAAACGGTATTCCGGCGCAAGGCGCGGATGCCGCCCTCGCTGGCGGGCCAGACGGGGTCGAGGTTGTACTGGCCGGTGGCGGCATCCAGCACGGGATAGGACGCCATGAAGTCGGCGGTGCCGAAGACGATATCCTTCCACTTGGCCAGAGTGGCGGGGGTGGGATGCAGCCGATACTCCAACTCGGCGAAAAAGATGGGGTGCGGCTCTTTCCAAAGGAGAGCCATTTCGGGCGGGAAACCGTCGTTGAAGCCATCCGGGCCGGTGGACTTGGGCCACATGAGCCCCTGATAGCCGAAGTTTTCGGCAATGGACCGGGCCACGGGGGCCACGCGGGTATAGATGCTGAGGGCCTGATCGGCCATGGCCCAGCGGTCCCACAAGGCGTAATGGGCAAGATGCCACCAGATCATTTCAAAATGCCATTTGCCATCCCAAGGATCGGTGCCGGTGAGGCCGACCTCGGCGGGGGGATTGTCGCCGGCGGAATTGACGGCGAGTTCGTATTGGGAGAGGACAATCCGCCGTTCGAGCTCGGACCAGCGGGGATCGCGGCTGCCGGACAAATCAATGGCCCCGCCGGTGCTCCAGAAATGGGGCCAGTGCCGGGCGCAGGCCGCTTGGGCGGCCGCAAAGTCGGTGTGGGGAGCGCCAGCGAGCGTGCGGCCAAAGTAGCACGTAAAATCGATCGAGTCGGTGCCGGCCAAGGGTATGAGGGTGAACCCGTGGGGGGATGGGGGGCCACCAATGTTCCACGTTTCATTTTCAGCGAGCCGTTTGGTTCCCCCGACACCGTTCACCCGGTATTGGATCTCCATGCGCTTGACGGAGTGGTACGCGGGATCGCCGCCAAAGGTGTTGTTGGCGGTGACGGAACCGTCCGCCTGCAGAGCGTGCGCGACTTGGGTGGTGAGATTGGTCCAGCCGCCGTCCGCAGCCCCATAGCGGGCACTGAGTATTTCCGGGTGCTGGGGAACCGGCTGGGTGATCGCAAACCCATGACCGGCGAGGGCCACGGCATAATGGGCATCATCAATGCTGCGCTGGAGTTCCAGGCGGGCGGGTATTTGGCGAATAATGGTGGTCTGATGATGATCGCGCGTGGTGAAATCACCAACCCAGGCGCCGACGTTTTGGGCGGGCGCGGGGAAATCGAGCCGAACCCGAAGACGGCCGTCGCGCAGCAAGGGCGACACAACCTGCACGGCCACGGTGTCGCTCGCAGGGTCGACGCAGGTTTGCACCGTCACGGCCTCGCCCAAGTACGTGAAGCGGGTGGTCAACAGGCCGGACCACAAATCGAGATAGCGGGAATCCACGTGAACGTCCGCCGCGGTCAGCCGATCGCCGGTCCGGCCCACGAAGCCAATCCGGCCGAGGTTCAACGGCTGGGGGTTGTGGCGCTCCCAATCGTAAATCGGCGGAGGTTCGGTGGTGGTGATCCCGGTGAGGTGGCCTTTGTCCGGTGTGGCCCAAGGGTGGATGGCGTTGGTGGTGACACCGGGCGGGAGCGGAAACCGGTGCCAGCACCAATGGCTCATGGTGTTACCGCCGACGGTCTCCAGGCCGGTGCCATCGGCGTTGAAGGCAAAATTGCCGTTCCCCAGGGGAATCTGGCCGGCCAGACTGGGCCAGTCGATATTGTGGCGGGCCACCAACGCATGACGATCAATCGCCGACGACTCAGCGCCCGCCGCTGCCAATTGGCAGCCCAATAAAATAATCCCAGCTATGCCATTAAAGCGCATCCAAAAATCAGGGCAGCGGGGTGGTGGTGGTGAAACAGATGCTCACCGGACCCAACAAACCGGATTTTGGCAAGGGCGAATTCTTGGTAAAGGGTTCGTAAGTGCTCCAAGTAAAGCGGTTGGTGGCCGGCAAGGCAGCGTCGCCAATCATGCGGTTCGGCCACAAATTGGCCACGCGAATCTCCAGGGCATTGGCACCGGGTTGCAAAGCACGGGCAATATTCACTTGGAACGGGGCCTTCCACACAATACCGAGGTCCTGGCCGTTCAGGGTCACCTGGGCCATTACTTGCACATCGCCCAGGTCCAGCCAGGTTTCCCGAGAATTGCCAGCGGCTCCGGCCGCCGGTTGCCAGTCAAACGTTTTCCGATAGGTGGCGGTGCCGGAGAAAAACCTCACCCCGTCATTCGTGGAATCGCTCAAGGAAGCTAGATGATCCAGAGTAATGTGATCCGGCGCCCCCCATTTCGGCGGAAAGCTCACCTCCCAGGGACCGTTGAGTACCAGCGGGGCGGGCACGGCCGTGACCCTGGCGCGGAGTGTTTTACCGCTGACCGCCTTCAATTCATAATTTCCCGGCTGGGTGGCCACGAGTTGGAGCTGGCCGGACGCGTCACTGCGGAGTTCTGCCGCACGGTTGGGCGCGGCCAGTGCGGCGAGCAGGCTTTTGGTGTCGGGGTCCTGGCCAGTGAGGGTGAAGGGCTGGCCATCCACGGTGTAGGACACCACCAAAGTTTTTACCGTGCCGTAAGCCGGATCATCGCCTTGGGCCAGTTCAGCCACTTGAAAATCGGCTTCTTCGCGGTCGGCCATCGCCTGCATTTTGCCTTGCACATTGCGGGTGCGCGCCGCGTCACCGGGCACACCATAGCTGGCTCGGAGAATTTTGATTGCCGGGCGCTTGGTTTCAACCCCCACGGGTTGCCCATTCCGGGTCAAGCTGGTCACTGCTTCGAACGCCGGGGGCGGAGCGCGGAAGATCACAAATACGGAACCGCTTCCGGCCAGACGCAAGGGCACAGTCTCCCCGTCGGCAGTTTCTTGATAAACTGCCAGCGGCGAGATTTCGCCGGTTTCCGGATTCCACAATTCCGGGCGCAAACCATGCACCCGAAACGTGCAGGCAGATTCCACGGTGGCCGGTTTCGGATTGGCCACAAAATAGACCGGGTGGCCATCCACCTGCCGGTGAATCCAATTCAACTTGGTGCTGGAGGTAAAATCGGCCGGGGCCTGCATCTCCGCCAGCACGGAAGCCACGGTCCGGCCCCAAATGATCCGGCCTTTCCCCAAATGGTGTTCGGTCACTGTCCGGCCATCACAATCCCCCCAAATTTCGTCCGCGAGCCGGGCCACCCTGGCATCGCAACCGGGGTAATCAGAAAGGCTGGGTGAGGCGCTGGGACGAGGCCCAACCACCGTGGCGCCCGCTGACACCAAATCCCGGATTTTACCGGCCAGAGCAGGCGTCATGAGCCCGTGATTGGCGGGTAACACCAACAACCGGTAACTCATGCCATCCGGCAGCACCAACCGGCCATCTTCGACACTCATCCGGGCAATCAATGCACCCGCACTGCATTCGTCAAACTTGTAGCCAGTCGGTGCCGCCGGATCCGGGTTGAAATAAGTTTGGTCGGGCGATTCCGGGCGCAAATAGCAAAGGTCCGCGACGAACAGGCCCTGCCGCAGCATAAACTGGCACCGGGTGAGGTATTGATGCCAGCGGGTGGACATTTCCCACCAAGTCTGGGTGCGTTCGTAGTGTAATCCCCAAGGCCCCATGGTCACGCCTGGAAAACGATTGAGATAAGGCTGGTGGGCATAACGATGGATGACAAAACGATTCACCCCCTGGGAAAACTCATAGTCCCCGAGCGCCTTGATCGTGGCGGGATGCATTTTCCACTGTTCATGGTCGCCGGACGTAAAGGCTTCGGCCCCCACGACATTCCGGCCCATAATGTGCGCGACCGAGGCCATCTGCCGGCACTTGGTCGCGTTTTCACCCGCCCCGGTCGCCCAGAATTCCGTCATAGGCTCATCGGCGGGCTCCGTGTAGGCCGCTTCATCACCCAAGGGCAAATTATAGCCTTCGATACTGAGTTGCAGTCCGTGCTGATGCGCCAGCTCCGCCAGGCGCCCCACATAATTGGTGGCCAACAGCTCGGCGATGGTCTGACGAAAATCCCAAGCAAACCGCCGGGCGATGGCGGGATCGCCAATGGCGACAGGTGCACGTTCACCCGGCCGGGGCTTGGCGGCGATGACATTCGGCAAAAAGCGCAGTGGATCGTAGCCCCGGCGACGTAGAAATTCCTCACGAAAAGCCGGCGTCCAGTTTTGCGAACCCACTTCCCAACTATCAATGTGGGTGGTGGTCAACGTTTCGCCGGCAAGCGGGCCCACTTCCGCGATCAATTTTCCCATCATGTTGGTAAAATGAACATCCATCGCGGCGGCGCTAAGTTTGTCACATTCCAGTCCGTTCCCCCCTTTGACGGGCGGCCGGGTAGAGGAGCCGGTTGAGGTATGACCCATGCGTAGAATGATCCAATGGCCATCGGGAATCTCCCAGGTTAACTGCCCGTTGGCGGCAAGCCGGGTGGAGAGATCCAGAACAGCATCCGGAGGGATGAAACCGTTGGTGGTGGCGGGATAGGCGAGCACGGCAACGTCCGCATAATAATCGCCCACCTCGACTTTACTATCGAGGATATCGGCCCCGCGCCGGTGTCCATTACTTGGCTGGGGCAACACGGTTGAGAAATGCGCCGGGCCGTCCACCAGTAAATTGGTAGCCACGAGCATTTGCATCGACATTTCGGGGGTGATCCAAGGACCGCTGCTGCCGCACCAACCGGGGCCATTGGTCATGTTAATTTTCAGTCCCAAGCGGTGGGCTTCTGAGACCGCAAAACCAAACAAATCCTGCCACTCGGGGTTCATGAAATCGGCCGTGCCCGGCGGCGGCGCGAACCGTTCGACCACATCCATGATGATGACCCCGCCAATACCGGCGCGCTGCATGGCTTCCAAATCGGCTGTGATCCCGGCCTTGGTGACATTGCCGTTATTCCAAAACCAATATACCCAAGGCCGGGCGGCGGCGGGCGGATTAAGAAAGGATGAGGCCAGCTCGTCCGCGTTTACCAGTGCCAGGGAAAAAGCCAGAAGCAGGGCAATGATGAATTTCATATGTAGTTTCAAGAAAAGTCATCAATAATTGCCAGCCAGTCGATAGAATTTTTGCCCAAAATTCGCGATGGAGTTGGTAAAGGAAGTGAGTGTTTGAGTGGCGGTAAAATTTGTCAGGGTTAGCCACGGACCGGAACCCAGGTTGGTGGTGCATTGCAGTTGGTAGCCCAAACCTATGGACAGGTGGCTGAGATTCAGCACGAAATGAGTGCGCCCAGTCAACCAAGCCCCGCCTAAAGTCGCAACCACAGTCGATGGCGTGGGGGGGCCAAAGGCGGCCAGTTCCGTGTACCCCACACCGCCATTCTGCTGATTGCCCGAGAAACTCCACTGGAGGTAGCGTACGCCCGTCAAATTCGTAACCGTTAACGAAGTTAACGTGCCGCCGGTGCCGTCCTTCGTCGGATAGGGCGACGGATTATATGCCACGGTGGCAATGGTGTAAAAGTTGGTGCCGTCATTTGAATAGCTGACCAGATAATTCGCGTTCTCCCGGCCATCGTCCTGCCAGGCGGTGTAGGCATTCAAGTTGGTGATCGTATAGCCTGTGCCATTGGGTCCCGGTCCGAGATTGAAAGTGATCGCCCCGCCACTGATTTCATAACTCCGGTTGGTACTCAACGGCGTGCCAATATTTCCGTCATAGAGGGCCGGGCTGGCAATATGATTTTCCGATGCGACGGCCAGGCTGCTGGCCGTCACCGTCGTGTTGAGGTTGGTTAACAGGTCGCCGGCGGGCAGCGGTGGGAAAGCGCCTCCGGCATACACGGCGTCGGTCTCGGTTACGACCAGCGGGGGCGGCGGGGCAAAAATGGGAGAGGACCATTGGTAGTTGCCGTAACCAACGTTGAAGATGGCACTGCCATTGGAATTCCCTGCGTAATTGACGCCCGGTGAGCTGCCGGCCGGCCGGCCGCTTTCCAATATCGCAGCGGCATTGGTGGTGGGCACATAAATTTGGGCGGTGGTATTGGGCGGAATGACCACGTTCATATTGAAGGTGCCCCCAACATTGGTCCATGCGGTGGAAATGAGTCCACGAGTGGAATTGTAGCTGGTATTGGCCCAGGTCAGTCCCGTACCAGTGACCGGCTGAATGAGGATGGATTGGTACCCCGGACTGGCCGGGTTAATGCCGCCAACGGACCCATATAAATACTGCCCCACCGCCCCGAAAGCATAGTGGTTGAATGAATTCATGGTAACCGCCTGAAAACCAGCGCCGGGCGTCCAGCCATCCCAACGTTCCCACATGGTGGTGGCTCCCAAAGTCACCTGGTAAAGCCAGGAAGGATAGGATTTTTGCAGGAGCAGCGCGTAAGCGAGATCATCGCGTCCCGCCAGGTGCAACGCCGGCAGCAGGCGCGGCGTGCCGATAAATCCGGTCGCCAGATGCAGGCCAAATTGGGCAATGGAATTGGCAAATTGTTGTGCCACCTGGGTCCGCAAGGAGGCGGGCACAAGGTTAAGGGTAAAGGCCAGGGCATAGCCCGTCTGGCTGCTGCCATCCGTGAAGGTGCCGTCGGGGTTGAAAAAATTGGCAAAGGCAGCCGCGATATTACTGTGCAACGCGGCATAGGTGGCGGCATCGGCCTGATTTCCAATGGCCGCCGCCATTTCCGACATGGCCTGCGCGTAATAAGCATAAAATGCCGTGTCCATGACCGTGGCGGTGGCCCCGCCGCCCAAATTCAACCAGTCCCCAAAATCCCCCGGCAGGCCAGTAATCACGTAATTCGAGGCGTAGGCGGCATCAAACTGGCCACAGCGCTTGAGGGCGGCATAATGATCCACAATGACATTCGTATCTCCATAGGCACGATACATTTGATAGGTGCAAATCCAGGCCGCATCCCCCCAGGCGGTGCCCCCGCTGCCCACCCCCATGTCGGGCGACACCACGGCAATGGAACCATCCGCATGCTGAGAATCTTCGCACAAGGTCGTGAGCTGGCGGTGGAAAAATGGCTGCACATCAAAATTATATGCGGCGGTGGGGACAAAAAATTCGGTGTCGCCCGTCCAGCCCATGCGCTCATCCCGCTGCGGGCAGTCCGAGGGAACTTCCAGATAATTACCTTTCTGGCCCCAAATAATATTGCTGTAAAGCTGGTTCACCAGCGGGCTGGAACAGGCGAAATTTCCGGCCGGCGGGAGCGCGGAATGCACCACCACGGCCGCCACCGAACCCAGCGCGGGGGGTGCGGAGAGTCCCCGCACTTCAATATAGCGAAAACCGTGAAAGGTAAAGCGCGGCTCAAACACCGTGGTGCCATTGGTGGCGAGAATATAATAATCGGTGGCCGTGGCGCCGCGCAAATTGGCGGTGTAAAGGGTTCCGTTGGGATTCAGCATTTCTCCATGGCGAACGGTGATGCGCTGACCAGCTGTGCCGGTCACTGCCAGGCGCACCCACCCCACCAGATTCTGCCCAAAATCAAACGTGTAGCCGCCCGCCACCGGCTGTGTAAGATTGACGGCGGCCAGATTTTCAAAGCGCTGGCTGGGTTCGGTAACGGCCGCCTGGACTTGCAGCCCCCCATTGCCAGGAAACTCGGCGGCATTGCCATAAAGCGCGTTGATAATGGCCAGGGTCTGACCGGTGCCCCCAAGATTGACCGTGGCATTTTCGGCAAAGGATTGCGTCTGTGTAACTCCGCCGAGCTGGTAGGTAATTTGTAAGGTTTTAACAATCCCATAAGCCGGATCGCCACCAAGGCTGGTGTTGCCGGCCAGGAAGTTTAGCTTATTATTCGCCACCAGGGACCGTACCAAGGTGGTCACATTAGTATATTGTAAAGCGGCGGCGGTCAGACCAGTCAACACCGGAGACCAGGGGCTGTCGTTATAATTGGGGGTATCCCAACCCGGCAATTCCAAGCGCGCGTCATAAGCCGAGCCCAGCAGCAAGTCCCCGTAGAGGATCGGACCATAACTGGCTTTCCAGGAATTATCGCTAACCACTGTTTGAGTGCTGCCATCCGCCATTTGCAACACCAGTTGCACCAGGAAACGCGGCGTGCCGCCATAGTTGAGCCGGGCGCCTTTGAAAGCCAGAACGCTGGCATACCAGCCGTCACCCAGGATGGCGCTCAGAGTGTTCGTGCCGTTCTGCACCAGACTGGTGACATCATAGGTTTGGTAATAGACGCGCTTGGCAAACTCCGTCCAGCCGGGGGTCAGCACATCGTGCCCCACGGTCTGGCCGTTGAGGTGCAATTCATAGGCTCCCAGGGCAGTGACATACACCATGGCCCGCGTGACAGTCTGGGTAGTCACAAAATTCTTGCGAAGGTACGGAGCGGGCACCCGGGCGATATCATTTAGTGACGGCGTGCCCCAAGTGGTGCCCCCATTACTTTGGGCCAAGGTCCAGCCGGAATCATTGAAATTTGTCTGTGTCCAGCCATTCGGCGGTTGTTGGGCGGCTTTCCAGGTGGCATCCACTGGAATATTCGACACACTCCCCGAGGAGAACTGCACCACCAGCCGGCCGATCACCGTCGCCGGTTGGGCATCACTGTTCGTGGCCGCGAGCGCGATGAGATTGGTCCCGGGATGCAACCACGGGGTTAGATTCACCAGGGCGGTGGCCTCCCAGCGGGCGGCCGCGTTGGTAGCCGGTAGTCCGTTGGCATAAACGGCACAGTAATTATCCGCATACAAAGCCAGAACGGCGTTAGTAATGGCCTGGCCAACGGGCAAGATGAGTTGCTTGCGCAGGGAGCACTGGTACACCCCGGCGGCGGGCGAGGGAAAACCGATCCAATTCAAATTGGCCGTGTTAAGCAAGGCCCGGCTGGCGGCTTGTGCGGGCGTCAGTGAATACGCGGCGTCATAGCCAATCCATTGGGCAGACCAATCGGCCGGGCTCAAAAGTCCCATTGACCACTGGGCCGGCACGCTCCAGCCGGAAACGTTGTTGCTACCGTCATAAACGCGCACCTGCCAGTAACAGGCCTTGCCACTGGTGAGCGGCAGGCCGCCATAATTGATGCCGGTGGTGGCCGTGCCAGCCACCTTGCCGCTGTCCCATAAATCCGCCGTGCCCGCGGTGGACCCTACTTGAATTTGCCAGGCGCTTTGCACGGCCCCGCGTGCGGATGGACCCGTGCTGGTGCTTTGCAACTGCCAGGAAAGCCGAGGGGTATCACCAATACCCAATGGATTCACCCGCTCATCACAGCGCAAATATATCGGTTGCAAGGTGCCCTGCGAGCGCGCCTCGTTAATGCGCACCACCAGGCACATGGCTACTAATACCGCCTTGATCAATTGAGTAATATTCATGATAAACCAAACGAGTCAGTGCGGAAGAGCCGGCCACTGGCGTGGCCCGGGCCCGGCTCCCAGCGCGGTATTGTCCCCCTCCCTTGCTCACTTGACCGGGTGCTGGAAAGCGCCAGGCAACGGGACACGTCCTTCCCTTTCAAATGAGCTAACACCACTCCACATATCAAGGCAGGGTCAATAAACTGACCCTGCCCACTACCCGTGAACTGGCTTGAGCTGAAAAGCTTTTGAGATTCTTGATCTTGGCTTACCACGGACTTCCGGGAGTGCCCGTTGCATAGGTAGCCATCCACACTTGATGCAGATCGCCGTCTTTGAAAACGCCTGATGAGGCACCGAGTCCTTGTAAATATTGCGTTCTCGGTTGCAACCATTTGATCATGGCCGCGTGACCATCCGCGTAGGAAAACTGTCCATGATTGCCATGACGGCTGGCCGGAATATTACGCCAGGTTTGTCCCGTGTCGGCAAAATTCACGGCGTAGTAACCATCATCCAGGCTGTTCTTGGAAGCCGAAGAGGCATCCGTCTGCTCATCCACGAAAAACATCGCACCTGAGGGGTTGGGATCATGAACGGCACTGAATTTTGTGTTTTCCATAATCCCGGGATGCGGATTACTGCCACTATTTCTCAGCGTCGTTCCATTATCCCCCATCATGCAATTTAAGGAATAGCTGCGCGCCCGGGGGAGGATGGCCCCGTTGACGTTCGCCAAATCGCCCGGACAACGATAGGAATTCAGGGCGGTGCAATAAGGGTAAATCATCGAGGCTTTAATGAGCGCGGTATTAGTCCAGTCGGTGGTAAATCCCCCGCCACCCACATTTCCCAAGACCCAGTCGGTGATCGACGAAGCGGAGGTGTTGGGAATAATGGCATCGTGAAAGTCACCGGCGTAAACCTGGGCACCCAGGCCCATTTGTTTTAAATTGTTAAGGCAACTGATGCCATAGGCACGCGCCTTGGCCTTGGACAAGGCCGGCAACAGCATGGCGGCTAGGATGGCGATAATAGCAATAACCACCAACAGTTCAATCAAAGTAAAGGCTGGTTGCTGCCCCAATTTCCGCCGACCTGGCGCACTCGCGGTTTTGGATGTGTTCATGTTTATTCTAATTTATCACGCTTACTCAACCGGTGAAAGCCACCGGGTGCTCTTTTAAATATTTCGCTTTTCAGGGAAAATGCCCGGGGACGGCAATCGTCCCCGGGCACTACAGAACCAACTCAACCCCAAACTTACGGCAACTGCAAGCGGAAGAAGGTGGGCGGGTTGGTGGCATTCACAGGAATGGCGGTGGAGAAAGCTCCATTACCATCCAGAAAGCCCGCAGCACTGACTGTCCAACTGCCCAGCGGGGCCTGCAGGTTGGTGGAGATAAGCCAGGTATAATGAGTACCCGGCGTGCCGCCGCTGCCACTCAACTGCAGGTTGCCCCCCGAGACCACCACCGGCGCAAGGGTGGGCAAGGTGGGCGGCGCGAGTTGGTCCCCTTGCAGAATGATCTGCGTATAACCGGACCAGCCGTAGTCCTGTGATCCTTGGGAGGTGAAGTCAAACTTCACTGCCGCCACATTCGCCGCCAGCAGGGTCTGGCCCGGCGCCGGGGAAATCTGCACCCGGTTGCCCGAGGCCCGGCCATCATGCGGAACAAACGGATTGTACGCCACATTGGCCAGCGGCAGGAACGTGGTCGGGGCTGCTTCGGTTGAATAGCTCAGTTTATAAAACTGGCCGTCCCGGCCAAAATCATGCCAGAGGGTGTAAACCACGATGTTAGTGAGATTCCAAGCAGCGCCATTCGTGGAACTAAAGGTGATCCAGGAAACGGAGCTGTTGGTGTCCGCGCCGAGAGCGGTGCTGTAGGTATTTCCAAAGCCCAGCACCCCGTCAGTCATGTTCGTGACATTACAACCTTCGCCGGTGAAAACGCCGGGACCTTGACTGCTGGGCAGTTGGCCGGCAATCAGGTTGGGAGTTTCCGGCGTCCAGGTGTTGCTGGTTTCCTCATGCGTTGCCGTGATCAACGGTCCCGCTGGCGGCGCGGAGGCCGAGGGTGAACCGAAGACGCTGATTTCGCTGTAGCCGGAATATCCGTTCGGAACGCCTTCAGGGAACTGGAAGTCCACGTAAATGGCGTAAACATTGCTGGCAAGCACCCCGGTGGCCGGCGTGAACGTGGTGCGCACCGTGGTCTGAATGCCCGAGCCAGAAGACACCGCTTTACCATTGCCGCCGCCAAGGTTATTACCGGTACTGAGGTTGTTGGCCACCACTGCCAGGGGGAGATAGATGGTGGGATTGGCCACGGTGGAGTAGAGCACCGTGTAATACTGCGAATCCCGGCCGTTGTCGTTCCAGCCACCGGAGATTTGAATGTTGGTCACGTCATAGCCGTTGGCGTTGGCACCCAGGGTGTAGCTCACATAATTACCCGCGCGGGGGGCCGGACCGCCAGGACCAGCCGTGGCAAAAGCCGGATGCGGGCCGGAATTGTCAAACGGTCCGTAACCACCGTCCGTCAGCGCCGTCAACCCACCGGCCTGATTCAGGGCAGTCGGAGTGATGTCCGGATCACTGAAATCACCAATCGTATCATAGCTGTCGCCCGGGGGATTCTGGCCGTAAATCAGACTGTTGCCCAAATTGGAGGTGTCCCAAGTGGGGGTAAAGCCGCCCGCCGCCGAGGCTTGATAGGCCACCGCTGTGATCACATTACCAACAGGTGCGGGGACCGGGTCAACATAAAGCGTGGCCGACGCGGTCACGTTGCTGCCCGCCGAATTGTAGGCTACCAATTTGTAACCACCATTCGTGGCTGCATCGCTCAATTTCAGATTCGTGAGGGTCAGGGTCGGACTGGTGGCTTCGGGCAGATTGGTCCCGTTTTTCAACCATTGATAGCTGGTGGCACCACTGAAACTAGCCGTCAGCACGACCGAGCTGCCCACCACATCTTCAGCCGCAGTCGGCGCGATGTTCGTCAACAAGACGGGCACGAAAGGGGAATTATAACCAGCCACCACGATTTCTGAATAGCCTTCCCAGCCGTTTTCGGGACGGGAACCGGCGTTAAAGAAGTTAAATTGGATGGCATAGACATTTTGCGCCATGGCTCCGGAAGCCGGCGTGAGAACCGTGCGGGTAGCCGACGGCGTATTGGCGGGAACACCAGCTGGCAGATAATCCACACTCACCAGATCATTGAAGACGGTGGGCGCAGCCACGGTAGAATAAAGCACCTGATACTTTTGCTCATCCCGGCCGCCGTCACCCCAACCGCCAAAGACAGTGATGTTGGTCAGACTCCAGCCGTTGCCATTGGCGGAAACCGGCAGCGTGTAGGTGAGGGACAAACCGGCGTCATTGCCGAGGGCATCCAACGTTTGATTGCCACCCACATTCGGATAGTAATTTTGATAGCCCGGAGAGCCATCGGACATGATGACTGGGTCGCCATTACAGGCCGATCCGAGCGGGTTATAATTGCCCGCGCCGGCCGCCACGGTGCCGGGCACGCCGGGACCGCCATCAACGGAACCCAGGATCAGGTCCGTGTTGGTGTTTTCCACCCAGGTCGGATAGAAATTCGTGCTGGCATTCACCGGGCTGGGTGCACCCAGACCGAGCTGGCCGGAAGCGGCGATGATCACGTTATTGACCGGGGCCGGCAAACTATTGATGGTGAGCGGAGCCGCCGTGCTGTAAGAAATGGCCGCCGCCCCATTGGTGGCGTTGAGTCCGGCCAGGCGATAAATGCCAGCGCTGGTCGGTTGCACATTGTTGAGCGTGAGCGTCGAGGTCACAGTGTCGTTATTGGTGACGTTGACCACGCCGGTGGCAATCACATTCGTCGCCACAGCACCCGTGGTGATCTGCTGCCATTGCGGGGCAACCGGCGGGAAATTGCTGTAAGTGGCGGAGAAGACGACTTGGTCACCAATGAACGTGACCACGGAAGCCGGCAGGATGTCCTGAACCAGGAGAGCGGACGGCGGGGGCGGCGGGGCCATGGTATCATGACCTTGCACCACAATTTCCGAATAACCCTGGTAAGCATTATTAAAGTTGCCGGAGGCGGGAGGGCTGGCAAAGTCGAACTTGATATTGGCCACGCCGTGGGCCAGGGCACTGCCATCGTTCATGGCGATTCCGACCCGATTGGCCGGGGCGCCGCTGACGGAGGGCAGGTAATAAACCGTGGTAATGGGGACGAAAGTGTTGGGCGCGGCCACGGTGGAATAAGAAACCGTGTAATATTGACCGTCACGGCCACCATCACCCCAGCCGCTGTAAGTGACGATGTTGGTGATATCCTCGCCATTGACCAGATTGTTGGTGAGCGAGAAAATAAGTGAAGTGCCACCGCTGGCACCGCACGTGGCAAAGCCGCCAATCGAGCCGGAACTACCGATGCTGCCATCCGTTAATACCGGAATGCCACCCGCAGACTCCTTGGTGAAAGTGCCGTTCGCCGTGGTTGGCGTCAGACCCAGAATCAAGTCAGGTGTTTCCGCTGTCCAAGTGGGGGTAAACGGATTCGAACCGCTTTGATTGGCTGTGGTGACGGCCAGAGCCGGCGAAACCACACTCGACGCGGCGGTACCGCCCACGGTGATGGCCGCGATGCCGCAATAACCGTTTTCCACGCCGGGGAAATTCAAAACGAATTTCAAGGCGTAAACATTGTTCGCAACCGCCCCGCCGGAGGCATTGTTAATAACGGCCTTGACTGCGTCCGGCGTGTTGCCTGGAATCGAAGGGTTACTATTAACATAAGCCAAAAACGAAAAAGAGGTCGGGTTGGCCACTGTGGAATATAAAACCACGTAGGCTTGCTGGTCGCGCCCACTGTTGGCCCAGCCACCATAGACCGAAATATTGGTGACGTTATAGCCGTTGGCATTGGCCGGCAGGGTGTAAATGAGCTGTGATCCCGCTCCCGAACCATTGCCATAAGTCACATAGTTAAGGCTCGTGGTGTTGCCGGGGTTGACGAGCCCGATCGTCAGGTTCGTGTTAACCGTCAGAGAGTTGACATTGCGACCGGCGCCTTCAAGGCCCCAATTGCCAGGGGCAGCAGTGGGAACCAAGCCGTTGATCAAGCTGTCGGCCTGATCCACCACCCAAGCAGAACCGGTCGGGGTGAAGGGCCAGGTATTGGCGGAGCCGGTCTGGTTGGCCGTGGTGACGGTCACCTGCGCCAAGGCAGAGGTGGCCAGCAGCAGCGAACCGGCCAGGGCCAGGCTCGCCGGGAAAGGCCATTTTGTGTTTTGAGGTTTATTCATGGGGTAGGGGCGGTTGTTTACTTCGTTTTGATACGGTACCAATTGGCGGACAGCATCGGTTTTTACCAATGCATCATTGCATTCGTTTCGCATTTAATCATTGCTTGCCAGCACACGCGATGACTGAAGATTTCTTCGGAATCGTCAGCGGGTCGCATTCGTGATTTGGATTAAAACCACCTTAGGGCGGAATTCCGAGGGCAGCAATACCCAAACAAGGTTAAGGGTCTATCACCGAAACAGGTGATGTCGAAACAATGAGGTGCCAATCCCAAGTCAAAATTGCCGACCGGTCTGGCCGGTTCGTTGAAAGGATGTGGGGCCGAGCCAGCCTCACCAATGGCGAGGAGGGGCAGCGTCACGAGATGCGGGGATGCACGGAGAACTGCAGTGGGCAGACAGGACCGTATCCAACTGCATACCAAGCCAATGAATTAACTACTCGTTTAACGAGTTACGAGAAACAACTATTTCGGAGGGGTGGCAGCGGTGCTGGTCGGCTCGATCGGCCGGCAAGCATTTACCGGGCCGCCGCGCGCAGGCGCTCTTTCTTGTCTTCCAACTGGCTCTGGAGCTTTTTGCGCTCGTGAATCAGTTGTTCGCGGAGGGCCTGGGCTTTTTCGGGATCATGGGCCGCGCGGGCAATTTCTCCGGCCAGGGCGATTTCCCGTTCGGCGATCTTCGCGGCATATTGGGAATCCAATTCGGCCAGGTCTTTTTTGAGTTGGGGGGAGACTTTGACGCTGGGGGTGGTCTGGTTTAGACGTTCCATCGCGAGTTCGTAGGCGCTTTTCATGAATTAGCAGTAAATAGTATTAAATTAGGGGGTTTTTGAAGATTTTCCCGCAGGACCGGGGGCTGGCGGCGGGTGATTTAGCTTGTATGCCGGGGTTATTTGGCCTTTTTCCAGGGCTGGTCGGGGAATTTCTCGGGCATTTTGATGACCTGGGGGGGGACCATGGGCCTGGCCATTTGGAGTTCGGGGTCGGTGGCGTTGGGCGCGGCCGGGGTGCCGGACTTGGCCGCCTGGGCATCCTCGCGCCAGCCGGCGATGCGGGCTTGCAGGCCGTGATGCTCGGCGGTGACTTTGTCCCCGACTTTTTGGTAAAAGAGGGAGAGGTTGGTGTGCACGAGCTGTTCTTTGGGCCGAAGTTGTTCGGCCTTATGGCCTTCCGCAATGGCGCGGGGGTAATCACCCTGGCGATACCAGGCCATGCCCAAGGCCAGCTGGGCCTCGTAATGGGCCGGTTCGGCGGCGAGGACCGCCTGGAGGCGGGCAATGGCCGCGGGAAAGTCGCCCTGGCTGAAGGCGAACATGGCGTCGTCGTAGGATTCCTGCACATTCATTGGTCAAAGTACTACCCCGCCACGCTAGGCCCGCCGGGCGCGAAGTGCAAGCCGCGTTTACAAGTGTGCAAAATTAGACAGGATGGACAAAAGATATCCATTTTCTGGAGCCCCTAATTATAACCTATGCTTATGAATGAATTTTGGCCTTCAATCTGGAATTGGTTAATATTGGCAAGTCGTTGCCGGGCAGTCACATATAACACTTATAAGAAATTGACACATGCCCCCGGCCCAACTATTATGATAAGGCATCGGTGTCGCACTGAACTGTCTTCAGTTGCCCATCTAACAACCATTGCGGTGTTTTTATTCGAGGTCCCATGAGTGATACAATTGAAGCAGCAGCGCCGTCGACTGGCGCGGCGAAGGTTTTAAAGATTAATGAGGCCGTGATTCGGATCGCGGGCAACTCGCAGGACGGTATTCAGGCCATCGGCGGCTTTCTGGCCCGCCTGGCCGGGCGGAGCGAGCAGGAAGTCATGACGTTCATGACGATTCCCTCGACGATTTCCGGCGGGCCTTCCATTTTTCAGGTGCGCATCGGCTCCGGCGAGGTGCTGAGCGCGGGCGACGAGGCGGACATGCTGCTGTGTTTTTACCAGCACAGCTATGAAGACCATATCAAGTCCTTGAAGCTGGGCGGGATCGTGCTGTTTGATGCCGACCATGTGGTGCCGAACCCGGCGTATGAGGAAAATTACCGTCATGTGGGCGTGAATATTTCGAGCCTGACGGTGGAAGCCATTGGCGGCACGGGCCGCGACAAGGGCAAAAACATTTTCGCCATGGGTTTGCTGGCCAAGATTTTTGATCTGAATGTGCCGAAGCTGCTGAAGTTGATCGAGGAACGTTTCGGGGGCAAGGACCCGTCGCTCGTCGCCAATGCCACGACCTGCTTTAACGCGGGGTACATGCACTCGCTGGAAAACCTGCTGAAGACTTTCCAATTTTTTGATCCGGAGAAGAAGGACCGCCTGCAAGTGGTGATGAATGGCAACGAGGCGCTGGCCTACGGCTTGATCGCCGCGGGCGTGCGGTTCGGCGCGGGTTATCCCATCACCCCGTGGTCGGATATCATGGAATTGCTGCGCCGCGAGCTGCCCAAATACGGGGGCATGTTCATCCAGACGGAGGACGAAATCGCCGCGGTTTCCATGGCGCTGGGCGGCAGTTATGCCGGTCGCGTGGCGGTCACCGGTTCCAGCGGTCCGGGCATCAGTTTGAAGACCGAAGCCATTGGCTGGGCTTCCATGGCGGAAATGCCGTTGGTGATCGTGGACGTGCAGCGCGGCGGTCCTTCGACGGGCATGCCGACGAACGTGGAGCAATCGGATTTGAACATTGCCTGTTTCGGCGGTCACGGCGACTCGCCCCGCGTGGTGCTCGCCCCGGTGAGCGTGGAAGATTGTTTTTACACGGCGATAGAAGCGGTGAACCTTGCCCGCAAATACAGCACGCCGGTATTTATTTTGACCGACCAGGGCATCGCGACCCGGATCGAAGCCTTTGAGGAGCCGAACTTGGAAAAGGTGTGCCAGGATATCTCCCCGGACTTTACCCCGGTGGCGGAGCACAAGCCCTATGACTTGTCCAAACCGAACGGCATCACCCAGCACATTGCCCCGGGCACGAAGGTGCTGAGCGGCAAGTACCCGATTGCGACCGGGCTGGAACATGATGAACTGGGGCATCCGACGGGTTCCTCCAAACTGCACTCCCTGATGACGGCCAAGCGCCGGAACAAGCTGCGCCAGCTCGCCTGGGATTTCCCGAAACTCAAGACTTACGGCCCGAACGAAGGTCAAATCCTGCTGGTCAGCTGGGGTTCCGGCCAGGGTCCGGTCCGGGAAGCGGTCGACCGCGCCCGCAGTATCGGCGAAGCGATTTCGGGCCTGTCCCTCCGTTATATCAACCCGCTGCCCAATGGTTTGGAGCAGATCTTCAAGGGTTTCCACCATATTTTTGTGGTGGAATTAAACGATGAGGGCACCTATGGCTTCGGCCAGCTGGCCGCCTTGCTGCGCGCCCGGTACTGCGACCCGCGCATTCAGGGGATCACCAAATCGGACGGCCTCACCTGGAAGGTGAAGGAAATTCTGGACCGCGCCCGCACGCTGGCCTCCGCCAAAGCCTGAGCCCAACCCCGCAACCCACTTTAACCGAAACGATTATGAGTATTTTAACCTCTCCCACGCCGGCGGCCACGCCCGCACCGGCCAGTGCCACGGCCGCCACACCGCTGACGACGACCACCCCGCCGGTGACCGGGGAACGCAAAGGTTTGACCAAGAAGGAAATCGCCGCCGATCACCCCACCTGGTGCCCCGGTTGCGGTGATTTCTCGGTGCTGGCGCTGTATTTCAAGCTGATTGAAAAGCGCAAGATGATCCATGAGCAGATCACGACGATTGCCGGGATCGGCTGTTCGAGCCGGTTCCCGTACTTCGTGCAGGCTCACGGCGCGCATTTCATTCACGGTCGCGCCCTGCCCTTCGCCAGCGGCATTTCGCTGAGCCGGCCGGACCTGCATGTGTTTGTGTTCGGGGGCGACGGCGATGCCTTCTCCATCGGCGGCAACCATTTCAGCCACACCTGCCGCAAGAATATCAAGATGACCTACTGCGTGATGGACAACTGGGTGTATGGTTTGACCAAGAAACAGACCTCGCCCACGTCGCCGCTCGGCTTCAAGAGCAAGACGGATCTCTGGGGTGCGGTGGATTATCCCATCAATCCCATGAAACAGGCGATTGCCGCCGGGGCGACGTTTGTGGCGCGCACCACGCACACGAACCCGAACCATGTGCTGGCGATGATGGAGGCGGCGATGGATCACGATGGTTTCAGCTTCATTGAATGCCTGAGCGAATGCGTGGAGTTTTATGAAGGCGCGTTTGACGCCTCGAACCCCCGCAAGGGCGGCGTGTTCAAGGAAGTGCCGAAGGATCACGATGTGACCAACGAAGGCGCGGCCTATGCGCTGGCGGGCGACCCGTTCCCGGGATATTTCGGCATTTTCTACAAGAACAGCAAGCCCACGAAGAACGCGAAGGAAGCGGAGATCATCAAGGGTTACCAGAGCAAGGTGACCGGCCTGAAAGACTGGCAGATCCTGCAAAAGAATTTCGACCGGATGAAATAGGCCGCGCGAACCAATTCAGGCAAAACGCCCGGGTGCAAGCCCGGGCGTTTTTTTTTGGTTATTAGGGGCGCGTAACATTCCCAACCCAATTTACTACCGGGAAGTAGTTATCCAACCACGGCCTGGGCGCTGGGGCGACAGCTCAAAGGTGGTCCCATTTGCCAGGACAGGCGAAAGGCCTGGTGAGAAAAATGCGAACCGCGCACGCTACTCGCGCGCGACCACGGTGCTGTAAAGTCCATAGTGCGTCAGACCTTCGTGACTGTCGATGCCCGTGTAGCGAAGCGAGGCATCTTCATAACGACGGAACGCAAACACGGCCTGATCCATTTGCTCCGTGTTAAATACCTTTAGGCCTACCAACAAATGAAAATCTTTGACGGTCAGGCCCGTCACGGTCTGGAATAATTCCGGCTCAAGCTTGGTAATGACATCCTTAAGCGTATTCTCACGAAAATCGGTCAGGTACATGAAGGCAGGAATACGCGTGGCAAACTTAATGAGTTTTTCCTGAATCAACTTCCGCTTGGATTTGTATTCTTTTTCCTCCTCGGTGAGCTGTTTTTGTTCCTTCTTCGACAACTCTTTGTCCTTGGCCTTGTTTCTCAGGTTCTTCACCAAATCGCTCTGGTTGATGATCGTTTCGATGATGTTGTCACCAAGCGCACGCCAGCCTTCGATGCGTTCCACCGCGGCCATCGCCTCGGGATTATCGAGGATACGTCGCAAGGTGTCGTTGTCAACATTCACCAGATATGCACTCTCCCATTTACGTGCGAGCAATGTAGCCGAGGTTCCGGCCATGGCGATGTCGAGGATGGCACCCGCATCAATCTGCGTCATGTTTGCTCCGTCGTAAGCAAGCACGGGCAGGAACGAAACGAGGTCCTTGACGGCATTCTCAGGGTTTGATTCGCCGGGCGAAAGCCCGATGCCGTATTCCGAGAGTTGCCGTAACGCCCGCGTCGGCGCGAAGTCGAACACGAAGCAAGCTGGCTTCAAGATTTCCTCCTCGTTCGGGTTATCGCCGTTCGGATTCTTGATGGACCACGGCGATTGCACCCGAAACGCTGCTTGGAAATATGTCTCCGGCGATTTCAGATTCCGCAGCATCAGGATGGACGACCACTGTGGGACGGTCACGCCGGTGGTTAGTTTGCCGCAGGAGAGCGTGATGGTCTTGGTGGCGAAGCCGCTGCCGATGGCCTCGCGCACGGGCGGGAGTGAAGCCAAGCCGATGCCCGCGTTGGCACCGGCGCAAACAATCGCGTCGTAGCCGTGCCAAAAAACATTTTGCTTCTCGGCCAGGAGATTGGCCATGGCGTGACAGGCCGCGACATTGGGCAGAAACCAGAATGAATGTTGGAGATACGGCAGCAAGGTGGCGTCGTAATACGGGAACGGAGCGCGCGACCCGGTCTTGAGTTGTTCCACCGTCTTGGGAGTATAGCCACCACGGATAATCTCCAGCCACTTTTGAACGTCGCTCTGGTGCTTGAACCGGGCTTTCTTCCCCTCGCCATTGGCTTCGAAGAAGGCGTTCAGGTCAAACTCATCAAACTCTCCAGCACTGGCGACGGCGATCAACTCGGGCGGCATCTGATACGTTAGCAGATGCAGACGAGGTAGTGCTCCATAAGGATTCCGCTGGCCGGGATTTTTCTGCGCGAACTCTTCCTTCGCGCGCTGTTCGTCCGTATAGGTCCAGTTGAAAATCGCCTCCTCGATGAACTCGCCCGTGGCGAGCGCCTTGAATGGCGTGCCGGACAGATACAGGTAAGCCTTGGTCATGATGGGCAGGAAATCCGATTCCTTTTCCAGCGGCTCTTGTTGGTCGGCGATCTTGACTTTGAGCCGGTCCGAAACCGTTTTCTCTTTATTGGCGGCTTCTAGCTCCGCTTCCTCGCGAGCGATGCGTTCTTCTTCGCCTTCCACCAATTCCTTGGCGGACTCACGCCAGGCACCGAAATGGTATTCATCAAATACGACCAAGTCCCATTTCACCTTATGAATCCATTGATTCTTGGGCTTGATGTTGCCGGTGGCTTTATCGCGGCCCAGCAAGTCCTGCAACGAACCGAAATAAACGAGTGGCGTCGCGGCGGAAATTTTTGTCGGGTCATCGTCGGAATCGCGCGTGAGAAATTGCCAGCCATCAAAATCCACGTGGGATTCCAGGTCGGTCTGCCACGCATCGGCCACGGCGGGCTTGAACGTCATCACCAGCACCCGCCTGGCGGCCAGTTTCTTGGCGAGTTGGTACGTGGTGAAGGTTTTGCCAAAGCGCATTTTGGCATTCCACAGAAAGCGGGGCGTGGCTTTGTTTTTCGTATCCGCCCAGATGGAATTGAAATAGTCGAACGTCTTCGCCACCGCGTCGGCCTGCTCTTGACGCAAACCAAACCGTTCCGTGCGTGTGCCGGTGAAATTTTTCCCCGTGCGCAATTCCGTCAGCACGGCCTTGACGTCGTTTAGCGTGCAGCGCATCCATTCCAATTCCGTGTTCGCGAACTTCTTTTTGACGAGGGCGGCGCGCACTTCATGATCGCTGAATGTGGTGGCGTCGTCCCGCTCGGCCACCTCATCCAGCACGATGGTGAAATTCTTGATGTTGGCGGTCTTGAGTTGTTCGGCGACACGCTGCTTCACGTCGCGCGTGGTCTGGCCGACCTTGAGCAAGCCCGCGTGCGCCGGGTCGTCAATCGAGTAGGCGTAGATGCGGGGACGCGCTTCCGGCTTCGGCGTTAGGATTTCTTCGATGGTCTTACTCATCGACATCCTCTTCCACGGAAAACTCATCAAACAAATTGCTGCTCAAATCCATTGGGCGAACTATTTTTTCAATGAATGCGATTTCTTTTTCGTTAAGGCCGTATTTCGCGTAGAGGTCAGTGTCTGTCCACTGCTTCGTCCAATCTTGTGTCGGAACGAAAGTATAGACCTTGCGCGTCGTGTCTTGTGATGGTTTATGCAGTAGAATTAGCAGGCGTGTTAGTCGGCAAGTAAGATATGACAAAACGCTTTCGGCTTCACTCTTGGATTCAAGTGGGCCGATGCATAGATAAGTTTCTGAAGAAATGCTTCCAGGCTCGCCGATAAATGGCGTGCTGATAATGCGGTGTGGATAAGTATCACGATTGCCTGTGCCTGGCGCCGCGCGGCCTACATAGACCTTCCATTTGTCGATTAGTTCAACGCCTGAGGTAATGGATTTTTGCGGCGTATAGCCAATCCCTCCATTTTGATAGACCAGAACATCATCGACGCGTTTGGTCGCCTTGCCTTGGAACTTAGTCTCAAGCCCAAATGGTTTCCGTGAACTGACCAGCTTGTCGAAACGCTTGTCTTCAGGTAAAGACAATGACCGCGATTGGTTGGTTTCGACAGAAATCACCTTCTTCAAAACAGACAAGCCTTCGTTGAAGCGAATGAATATGTCAGCACCGTCTTCAAGCAACGGACGCGTGGATTTAGAATCAGCCCAATCCTTAAAGTGAGTGGTGACACAGCACAGGCCGGGATTATCTCGTTCCCATAAGAAGTAGCATACACCGCCTTTCAGCCCGACACCCGGAAACACATCCGCTGCGCTTAAGTAGTCGTCAATTGAACGCGTGCGCTTGTCAGCGAGCATGCCCTTGCGGAAATCATCCAAACCCTTGCCACCTGCAAACCATCGGGAAGGAATCACGAGTGAGAGATAGCGCGGCTCTAGTTTTTTCGCCTGCTCCACAAACAACTGATAAATCGGCGCGGCGCTAGTGCCAAAGCCACCGTCGTTTAACTGATACGGTGGATTTCCGATGATGACGTCAAATTGCATATTGCCTCCAAAAATTTCGGCGAGCCGAGCCTTGATGTTGTCGGTGTGAATGAACGCGTAGGCGTGGGTTTCCAGCCCCGCCGCCCGATCGAAAACGGATTTGCCCGCGCCGCAAAACTGGCACTTGCCGCCATCCCAGGTGTGTTTGAGGCGCTGGAACCAGATATTGCCATCGTCACCGGAAAAAGATTTGGCGATGGAGTGCTGGCCATTGGCGTGCTTGGAACAATACACGCTGCGCCGCGCTAGCAGGCTGGTGAGCTGGGTGATGCCGATGCCGAATACCTGCCGGGTCAGAATGTGGTCCACACGCTGTTGTAAATCGGGAATCTCCGGCTCCAATCCCTTGTTGAGTCGGCTGGTGATCTCGCGCAGAAACACGCCGGATTTGGTACAGGGGTCGAGAAACTTCACTGTCTTGTCGGTCCAGATACTGTTGCCACCATGGCTCGCTGCCCACGCCTCGGCCAACGTGTCGAGCATGCGGTTGGCGAACTCCGGCGGGGTAAACACCTCGTCGTTGGAGAGGTTCGCGATGCATGTCAGCACATCGGGGTTGCGGGCGCGCAGGGTGAAGCTGACTTGGTCGGTCATGGGATGATCTCCGGGGCCAGTGCGGACAATTCGCCCAGAGTCATGGGCGGGTAGGTCTTGGCGGGCTGGAAAATCTCGTGCTTGCCAAGGTGGGCAAACAGCGACCCCTCGGCACTGAAGGCCGATGATTGGGTGAGGTTGTCGTAACGGAAGTCACGCCGCTGGAACCGGCCTTTGCCCAGATAGCCCCACTCGGCGAAGGTGATCGGCAGGGCGTCATGGGTGCGCATCGTCAGGGCGTCGCCATGGACAAGGTTCTGCGACAGCACAAAGAATGAGGCGCGATACAGGTCGTCCGCCGGAGCCAGGTTCAGATACTCGGCGAAGATTTCGAGCAGGTTTACGCGACACTCGGCAATGTTGTCCGGCAGCAGCTCAATCCCATAAATGCACATGAGCGCGAGCAGCGCGTAGTGCTGGCGCTCGAAATCGGACCTGGCGTATTTGAGTTCCACGGCAGCGAGTTTGCGCCGCAGGATTTGGGTGAGGAAATTGCCATCGCCGCACGCCGACTCCAGGAAGCGGGAATCAATGCGCTCAGTCTCACCCTTCACGAGATCAAGCATAGCTTCCACCATCCACGCGGGAGTGAATACCTCCCCGTGGTCGGCAACGCGTTGTTTTGACTTCACGAGGCTCACACGGGTCTGATACCAAAAAGTCGCGGCAAATGAAACAAAATTGGAGGGCGAAGCATTCAGGTGGTTGGGCCAATTGGTTTTAGGGGGATTGGTTTCCGGTGGTGTCGTCGCGGTGCTCCTTCCGCCTTCGCGCGGAGCTTCGGCGGACGGGCAACCACCGGCTACTGGCTGGGAAGCGTGCGGCTTCGGGCATGGGGGGGCCATCGGTGCGGAGGATTCAGGTGGCTGGGGAAAGTCGGGGTTGGCCACAAAAGAGCACAGAGAGCACAGAGCCAAGATGTTGAACCGGAATACACCCGAAATCCCCCAATGGTTCCTCGCTGGTTTCGGTGGAATTCGGGCTGGCTTGGGCCGTCGGCTGCTGGATTGCCGAATCCCAACGGGATTCCGTCCGCTAGGCCGGGGTTGTCCCGGCAGCGGGACTACCCTGGGTAGGCTGACGCATTTTTATGCAACCCCAACGGGGTTGTGTCATGGGGCTGGGCCGGCCAACGGGCACAACCCCGTTGGGGTTGGCGGTCGTTGGGGGGAA
>CAIQWB010000041.1 GCA_903875465.1 uncultured Verrucomicrobia subdivision 3 bacterium
CGAAGTCGTCGTTTTTGTGTCAATTGGTAGGCGCACCGTTTGGTCCGCCTCCTGTTGAGGCGCGGGAACTTGTTTTGGTTTCATCACCACAAGCCCGCCAGACGGTGCGCCTCTTTTCAAGCTGAATCGTTCCGGCTAAGTAGTGGCGGATGCTCAAGAGGCCGGGGGTGCCGGCCACGGCATTTTCTTTCGTCACCGGAATTCCACACGCTTGAAGGCTTTCCGTGGCCCCGAACGCGGCCGCGCAGCCACACGAACCGGCTTTCACGGCTGCACGCACGGAATTGTAGAGGCCGTTGAATGGATGACCAAGCTTGGTGAGTTCACCGGGCCAGCGGGTACCGGCACCGATGAAGTTGATCTCAACTGCGTCGCCCGCGCGGAGCAATTCCTGGGCGAGGGCGAGGGCATTAAACGCTCGTCCATTCGCTTCGTCACTGTTTGATTTTGGATCGGCAAGGATGATTATGGCAGTTTTCATAGTTGAATATTATTTAAATTTGTGGTGATGGTTTTCTGGTTGCTGGAAATATTTCCGTTTCAGGCCTGCGCCATGCCACCGTCCACGAGCAGTTCCGTGCCGGTGACGTACGCGGCATCAGCGGAGGCCAGGTACGTGACGGCCTTGGCGATTTCGCTCGCTTCGCCAAAACGCGCCAGCGGCACTTGCGCCAGGATGGCGCCGCCCAGTTCCTGCACGGCCGCCTCAGGCAAACCCATCTTGCCAAAAATGGGGGTGGCAATGGGGCCCGGGCTGACGACGTTCACCCGGATTTTTTTGCCCGCGAGTTCGACCGCCAGAGTTTTGGCCAGGTTGATGAGCGCGGCTTTGGTCAGGGAATACACACTCGAACCGGGCATGCCGAAATGTGAGACGGTGGAGGAGGTGAAGATGACGGACGCACCTTCCGCGAGGAGTGGCAAGGCTTTTTGGGCCGTGAAGTAGGCTCCTTTGACGTTGATCGCGACCTGTTCGACAAAAAAGGCCTCGGATACCTCTGCCAGGGGAGCGAATTTCGCAATACCGGCGTTGGCAAACAGGACATCCACCCGGCCATACTTTTCCTGAATGACGCGGAAGGCCGCTTCGAGGTCCGCGACTTTGGAAACATCGGCGACCAAGCCAAGGGTCTCCCCGCCGACTTCCGTGGCGGCGGCGGCGACGGCCTCAGGATTGCGCCCGATGATGATGACGCGGGCGCCTTGCTGTTTGAATTCGTGGGCGGTGGCGAGGCCGATGCCGCTGTTGCCACCCGTGATGACGGCGATTTTATTTTGGAGTTTCATAATACTGTTTTTTGAGTGCTTTGGTTCTATGGTTGGGATTTTGGACGGGAACCATTTCATCGTGGGGAAATGGCGTGTTTCAATTGATCGTTCGTCAGCGCCTGGCCGGCAATGCCCCAGGCACCGTCGACCGCATGGGTGACATTCACCCAAATGCGTTCCTTGGGCAGGCGGCCATGGGAAGCATCGTGAATGATTTGCGTCGCTTCGGCGGTGTAACCTTGCTGGATTTCGCGGGTGGCAAACGCGAACGCCGGGACTTTCCATTCGATAAACGCGACCTCCGCTGACTCGAGTCCGGCGAAGCTATGTTCGCGGGCCAGCACCTGGATGGAGCCGACGACATTGGGCGTCATTATTGGATTGCCGGTCAGTCCATGCCATTTGAGCATGGCTTCGCAAAGTTTTTGAAAGGCGGCTCGTTCGGTGCCCGGCGGTAGCAAGCCGGCGGTGAGGGTCAGGGTGAGAGGCATAATTTTATTGAGGTTTGCGTATTTTAATGCGCGGTGGATTTACTGCACGTTTTTGGCAAGAAAGGTCAGGATGTCATTGGCGATTTGGTCACCCTCTTCCTCCAGGGCGAAATGGCCGGTGTCGAGCAGGTGGACTTCGGCTTTCGGGACGTCGTTGGTGTAAGCCAACGCGCCAGCGGGCAGGAAGAAGGGATCGTTCTTGCCCCAGACGGCCAGCACGGGCGGCTGATACTGGCGCAAGGTGGCATGCCAGAGGTCATATTGCTTCACGTTGTTCTGGTAGTCATAGAATAGGGCCAGTTGGATGGCCTGGTTGCCGGGCCGGTCCAGGGTCATTTGATCAAAGGTCCAGGCATCTGGACTCACCCGGCTGGCGTCGTGGAAACCGGCGCTGTATTGGAATTTCGTCGTATCGAGGGTCAAAAAACCGCGCAGCTTGGCCTCGTTTTCCGGAGACTTGTCATGCCAATAAGCGCGGAAGGGTTGCCACGCCGGGCTCAAACCTGCCTCGTAGGCATTCCCATTTTGGGTGATGAGGGCGGCAATTTTTGCCGGATGCTTCACGAACAAGCGGAATCCAACGGGGGATCCATAGTCCTGAATATAGAGGCTGTACTTTTCCAACTTGAGCGCGTTTAGCAAATCATCGGTGACCGCCGCGAGATGGTCAAACGTATAGGCAAATGCTGTCGCTGCGGGCTGATCGGAGTAACCGAAGCCGGGATAATCTGGCGCGATGACGTGATACTTCGCCGCGAGCTGGGGAATCAAATTCCGATACATGTGCGAGGAGGAGGGGAAGCCGTGCAAGAGCACAATGGTGGGCCTAGTGGGTTCGCCAGCTTCCCGGTAGAACAGGTTGAGTCCGTCAACCTTGGTTGTGTGATAAGTGGTGGCGGTGATATCGCCGGCAAACGAATTAAGCTGGCTGGTCAATCCGGCCACCGTCAATGCGGCGGCAACGAGGGATTTTAATTGGTGCTTCATGCTGGATAATATTTTAGTCAGGTTTTAATTAAAGCCGTCAGGGCGGCCTGCTGATTGGATGCGGCGCAGAACGGAAATCTTACCTCTTGAAAATAAAAATCTGGAACTGGAGAAGTCGCCGGTTTTATGGCCTCCGATGCCCTGGGGATGGGTTGGTATGACGGGTTGTCCGCAAAGCAGGCCCGGGCTTGCCTTGGGAAATTTCCAAGGTACTGGAAGTTACTGCCGGGGGAACGGCAAGCCCGGACACAGGCGGGCGGCGGCTTGGCCAGCCTTCAGCGACTGGGATTTTCGGGTAGCGGGTAATTGGGTGGACGAGTCTCGACCCCGCTGGCAGAGGTGGTGCGAGCCGTTGGTTGAGGGATTTTCACACGAGTGCGGAAATCCTCGCCCGAGACGGATGCGGGCCAAACCTTCGGACATTTTATAAACGGCCGGCCCTGCGCCAAGAGCAGGGTGAATGGGCAAATGCCTGGTTGTCGAATCGCCTGGTACGACTAGGGTGCCGGGATGACCGTCCCGCCCGACATGGTCCCGAAACTGGATTCGCGCCAGGCGGCGATGCCACCCAGTAAAGGGCGGACGCGGGTGATTCCCCGCCGGCGCAGGAGCATGGCCATGCGGGCACTGCTGACCTCATTGGGGCAGGAACAATAAACGATTATCTCCCGGTCGCGCGGAATCTCGTGGTGCCGCTGGTCCAGCTCATCCAGTCGCAAGGGCATCGCCCCGGGAATGGTGACCGCATCGTGCTTAAGCTCCAGGACCGTTCGTAAATCCAGAATGACCACCGGCTCGCCGGCCGCCTGCTTTTGGCGCAATTCGCCAACCGTGATCCGGGCCATGTGCAACTCGCGCAATATCTTTTTCCGTTGCCAGTACTTATACCCAAGATAAATCGTCAGGGCGCCCGTGAGCAGGTACAAGGCACTCTGACCAATCCCCGCCAGGGCATCCGTGACTTCTTGGATTTGGTTGCTAAACAAGCGCCCCAAGAGCATGAAGCCGGCGGCATAAAGCAGGGAACCCAGCCCGTCGGCCAGGAAAAAACGGATGGCCCCCACGCCCGACATCCCGGCCAAAGGCGGTGCCAGCGTGCTCAAACCCGGCACGAATTTCGCGACCACCACCGCGCCCAGACCATAGCGCGTAAACATATTGTTCGTTCGGCGCACGCAGGAATCTGGCTCCAGCGCCAGGCGGCATAACCAGCCCAAAACCAGATTGCCCCGCAAGCGCCCAAGCAGAAACCAGAAACCATCACCCAACAGGCACGCCAGCATCACCAGCAAAAATCCCGGGAATAAATTAAAGTGTCCGGTTGCCGAAAGGGAACCGGCCACGAGCAGCAAGGGTGCCGCCGGCAGGGGGATGCCCATTTGCTCCACAAACACAAAGAGAAACACGACCAAAGACCCATGCCGGATCAACAATTGTGTGGTTTCATTCATAGTTTTTGGTTCGGATTATCCTGGTTCAAAGCCTGCCGGCGGTGGCGGCGCCATTGGCGGCGTCGCCACCGTGCTTTAAATCACTGGCCGTTTTTCTCGACGAGGCCAGGCCAGTTAGCATTGGCCTTGGCGACGTTGCCGGCAAATTCGGCATTGAACGCAGTGAGAATGGCAGGATTCAGGTTGAAATACAATTTTCCATTACGAATCTGCCAGGTGGTAATGTCCACGGGAAACAGGGCGCCCACGGAGACGCCGAAGGTGCAGAAGCCGCCCGTTTGCGGCAGATATTTTTCAGGGTCCCTCACAAACAGGTCCTTATGCTCCTGGGTGGCAAACAGATAAGTCGCCTCCAGGTGTTTTCCGCAGATACTGGGGTCGCCATTGACTGGTCGGTGGTCGGTGAAGAAGGCGACGGGGTCAAATCCGCTCAAAGCGATGCCGCTCGCGCCGGCGGTGTTGATGAGTTGCAAGGGGGTCGACATAATTTAGCTTTTTTTGTTTTGCCAGCTTGGACCGGTCAACAGACCGGTGCGCCGGCGGTAATTGGTTTACTTGCCGTTTTTTTCCACCAATCCGGGCCAGTTCTTATCCGCCTTGGCGACATTGGCGGCAAAGTCCGCGTTAAATTTTTTAAGAATGGACTGGTTCAAGTTAAGATAAAGTTTGCCGCCGCGAATCTGCCAGGTGGTAATGTCCACGGGGAACAGGGCTCCGACGGAAACGCCAAAGGCGCAAAAGCCGCCGCATTGCGGGGTATATTTTACCGGATCTGCGAGAAAGAGGTTTTTATTTTCCTGGCTCGAAAATATGTAGGTGGCGCCCTGAAAGGTGGCCGAGATTCCGGGATCCCCGTTAACCGGTTTGTGATCCGTGAAGAAGGCGACCGTGTCGTAGCCGCCGACGGCGATGTTGCTGGCACCAGAAATATTGACGAGGTCCGCCCCCTGGGCGGAGATAGCCAAAGCCAGGGTGGTGAGGGTGAGGGCAAGGAGGCTTTTAATACTTTTCATAATCTGTTGGTTTTGTTTTTGCGGTTGTTTGATTTAATCGCCCCTAATTGCGGCGTACCACTTGGATGCTGCGAGTGGAGATAATCTTACCCCGCAAAAAAATCCGGCAGCTCGTGTGCGGGCCGGGGTACTAAATTTCAGAGCCGGGTCAAGCGAGCTGAGTCCGAATTTCCTGGCGCAAGGCCGGAAGTACTTCGTGGGTGAACCAAGGATTCTTTTTCAGCCAGATATTGTTGCGCGGGCTGGGGTGTGGCAGTGGCCAGAGGGCGGGGGAAAATTCACGCCAGGCCTGGACGGTTTCCGTCAGCGTTCCTTTGGCGCACGGGCCGAGATGCCAGGCCATGGCATATTGGCCGATGACGAGGGTCAGCCTGATGGCCGGCAGTTCACCCAGGATTTTTTTGCGCCATGCCGCGGCACATTCGGGGCGCGGAGGCAGGTCGCCGGACGAACCGGTGCCGGGGTAACAAAAACCCATGGGCAGGATCGCCACTTGGTCTGCGTCATAAAACGTGGTGTGGTCCAGGCCGAGCCAGTCGCGCAGGCGGTCGCCACTGGCGTCGGCAAAGGGAACCCCGGACGCATGCACCTTGCGGCCAGGAGCCTGGCCGGCGATGAGAATGCGGGCGGTGGGGGAGACCTGCAGGACGGGGCGAGGGCCGAGCGGTAGGTGTTCCGCGCAAAGGGTGCAGGCGCGGATCGTTCGCGCCAAATCGCTGAAGGTCGCGCGGCTCACTGTCCGGCCTGGAGAATCGTCATGAGCGCCTCGAATTCCTCGCGGCATTCGGGGCAGAGGGCCAGATGCTGTTCGATGCTGGCCATGACCGCATCCACCGGCTGGCTGGCCAGCCGGGTTTCGGCAAATTCGCCGACATGTTGCAGGCATTCACTGCAGTTGAGTTCGCGCTCGGTGGTCAGGGCCAGCATCTTGAGGACGCTGCCAACCTGTGCGCTGGTCAACTGCTGGTCTGGCGGTTTCATAGATTAAAAGCGTTTTGAATGTCGGTTCCCGTGATGCCGGCGGCCTGCAAGCGTTGCTTCAAGGCCCGGCGGGCGTCGTGCAACATTTTATACGCGGCACTGCGGCTGGTGCCGAGCAGTTCAACGATCTGGTCGAACGGCATTTCACGCAGCTCGCCCAAAATCGCCGCGCGTTGTTTCGGGGTCAGCTCATGCTCAATCGCCTCCCGCAGGACCGCCACCAAGTGCTGGCGGTCCTCCTGGGCGCCGAGCACATCCTCGGCCATCATCCCGGGTTCGGCCAGGCGTTCACCATCCGCCAGCAAGGCGTCCAGGGAGACATCCTGCCAGCGTTTACGCCGCAATTCGGTGAAGGCGGTGTTCAGAGCAATGGCCTGAGCCCAGGTGGTGAATTTGCTGCGGCCTTGAAACTGGTCGAGCCGGTCCAAGATGCGGATGAGGCTTTCCTGGACGAAATCCTCCAGATGGGCCTCGCTGACATCGCCGCGACTGCTTAGGGCGATGCGCAAACCATGGTGCAACACGTCGCGCAATGCCCGCATGGCGGCAGCTTGCTCGCCACTATCGGTGGCCCGCAACGCGACGGGCCAGTTGATTTCAGTCGGTGTCACCAGCGCACGATAACGAAATCAAACCGGCCCGCCAAGCACTCAATGAGCGCAATCACACGCCGCCAGTTTGGGCGCGGCTGGGAAATCGACCACCGTACCCGCCACGTGGTTGAAATAATTGGTGAAAATGTTCAAGGCGGTGTTGGCGACAATTTCCGTGATGTCGCCATCCGTGTAACCGTGGGCCCGCAACCCAGCGACGTCGGCATCACTGACGTGACCGTGTTCGGTCACGATCTTTTGGGCGAAGACCAGGGCGGCCTGGGTTTTGGGGTCGGTGGCCTGGGCACTGCGCGCGGCGAGCACGGCCTCCGGGGTCAACCCGGCCTTGCCGCCCAGGAGGGTGTGGGCCGCGACGCAGTAGTCACAAGCATTGGTTTCGCCGACGACCAGGGAGATCTGTTCTTGCAAGGACCGCGGCAGGGAGCCTTTGGCCAGCGCGCCACTAAAGGCGAGATAGGCATGGGCGGCGGCGGGTGACTGGGCCAGGGTCGAGACCAGGTTGGGCACCAGGCCGAGACCTTTTTTAACGTTGGCAAGGATTTGTTGTTGTTCGACGGACGCGGAGTCGGTGTTGATGGTAGGGATGCGAGGCATAATATTTAATTTATTAATTGTTTAATGGTTTGCCGTTATATCGGCTTATGGTTTGGATGCGTTGCGGAGGGGGTTTCTTACCTGCCAATTTAAAATTTTTTAAAATGGCCGGTGAAGGGTGGCTTGGCTGGTGTTACGCTGGAGGACTGGGGAACGGAGCCAGGAGTCAAGCCCGTCAATGATTAGAGCTTACAGTTGTTGGCAAGAAAGCTGCGGCGCCTGGCCGGGGCGCCGTCAGGCAAGGCGGGGCTAGCGGCGACCGCGGCGTTTGCCGGTTTTGCCATAGTTTACTTTTTTGGCGGCCGGTTCGGTTTTGCCGCCGTCCAGACTGCGCTTTAATTCATTGATCTGGTCGCGGAGCAGGGCCGCTTTTTCGAATTCCAAATTTTCGGCGGCAGCGAGCATTTCGGTTTCGAGTTCGCGGATGGTTTCAGTAACGTCGAAATTCCCCCCGGCGTCGTTGATCACGGCGACGGCTTTGTCATCGTGGGCGTGCGCACTGGTGGAGAGGCTTTCCTCCAGGGAGCGGATCACACTGCGCGGGGTGATGCCATGTTTGGTGTTGTATTCGATCTGGCGTTTGCGGCGGTATTCACTGACGGCCAGAAATTTTTTGATGCTCTGGGTCATGACATCCGCGTACAAGATCACTTCGCCGTTCAGATGGCGCGCAGCGCGGCCCGCGGTTTGAATCAAGCTGGTCTCACTGCGCAGGAAGCCTTCCTTGTCGGCATCCAGAATCGCGACCAGGGACACTTCAGGCAGGTCGAGGCCTTCGCGCAGCAGGTTGATGCCCACAAGGACATCGAACTCGCCCCGGCGCAGGGCGCGCAGAATTTCCACGCGCTCAATGGCGTCGATGTCGCTGTGCAGGTAACGGACGTTGATGCCGATCTCCCGCAGGTAGACGGTGAGTTCCTCCGCCGTGCGCTTGGTGAGGGTGGTGACCAGGACGCGCTCTTTCAGGGCCGTGCGTTTGCGGGCCTCTTCCAGCAGGTCGTCGATCTGGCCTTTCAAGGGCTTGATGGTGATGACCGGGTCAATCAGGCCGGTGGGGCGCACGACCAGTTCGGCCACGTGGCCCTGGGACCAGCCCATTTCGCGCGGGGAGGGCGTGGCGCTCACGTAAATGGTCTGGTTTTGGGTGGTCTGGAATTCCAGGAAGTTCATGGGCCGGTTGTCCAGCGCGCTGGGCAGGCGGAAACCGTGGTCCACGAGCACCGTTTTCCGCGACTTGTCGCCCTCGTACATGCCGCCGATCTGCGAGACCGTCACGTGCGATTCATCAATGACCAGGAGGTAATCCGACGGGAAAAAGTCGAACAAAGTGTTGGGCTGCGAGCCGGGAGGCCGGCCGCTGATGTGGCGCGAATAATTTTCGATGCCCGAGCAGAAGCCCATTTCCTCCATCATTTCCAGATCATATTCCGTGCGCATTTTGATGCGCTGGGCTTCCAGCAGCTTGCCGCGCTGCTCAAACCACACGATGCGCTGGCGGAGTTCTTCGCGGATATTTTGCGCGGCTGACTTGAGTTTGTCGTTGGTGGTGACAAATTGCTTGGCCGGGAAGACGGTCACGGCGCTCATGCTTTCCAGTTTCGCGCCGGTGAGCGGCTCGAAGCGGGTCAGCCGCTCGATTTCCTCGCCAAAAAATTCCACGCGCAGGCCGTCCTCCCGGCCCGAGGGTCGGATTTCCACGGTGTCGCCGCGTACGCGAAAGTTGCCGCGCTCGAAGGCGATATCGTTGCGGGTGTATTGCAAATCGACGAGCCGGCTCAGCAACTGCTCGCGGGTGAGCGCGCCGCCGACGGTGACGGGCAGAATCATGGCCGCGTAATCCTCGCGGCTGCCGATGCCGTAAATGCAGGACACGCTGGCGACCACGATCACGTCCCGGCGCGAGAAGAGGGAGCTCATGGTGGAGAGCCGGAGCCGTTCGATTTCCGCGTTGATACTCGAATCCTTTTCAATAAAGGTATCAGTGCGGGGGATGTAGGCCTCGGGCTGGTAGTAATCGAAATAACTGACAAAATATTCCACGGCATTATTCGGGAAAAAACTTTTGAACTCGGCATACAACTGCGCGGCGAGGGTTTTGTTGTGCGAGATGACCAGCACCGGGCGGTCGAATTGTTTGATGACATTGGCCACAGTGAAGGTTTTGCCCGAGCCCGTGACGCCCAGCAACGTCTGGTGCCGGACGCCATCGCGCACCCACTGGGTCAGCTTGGAGATGGCCTGGGGTTGGTCCCCGGCGGGTTCATAGGACGAAACAAGTTCAAACATCGCGAAGAAAGTAATGCGCAAAGCGGGGAGCGTCAACTGAGGGACCGGACTTGGCGCTTGCGTTGGGGCGGTGCCCGCCTAGACTTGACACGCGTTTGGATGCCTGAGACATGATTAATTCGTTTGCATTTACCAACACCGGCCGCTTGCACACCAAGGAACTGGAAACGTTTCTGATGGCTACCCTGCTGGCGGACACCAACCTGTTTCTGTGGGTGGATTTGGAAAAGCCCACCCCGGAGGAAACCAAGGAAGTGCTGGAGCGCATTTTTCATTTTCACCCCCTTTCAATCGATGATTGTGTCATGGTCAGTTCCGCGCCCAAGGTGGAGGAATACAGCCCCAAGGAGGGCGATATTTTTGCTCCGTATTTGTTTTTCGTGATTCATGCGGTGGATTACAACGGGCAGAACGAACAATTCGCCACGAGTGAGCTTAATTTTTTTCTGGGCAAGAATTTTCTGGTCACCTACCACGATGCACCCCTGCGCAGCGTCACCACCGCAGTTGACCGGGCGACCAAGGGCACGATGCAAATTGCACGCAGCCCGGACCGGGTGGCGCATACCTTGCTGGACTTGCTCGTGGAGAATTACAAGCCCGCGCTGGAGGAGCTTTCCTTGAAAGTTTCCGACTTAGAGCAGCTCGCCTTGCAATGTCCGGGACCGGAAACGCTGGCGAAAATTTTGCAGATTAAGAAGGAAGTGCTTCATTTACGACAGATCATTGGACCACAATCTGCGGTTATTGGCCGGTTTGCGGCCGGCGAATTCGCCCTGATCCGGCCTAATTTGGTGCCTTATTATCGCAATATTTGTGACGCGCTTTACCGGATTAATGACCAGGCCCATGGCTACACGGACGCCTTGACGGGCATATTGCAGGTGTACCTGAACATGTCCTCCAACCAGACGGGAGAAGTGGTGAAACTGCTTACGCTGATCACCGTGGTCACCACCCCGTTGATGATGATTGGCACGTGGTACGGGATGAATTTCAAGGACATGCCCGAGCTGAGCTGGGAGCATGGGTATGTGTTGGCGGCGGTCGCCATGCTGACCAGCACCGCGGCCACCTATTTATACTTTAAAAAGCGCAAATGGTTCTGAATAATCCACTTCCAACATGATGAAACTTTTTTCCTGCCTGGCAGTCCTGGCCGGCTGGTGCGCGGTGGCCAGCGGCACGCCCCAAACCATTGACCCTGGCGCGCTCTGGCCGGATGACCGCGGCCAGCATGTGCAAGCCCATGGTGGGGGCATTATCAAGGCAGGCGACAGCTACTTCTGGTTTGGCGAGGATCGCGGGCAAACGAACAGCCGGCGGTTGCGTTACGTGGGGTGCTACGCCTCCAAGGACCTTGCCCATTGGACGTTCCGTCACCAGGTGGTCCAGGCGGATGATCCCGCCCAATTGGGTCGGGGCTGGATTTTGGAGCGGCCCAAGGTGTATTTCAACGCGTCCAGCAAAAAATACGTCATGTACGCGCACATCGATGATGGGCGGTATAAAGTCGCCAGTGTCGCGATTTTTACCTGCGACACCGTGGATGGCGACTATCACTATTTGAAATACTTCCAGCCGCTGGGCCAGCAAAGCCGGGACATCGGCCAGTTTGTGGATGATGATGGCACGGCTTACTTGATCTTTGAGGACCGTCCGAATGGCTTTCACATTGCCCGGCTCTCGACGGATTACTTGAATGTGGAAAAGGAAATGTGCTTGATTCCAGAGCACCTGGAGGGCGGGGCGGTGTTTCACTTCAATGGCATGTACTATGTCATTGGCTCACATCTGACGGGGTGGAATGCCAATCCCAACGTGTATGCCACCGCCCCGTCGCTCAGTGGGCCGTGGTCGGAATTCCGCGACATAGCGCCGCCAGAATTGAATACGTATGGAGCACAATCTACCCTGGCGCTGAAAATTGAGGGAAGTCAGGCGACCAATGTGATTTTCATGGGCGATATTTGGAAACCCTCGGCGCAATGGGATTCCCGTTATTTGTGGATGCCACTGAAGATTGCTGGGACGAAGGTGGCCCTGCCCGCGCCGGTCAGGTGGACTTTGGATGTGCAGACGGGGCAATTGGGGGACGAGGGAATGAAGAATTAAGAATGCCGAATGAAGAAACAGTAAATGGTGGCAAACTGACCGGGGCGTTGACTTGGCGGTGGCGACTTCATAAATTCCGGTATCACCCGTTTATGAAACTGATGTTTGCCCTGGCTTATTTTGTTGGTACCGCGCTTATGTTGCCTGCTGAAATTCAAGCTCCGCTGCCACTCTGGCCTGGCGGCGCGCCCGGCGCTCGGGGCACTAATGAGAATGACGTTCCCACACTGACGGCGTATTTGCCCGATCCTACCAACGCCACCGGGGCAGCCATGGTGATTTGTCCAGGTGGTGGTTACGCGCACCTGGCAGCGCATGAGGGAAACGATTACGCCCTGTGGCTGAACCAGCATGGGGTGGCGGGGTTTGTGTTAAAATACCGGTTGGGCTCCAGTGGCTACCATCATCCGGCCATGTTGCAGGATGCGGAACGCGCCGTGCGGATGGTTCGGGCGAATGCCGAGGCTTGGAAGATTGATCCCAAGCGGGTAGGCATCATGGGGTCTTCCGCGGGCGGGCATCTGGCCTCCACCTTGTTGACGCATTTTGAACCCGGTGATGCCAATGCCGCCGATCCCATCGAGCGGCAGAGTTCCCGGCCGGATATTGGTATTCTCTGCTACCCGGTGATTACCTTTGGTGAATTTGCCCACGTGGGGTCCCGGGAAAACCTGCTTGGCAAACACCCCAACCCGGAGTTGGTGAAATCACTGTCCAACGAACTGCAAGTCACCAAAGACACGCCGCCCTGTTTTCTTTGGCAGACGTTTGAAGACAAAACCGTTCCGGTGGAAAATAGCATGCTGTTTGCCGCCGCCTTGCGGAAAGCGGGGGTGCCCTTTGACCTGCATATTTACCAGCAGGGACGCCACGGGCTGGGCTTGAATGACAAGCCGCCCTTTAACCACCCGCATCCTTGGGCCGCCGACTGCCTGTTCTGGTTAAAGGTCCAGGGTTTTGTGAATTAATTATTACTCTTTTTGGCCGCCTGGGAGCGGGCCCCATCGCGGCGATAGATGGGTTGGACGAAGGAGCCGGCTTGAAAACCGCGCGGTCCATCCCACGGCTCAAACCCATTGTCCTTGCCGATGACATAGTCCCCCACGCTGACCAGTTCATTAAATTTTAGCAGACGAAAGCCTTGGCTCTCCCCGGTTGGTGATGACTCGTTGGATACTTCGCCGGCATTGGGCTTTGCTAGAGGGGCCAAGTTCATTTTCATAACGTTCATGGTGGTTAAGCTATTTAACCATGAAAATCTACACCACCTTTGGGCTTTTTGCCAATGGGGTGAAAGCCCCATTGCTCCCGGCCTGTTTTATCGAGGTGTGCAATTCGGGGTGGGAGCAAAGTTTGCCAAGCGTCCAGTTCTTTCAGATTATATGCGGCGGCACTAACTCAAAATATCAGTTTCGGGTTGGCCACGAGATTATTAAACATTCCATTGCCCCCGGGGATATCAAATACCAGCACGGCGAATCTTGAGCTGAATGGCCCCGGAAATTGGCCGGCCACTCACCAACACGAGGTAGCCGCCGCCACCGGCACCGGATAATTTCCAGCCCAAGGCTTGGTCGCGGTACTGCTCAATCATCTGGGTAACTGGTTCGGTAATCATGCGGGGAAACAGGCTGGCTTGGGCCTCAAATGAAGCACGCATCTGGGAGCCAAACTCGGGCAGATTTTGCTCCAAAATAGCTTTCCAGCAAGCGTCCGCAGCGTGGGCAAGCGAATTCACTAATTTCGGGGTGAGGTTTTTATCTTTTAATACATCAAAATCCGCAGTGCGCTGCCCCAAAGGAACCAGAAACAGGTGCCGTTCGATCCAGTCTAGGATCTTGTGATCCCCCACGGAAATAATTTTTTCGGGCCAGTATTTCCCCGTATATTCCAACCGGTTCAAGCCAGGATAGACAAGCCCGATCGAATCTTGAGAGCCGGCAAAGATAGTGGTGCCGGGCGGGTTTTCAAAAGCGAACAAGGTGCGAGCCAGCTTTTCGTTGTCACCAACCGGCAGATCAGTTTGCCATAACTCAATGGCCCGCCGGCGGGAGCTGGAGGCCATGCCACTGCGTTCGTTAAATTCCATGATGGGTTCCAGCGAAATGGTGAGCACCGGGCCGCCACCTTGGGCTGAAACATAGGGTTGATCGAGCCACCCACCGGCCAAATCCAGACGGTAGGGGATCCGGCATTCTTTACGCAGGCTGGTCGTGGAGCGAATTGGTAAATTAGATTGAGGTATGCGTTTGGAAATCACATACTCAATTCTTAGTTGACGGCACAATTCCGCTTTGGCGGGGGTGTTGCCGTCTTCGTTCACGAAGAAAATATCTGGGGCAGTTGCCTCCAACTCGGCCACAAAATCCATGAGGCCGGAGCCGGAACTGATGACGCAGGATTTTACATGTTTGAGCGACTCCAAAAGATATTTCCGCTCGTACTGGGTGTTCACGGGAGCTCGACCTTTAAGGTCGCGCACAGTTTGGTCGGAGCCTAAGGCCACATAGACCTCACCGAGGGTGGCGGCTTCCTCCAAAAAGCGGACATGCCCACTGTGCAGCATATCAAAGCAACCGCTGACAAAGACTTTTTTCTTTTGCATAAAAATTATCGAATCATGGTTTAATGCCGCTGAAAGGTAATGAGGAATGCTGTCAGTTGGAAACCAAGCCACCATAGCCATCTTTAAAAACATATAGGCTCATCAGCCTTGCTTGGAAAGTGACAGTCTGCCTACTCCAGCAGTGCAATTCCAAGCTATACTATAAATTGTAATTTATTGGGTCGCGGGAGGTGTAGTCAAGGCCTAATAATTGAGGATTTAACAGTTATTAAAAGGGATGTCCCGGTCAGATGCATTTATAATCCCCTGTTTCCAAGTATTGCTTTTGTTTTGACCGATTAGCGCCGGTGCCAATCCACCTCCGTTAACAACGCCAAACGCCAAAAAAGCATGAAAACGATCGGGGATTAATCGATTTACCTCCTTTCACCGTGCGCCAAAAGCAACTGTTACCCACACTGGTGATTCGTTGTGCCAAAAGGAGTGTTACCCGCTGGCTCAATCGTTTTGGTTTCATCTCCGTCTTTCAAATGGGTGTTCTTACCCCCTGCGCCTTTGGCGGTTGCGCGTAGCTGCGCTGTTCGCGCCCTATTTACATTTTTCCCTGTCGCGGGGCGAGCAAAAGGAGACAGGCCTGTGCGAGCAAAAGGAGAATAATGATCTGGCCCGATTGTCAGAACGTTTTTGAGGTGTAATCTCATGGGTTGCTTCAGCGGAGGATAGGGCTCTGCGGGGACGCAACCTGAGCGCC
>CAIQWB010000042.1 GCA_903875465.1 uncultured Verrucomicrobia subdivision 3 bacterium
CGCCTAACCAGATAGAATGAGCAGGCAGAGGCCCGGTGTCCGTTACTGGGTTACCATCCTCTGCCTATGAAAAAACCAACTAAAACCCCACCCGCCCTCGTTCTTACCCCTGCTGCCCCGGTGCTCGCCGGCGGCTTCACGATTGGACTGGATCTCGGCAATCGCAGCCATTACGTCTGTGCGCTTGCTGCCCCGGGCCAGATCACTCACGAGGGCCCCAGCCCCAATGACCGCGTGGCCCTCGCGTGGTTACCCACCAAAACCCTGAGCTGGTAGGAAACGACGTAAGGAGTTTCTAATGAAATCCCCGCCCCAGCCTTTTCAAAATCTGAAATTTCCCATCTGAAATCCCCCACTCTTTGCCCCCTCCGCCTGTGGTTTTCCCCTGACCGGACCCCTGTCAGTGGACTGGGTTCAAAATTAATCTTTGCCAGTTTCATTTGTTTCCACGCAAAGCGGAGAGGCGTGTGGCAGACTGGAGATTTGCCTTGAACCGCGGCCCAAATCCTAGGGCGTCTGCCACTCCAGCGAACAGGGTTAGAGCGGACATGGCCTGTTACTGCCGGAACTTTAAATGCCCGCCCATCAATCATTTCCCCAAATCGCGCGACCCCAAATCCTGACGGCATGACCCGCCCCCCTCAAAAAAACCCAAAATTCCCCGTCTCCGGTCACCCTTCAAAAAGTTATTCGACTTATTCACATGGACAGCCAATGTCCACCTTCCTTCGGTACACTCCTGCGTAACGATGAAATCAAACATCAAAGTTACCATGGAGGCCGAACTCGAAAAGCACGCCGGCCACCTCAACGCCCACGAGCGCGTGATGCTGGCCCGGAAGTTTTACCGCTGGGCGAAGCAGCTTTACGTTTCGGCGCAGATTTTGCGGCGCGACGCCCCCCCGGCGCCGCCTTTGCCGAAGTGCCCCCGCCGGAAACTGTCGCTGAATTAGCCAGGTGCGGCGGCGGTACTTCCGGATAGCGCGATTTCTTCGCGCGGTCCGGCGGCTTGATCCACGCCTCCTCGACCGGGTATTTGCGCTGCTTCAATTCCGCAAACACCGCCTTGCGAATAAAGGAACTCCGGTCATCCCCCGAGCTGTCCCGGGCGAGGTCCAGCGCCCGCAGCAATTCCACATGGCAGGCGAAGGCGATTAAAGTTTGGTCCGGAGAACGTTTGATTTGCATGCGCCATTAACCTACCAGCACCGCTAATTGTCAAAAAAAAAGTATGCGCCAGAGTGCGCCCCCGCCACCCCTGCCCAACCCCATTTAAACCAGCTTCCCCCCATTTTATGCTCAACCTGCCCGCCCAAATCCGCCTCATTATCAACGGCACCGAATACCGCGTCCGCCCGGACCGCCCCCCGGCCATCCCCAACTCCTTGTCGGAGCCCGCCGAGTCGCCCTGGACCGATGATGCATCCCTTCCGGACGAACCCCTTCGCCAGCGCGGCCAGCACGCAGCCTCCCCCGGCACCCCGCCGCCGCGCGCCGCCGCCCTCAGCCCCCGCACCGCCCTCGTCTCCACCGATGTCGTCCGCGCCGTGCTCGGTGTCGATGCCGCCGCCGTGGCCAGCCTCGTCGAGTCCGGCGAACTCGCCTGGGTCTTCGACCTCTCCGCCCGCCAGGGCAAAATGCGCGAACTCCGCTATTGGGCCCGGGAACTCTTCGCCCCCGAACAATGCCAGATCACCCCCGCCCGGGCCATTCAACTCATCCTCGGCAAACGCCGGCAACGCTGGCGCGGCACCGAAATCGAGCAACTCCTCCTCGCCTCCCGCCCCACCATCCTCCGCTGGCACCGCTCCGGCGACCTCCCCGGCGAACGCATCGACCACACCTTTTGGGTCAACCGCGAAGACCTCGCCAACTTCCTCCGGTCCCGCCTCCACCACCCTGGCGACGCCTAACCTTCCCGCCCCCCCGCCAGTTCCATAAAAAAGCCTTAAAACCAGCCCTTTCCGCCGAAAGTGCCCGCAAAACATCGTGAAAATCAGGCCAATCCATTTCCCGCCCCACCCCTCCCCAAACCACCGCTCCGCCGCCGCCAAACCTGCGAGAATGGCCGACTTTTATGATCATTTCCGCTATTTAATAACTTTCCTCTTCTCCCCTGCGCCCAAGCCCGGTCACTACCCCGGCCCCCCCAATCTCCGGCCAGCCGCCCCCCCGTAGCACGGGCTTCAGCCCGCCTCAACCTCGCTGCGCGAACCCTCGCCGGCTTGCCGAACCCAAATAACCTGGCCACCTTGTTGCCCCCCCGCTCATGTTAGGCTGCCCCCTGGACCGGGTTCAAGATTCAGCGGGATTGCATTTCCCCGGTGTTTTGTTACTTCTATCCCGTGCCCGATGCCAGTTTGTTGATCTTGATCCCGGCCTACAATGAAGAGCGCCGCATTGAACCGACCCTGCGAAACTACGCGCAGTATTTCGCCGCGCATTATACCGGCGCCTGCCGCCTCGTGGTCGTCTTGAATGGCTGCCGCGACAACACCCTCGGCGTCGTCCAGCAGGTGGCCCGGGACTTCCCCAATGTGAGTTATCTGGATTTTAAAGCCCCCATCGGCAAGGGCGGAGCCTTGATCGAAGGGCTCAAGCTCGCCGCCTACGGCGATTACATCGGCTACGTGGATGCCGATGGCGCCACGCCGCCCGCCTCCCTGCTCACCCTGATCCGGCACATGGGCGAGGCCGACTGCGTCATCGGCTCCCGCTGGCTTCCCGGGGCAGTGCTGCTCCAATCCCAGACCCAACTCCGCCGGTTTATCAGCCGCGGCTTCCATTCGATTGTCGAAGTACTGTTCTGGATGCACATCGCCGACACCCAATGTCCCTGCAAACTCCTGAAACGCTCCGCCGTGGAAAAAATCCACAACTCCCTGCGCATCGCCGATCTGGCCTTTGACGTGAATTTGCTCGTGTCCCTCAAACGCGCCGGTCTCAAGGTGGTGGAAGTCCCCATTGAATGGCGGGACATGGTCGGCTCCAAGGTCACCTCCTCACTCTTCCGCTCCTCGCTCACCATGCTGCTTTCCGTGGTGCGTTTGCGCCTGATTTACACGCCCTTTTACCGCTGGCTGCGCCCCCTGCGCCCCCTGGAAGCCTGGGTCTACCGGACCCTCCACGCCCCGCAACCCTTGCCCGGACCCGAAGCCCCCGCCCCGGGCGAAGTCAAAAAAAACTGAGCCTTGGCGGGGATCATTCTACGCTTTCGCTCCGGCCCCTTTTCAGGTTTATTAACGGGATTCTATGAGCAAAACAGCATTGTTATTTGCCGGTCAGGGTGCCCAAGTGGTGGGCATGGGCCGCGATTTGGCGGAAACCTTTCCCACGGCGCGCGCCTGGTTTGAGCGCGCCAACACCGCGCTGGGCTATGATCTGGCGTCCATCGGCTTTCACGGTCCGGAGGCCGAACTGACCAAAACCGAAAACGCGCAACCCGCCATCTACCTGGTCAGCTGGGTGGCCTTTGAATTGCTCAAGGAACAAGTCCCGGGCCTGAAATTCGCCGCCACCGCCGGACTCTCCCTGGGCGAATTTACCGCCCTGGCGGCCGCCGGCACTTTCAGTTTTGCCGATGGCCTCCGTGTGGTGCGCCAGCGCGGTCAATTCATGCAGGAAGCCTGCGATGCCACCCAGGGCGGCATGGCCGCCATCATCGGTTTGGATGAGGCCCCCACCCGCGAAGTCTGCGCAGAAGCAGGTGTCGTGCTCGCCAATTTGAATTGTCCCGGCCAGTTGGTCATTTCCGGCGCCACAGATAACATCGCGCGGGCCGTCGAACTCGCCAAGGCCAAGGGCGCCCGCAAGGCGCTCCCGCTGACGGTCGCGGGGGCCTACCATTCGCCCCTCATGGCCAGTGCCCAGCCGAAACTCGCCGCCGCGCTGGCCGGCGTGACCCTCGCCGCCCCGCAGGTGCCGGTGCTCTCCAACGTCACCGCGGAATTCCACGGTGCTCCCGCGGAAATCAGCACCCGTCTGGTGGAACAGGTCACCAGTTCCGTGCTCTGGGAAAAATCCATTCGTGCCCTCCTGGCGCAAGGCTTCACCCGGTTCATCGAACTCGGACCCGGTTCCGCCCTGAGCGGCTTTATGAAACGCATCGATAAAAGCGTGCAGATGCTGAACGTGGCGGATGTGGCCAGTTTGGCCGCCACGGTGAACGTTTTAAAGGGATAACCCGCCGGGGCCAGCCCCCCCGGCCTGGTTTCAAGGCACGGTTTCAATTTCATAAAACTTTTGGGTCGCCGGCGGCGTGTTGGCCCGGTCCTGAAACGTTGTGGATAAGCCGGCGGCCGGGATCACTCCGCTAATGGCCGTGAAGGGCTGGCTCAAATTGGTCGTGGCCAGCACGATATAATTGCTGCCCGGCGTGCTGCTCCAGACCACGCTCTGATACGCCGGCGTCAAGCCCGTGATCACCAGCGGCGGCGGCACCAGCACCGTGCGCGTATCGCTGAGCCATACCCCGGTCGTTTGGTTGGAGTAAACCAGTTGCAACGCATTGGTGCCATCCACCGTGCCCGGACAGGCCCGGCTCCAGTTGAAAAATAAGGACCGGAACCCCGGGCAACCCGCCGTGGCATTCACCGGCCGGAAAATGTAGGCCGTGCGCGCCTGGGCCACCCCGTTAATGTAAAACGTAAAAAGGCTCGCATCATTGGTGTCCAGGTTGGGCGTGTAACACACTTGCAACAGGTAGGTGGTATTGGTCCCCAGCGGAATCACCGTGCCATTCGCCGCCGGACTGGAAAAATAGGCTTCCGGCGGTGCCATCCCCGTGGCAAACAGCAGGTGATAAGCCGCCACCAGGTGATTGCCCGAGACCGCGTCCACCGCTGTGTTGCTCACCACCACCGTGACATTGGTCAGCGGCGCAAAGCCCGGGGCCGCCGGGGTGAAGGTGAGGGTGTCGTGCGTGGCCGACCAGGCAAAACTCCCGGTGACCGGTGGCACGGTGGCAAAGCTGGCGGTCACACTGGCCGGGTTCATCGGCTGGCTGAACTGCAACACCACCGGGGCCAGGGGGGACACACTGGTCGCGGCGTGCGCCGGGGAATTGCTGATCACCACCGGATCGAGCGGTTGCCATTGGGCCTGCGCTATGAAGATTTTGGCGGCGGTGGCGGGCACCGTGAGCACGGTCGTTTGCCCGCTCGCATTCAGGGTGATGGTTTCATTGGTATTAAACAAATTGACCAGCACGGTCCCCGCCGGATAAGTCAGCGGGCGGGCGGGCAGGGTCTGGCTGGTGGCCGCCGTGTTCAGCACCACCAGGACTTCCTGGCCGTTCCGCACCCGCGAATAGGCAAATATGCCCGGCCCGTTCGCCGCCGTGGCCTGGATGCTCTGGGCACCCAGCGTCAGCGCGGGATACCGCCGGCGAAAGTTGTTCAGTTCCGCCACCCATTGGAACAGCGGGTGCGTTTCATTAAAACTGTCCACCCCCGCCGCCCCATCCTTGAACTGCCCGGCAAACATGTCCTCCCGGTCATAAGGGTCCGAGGCCCCGTTAAATGCCTGTTCTGTGCCGTAATACAGGCTGGGCACGCCGGCGGCCGTGTATAAAAAGACCAGAGCCAACCGCAAACGATTGGTGTTGCCATTGGCCTGGCCACTGCTGAGAAACCGGGGGTTGTCATGATTATCCAGAAAGGTGACCAGTTGCATCTGGGCCACCGGATCATAATTGGCCCCCACCGCCACATAATGGCCCTGGAGTTGCAAGGTATTGGCCCCCGCCGTGGCAAAGGTGCTGGTGGTGAGGAAATACAGCGGGTAATCCAGCACGGAATCAAACTTGAAAGCCCCGCCCCCCTGGGTGCCGGTATAGCCACCCACGAGGGCTTCCGAGTTGTTAAAGGCCTCACCGAACATGAAGAAGTTCGGATGTCCATTGGTGGCCGCCGCCGCATGAATGGCCGGGCAAAAATTCTGCCAGCAGCCCGTGTCCACTTCCAGAATGGAGTCCACGCGAAACCCGTCAAAGCCGGCCTGGCGGATCCAGTTGGCATACAGCGCCGCCATTTGTGTTTGCACATAGGGCGTTTCCGTCCGCAGATCGTTCAACCCCGCGAGCCAGCCCAGCACCGTCTGGGTGCGATCGTTGTAATTGGCAATGTTGCCGAAATTATGAAACAAATTGGTCAGGGCGGGATTCGTGGTGGTGAGATTGAACGGCGCCGGGTAGGTCCGGCCGCTGTTCCCATAACTCAGGGCATAGCCCGTCGGATAATTGAAGTTGGGATACCCAGCCCCGCTCCCGGTGACCAGGTCGCCCGCATGGTTGACCACAATATCATCAATCACCAGCATCCCCCGGGCATGAGCCGACTGAACCAGGTGCTGGAGATTGGACAGGCTGCCCCAGTGCGGTGCCAGCGCCGTGAAATCCCAGGCGGAATAACCGTGAAACTGGCCTTCGGTATTCAAAACAATGGGCGAAATCCAAATGGCCGTGGCCCCGAGCGCCTGGATATAATCCAGCTTTTGTTCGATCCCCTGAAAGTCCCCGCCATGCACCCCGTACCAGCTGGTCGGATTATAAGTGCCCTCCGCATTATTATTGGCGGTGTTGCCGTCAAAGAACCGGTCGGTGATAATCTGGTAAATGCTCTGGCTCCGCCACAGGTTGTTCGTGGTTTGCGCCCTTGCCAGCCCTCCGGTAAGGACGAGGCCGCCCAGCAGCAGCAGAACACTGCCGACTTTAAGTAATTGGCCAAGGTGATTTAGAATGCTCCCAGCATGCCATGGCCCGGAACTCTGGCCAATCGCACATTTATGCGGCCCGCCGCCGCCGGTTCGGGGCCAAGCCCCCGGTTGCGCCCCGGGCCGGTCATGGTCATAATGGGGCATGGCAGCGAATGACTTTCTAAAAGGTGAATGCCGCGCGTGCGGCGGGCACTTGGAATTCCCGGCGTCCGGCCGGGGCCAGGCGATTAACTGCCCGCACTGCGGCCAGCCGACCCGGTTGGAACCGGCCTCGTCCTCCCGCCCGTTCAGCCAGTGGATGCTGCCCCTCGGCCTGGCGGTGGCGGTCCTGCTGGCATTGGGCTGGTTGGCCACGCGGCATGCTCCGCCCGAGCCCAGCACCCCCGTGGTCGCCCTGACCACGAATCCCGTGGCCGTTCCGGTGCGGACCAAGCCGACTCCCACTCCGGTCGTCAGTGCGCCCGCCCCGGTCCCCAGCGTGGCCGCCTTGCAACCGGGGGAAATACGCACCAATGATTTTATCCTCTCGCCGGTCAAGCTGGAGCCCACCCCGGGAAGTTCGCTGGTCTACGTGACGGGCAAACTGCGCAACCCCACCGAGCGGCAGCGTTTCGGGGTGAAAGTGCACTTTGCCCTCCTCGATGCCACCGGCGCTCTCATCGGCCACGCCACGGATTACCAGGCCGTGCTGGAACCGCACGGCGATTGGGGCTTCAAGGCCATGGTGATGGCCTCCCAAACGGCTGCCGCGCAGTTCGAAGGCCTGACCGAGGATAAATGATTCGCCCGGCTGCCCGTCCGCCGGTGGCTGGGGCACGGCCCTGCCTTGTCAATTGGGCCCGAGTCGCCTAGCCTGTGCCCATGTTTGAATCCTTAAGCGGCAAGCTCCAGAATGCCTTTCGCAATTTACGCGGGCTCGGCAAGATCTCCGAGGCCAACGTCACCGAATCCCTGCGCGAGGTGCGGATGGCCCTGCTGGATGCCGACGTCAATTTCAAGGTGGCCCGCGATTTCATTGAACGGGTCAAAACCCAGTCCATCGGGGCCGAGGTCATCGCCAGCGTCCACCCGGGCCAGCAGATCATCAAAATCATCCACGACGAACTCGTGGCGCTCCTGGGCTCCCAAAATTCAGCGCTCAACCTGGGCGGCAATCCGACCTGCTTCATGATGGTGGGCTTGCACGGCGCCGGCAAAACCACCTCCAGCGGCAAGCTGGCCAGGCTGCTCCTCAAGCAGGGCCGGCAGCCCTTGCTGGTGGCGGCCGACGTCTACCGTCCGGCGGCCATGGATCAATTGGCGACGCTGGGCAAGCAGTTGGAGATTCCCGTTTTCCTCCAGCGCGGTGAGACGGATGTGCTGAAGATCGCCCGCGCCGCCCTTGAATTTGCCCGGGCCAACCATCGTAATACGATCATTTTCGACACCGCCGGCCGCTTGCAAATTGACGAGGTGCTGGTGCAGGAGTTGGTGCATTTGCGCGATCTGGTCCAGCCGCAGGAGATTTTGCTCGTGCTGGATGCCGCCACCGGCCAGGAGGCCGTGAATGTCGCCACCCATTTCGACCAGGCCTTGAACATCACCGGGGCGATTTTGACCAAGCTGGACGGCGATGCGCGCGGCGGCGCGGCCCTGAGCCTCAAATCCGTTACGGGCAAGCCCATCAAGTTCATGGGCACAGGCGAAAAATTGGACGAGTTTGAACCCTTCCATCCCGAGCGGATGGCGTCCCGCATCCTCGGCATGGGCGACGTCGTAAGCCTCGTGGAGCGGGCCGCCGAGGCCGTCAGCGAGGACGATGCCCGGCGCATGGAAGAAAAAATGCGCAAGGGCCTCTTCACCCTCGAAGATTTTCAGGAGCAGTTGCGGGCCATGAAGAAGCTCGGGTCCCTGGAGAACATCGTGGGCATGCTCCCCGGCGGGGCGGAGATGATCAAGCAACAGGGGAACCTCTCCAAGCAGGAGAAGGAATTCAAACGCATGGAGGCGATGATTTGCGGCATGACCCCGCAGGAACGGCGCAGCCCGCAAATTCTCAATGCCAAGCGCCGCGTGCGCATCGCCAAGGGCAGCGGCGTCACTGTGACCGAACTGAACACCATGCTGAACAAGTTTGGCGAAATGCAACAGATGATGCGCAAAATGGGCAAAATGTCCAAATTGATGGGTAAAATGGGCGGCATGCCCGGCATGGGGAGGCGGTAGTCCCACCAGGGGGCTTTACCACCCACCGCCAAATGCCTTGAATGATTGGCTCGGTTTCACTGGCCGCAACTTGTAAGTTCGGCCTCAACGGTAATTGTGTCGGAACCAGAATTGGAAATGGTGAGATGGCAGAACGAGTTTCCTGCCATCTCTGATACCGCCTTTGCCACGGCGCGAGCCCAAATGCTCGCCTCCGGACAAAGTGTTTTGCCGTCTGAAGACGGCACCATCTACGAAATATTCCCGGAAGGCCGGCGGGTGTTTGTGAAACAAATCGCGCCTCCCACCCAGGTCAGACCCGGTAGCAAGTTCATCATTCGGTGAGTGCGCCCACCCCGCGTTTGCGAATGTTTGCTGGACCCAATGGTTCCGGCAAAAGTGAACTTAAAAAATACCTGCCCAATTCACTGCTGGGCGTTTACCTCAACCCGGACGAAATTGAGCGGAATGCCCGGCTGCTGGAGCTTGCAATGTTTCAGCCGACTGGGAAACCTGCGCTGAGTCTTGGCTGTCAAGCTCCTCGCGTTGACGGTGCTTTTGCGCTTGGCAACTCGCTGAGGCAAAAAACGGCCGGCTATAAAGCCGGCCGTTCAATGTGAGAATTTTCCTGAAACCGCGCCCTCCCTTATTGGGGGTTTGCTGCCGCGGCTGATTCAGTGGCCGACGCCGCCGCCTTCTTCTTGGCCTTGCCCGCCAGGTGCAGGGTGGTGACATTCAACTTGCCTTCAGCTGTCTTCTTGTAAGCGCCGGCGACATTATCCCCCACCTTAAAATCCGCCAGCGTGGCCGGCACATTATTGGTGGTGATTTTGGACTTGGAAGTCACATTCAAGGTCAGGGTACCCACCGTAAAGTTGCCGCCCGAGGCATCCACGGCGGAAATCTTGCCATGAAACTGCAGGGTGCTGCCTTTTTTCTTCGCCACCGCCGCCGCTGGGGCGTTGGTTGTGGCATCCTGCGCCCGCAATCCCACCGGCATGGCCACCAAAGCCGCCGTCAACAAGGTCAAACCCGCCAATTTAATAATGTTTTTCATATAATGATAAAATGATGTTTTCTAAAATAACAGAATTTTAGACGCCGGAAACTTAAAATGGTTTCAAAAAAGTGCACTCCCCCCCGGCTCGCCCGCTCCGGCGGCTGTCGTTGTGATCCCGCGGGTTTTGCCGGGGTCCGCGGGACGATTCCTCTTCCCGGAATTAATGTCACCCAATCGTTGGTTGCCACTTGCCAGTTTCAGTTTATAAATGACCACCGGCCCGCGCTGGTCGCCCAGTCTGCGTTGCCTCGTATATTTATTTTACTAAATAACCGAACCCATCACCCACCCATGCACCGCGCATTATATAATAATTTCTTTGAATGGACTTCTGAATTTCCGCCCTACTATTCTAAAATCATGTCGTTGAAGCTTAAATCAGCTGGTCGCCTCGCCCTGTGTCTCGCGCTCCTCACTCCGTTGCTCTCCCGGCAGTCTTCGGCCGCCATTCTGGCCCAACCGCCCGTCCGCTCTGCGGAAATTAGTGTCAGCGACCCCCAACTGCGCCTCACTCCCAACCTGGCGCCCAACTCCAATCTACTCTTCAACGGCTGGGGTGTCACCCCCGCTGGCGAAGCTGTGCGCATCAGTGATTTGCCCCTGAAGATGATTGTGTCGCCTGATAAGAAAGTGCTCCTCGCCGTTTCTGGTGGCTTCAATGACACCGGGTTGAGCGTGCTGGACCTCGCCACGCACCAGCGCACCCAGTTTTTCCCGTTGCCGGAGGTTTGGAATGGACTCTCGTTTAGCGCGGATGGCCACCGCATCCTGCTGAGTGGTGGCGATTCCGGCAAAATGTATCAATTTAACTATGCCGCCGGCCAGGTGGCATCCCTCGCCACCAACCAGCCCGCCCCGGACGAATCCCTCGTCTTTTTGGCCGGGCTCGCCGTGCACCCCTCGACCGGCCGCATTTACGTTTGCAATGAGGCGAATCACGAAATCTGGGTCCTCAATCCATCGACCCTCGTGCGCGAGGCCACCATCACCGTCGGCGAATTTCCCCACTCCTGCATCTTTGGCGCCGACCCACGATATCTTTACGTGAGCAACTGGGGTGGCCGCAGTGTGAGTGTGGTGGATACCCAGACCAAACACCGCCTGCGCGATCTCCCCGTCGGCATCCGGCCCAATGATCTGGCCTTGTCCCCCGATGGCCGCCTGTTCGTGGCCTGCAGCGGTGATAATTCCGTCCACGTCATCCAGACGCGCGCGCTCGAAGCGGACGGCGAGTCGGCCAGCCCCACCCGGCGTCTGCCCGAGAATACCCGGGAAATTATTTCCACCTCCCTTTACCCCCAATCCCCTGAAGGCAGCACCCCGGACGCCGTGGCCGTTTCACCCGACGGCAAAACCCTGTTCGTCGCCAACGCCGACAACAACAGCGTGCTCGTCGTCGATATTTCCAATGCCTTGTTCGATGACGCCCGGCGCAATGGTGAATCCGTTTCGCTCGTCAACGGTTTCATTCCCACCGGCTGGTATCCCTCCGCCGTGTGTGTCAGCCCAGATAACCAGACTTTGTTCGTTGGCAATGGCAAGGGCCTGGCCTCGCGGCCCAATTATCCCTCTACCGATCCCGCCCTGGTCAAAAAGAAAACGCGCAGCCAACCGCACGCCTTTGATTATATTCCACGCACCCTGGAAGGCTCCGTTTCCTTCGTCGCGCGACCCAATCCGGCGCAAATGGCCGCGTACACGGAACAAGTCCGGCGCAATTCCCCCTACACCCCCGCGACCTTGCATCACGCACCTATTCCCAGCACCAGCGTGATTCCGGATCAAGTTGGTCAGGCCTGTCCCATCAAGCATGTGCTCTATATCATCAAGGAAAACCGCACCTACGACCAGGTGTTCGGCGACCTGACCAATGCCGCCGGCCTGCCCATTGGCAATGGCGACCCCAACCTCGCCATCTATGGCCAGCAGGTTACCCCCAACCAGCATCAGCTCGCCCGCGATTATGTCTTGCTCGACAACCTTTATTGCAACAGCGAAGTGAGCGTGGACGGGCACAGTTGGTGCGATGCCGCCATGGCCACCGATTTCAACCAGCGTTCCTGGATCATTTCCTATTCCAAGCATGGCTCCCTGCCGGGTAATACCGAGCTGGAAAACCCCTCCGCCGGCTATCTCTGGGACCTCTGCCAGCGCCATGGCGTGAGCTTCAAAACCTACGGCGAAGGATCCCGGAAAGTTCCCTCCGCCAGTCGTGGCCGCTGGACTGGCGCTCGCGACATGGACAAGGTGAAATGTTGGATTGCCGACTTGCAAGCCGCCGGGCAAACCGGGGAGCTGCCGCAATTCATGATCATGTCCCTTGGCGAAAATCATACCAAGGGCACGACTCCGGATGCCTTTACCCCCGATGCCTGCGTGGGGAGCAACGACCTTGGCCTCGGGCGCCTGGTTGAGGCCGCGTCCAAAAGCAAGTTTTGGAGCGAAATGGCCATCTTCGTCATTGAGGATGATGCCCAGAACGGCCCCGACCACGTCGATGCGCACCGCACCGCCGGCCTCGTCATCAGTCCCTATTGCCAGCACGGCGTGGTGGACAGCACCCTATACTCCACCGCCAGCATGGTGCGCACCATTGAACTGATTCTAGGCCTGCCCCCGCTCACCCAATATGATGCGGGCGCCACCCCGATGTTTAATTGCTTCAGCAAGCATCCCCGGCTCAGCGTGTTTACCCCGCTCACCCCGGGAGTCAATTTAACCGCGCGCAACACCGCGAAATCACCGGGTGCCAGGGAATCAGCGAAAATGAACTTCCGGGAATATGACCGTGCCCCGGAGGATGCCCTGAACCGCGTCCTCTGGGCGGCCGCCAAGGGACCGGATGCCCCCTATCCCGCGCCGATCCATCGCGCCATCTTCACCGGCGCCCTTGGTGCCAGCCAGCCGTAACCCTTGCCCCTCTGGCTTATGGCTTTAATCCGGCATCTCTGTCCGCCCGTGCTCTTCTGGCTGATCCTGCTGGCGCTGGGCGTCAAGTTGGATCATCTCGCGGCGGCTGGCTTGGATTCGGTACCCCCCGCCCGCGCCGGCGCGCTCTTGTCCGCTTATGCCCATAACGATTACGCGCATCCGCACCCATTGTTCGACGCTCTGGCCCAGGGTTTCAATCGCGTAGAAGCGGACGTCTGGTTGGTGGATGGCCAGCTGCTCGTGGCCCACAACCTTAAAGCGGTGCAGCCTGATCGCACGCTTGCCGCACTGTATCTCGACCCCTTGCGCGCCCTCATCCAGGCCCACGGCGGCCAGGTGTTCACCAACGCCCGCACCTTCACCTTGATGATTGATGTCAAATCAGCGGCCGAACCCACCTGGTTCGCCCTGCGGCAATTACTGCAAAACTACACCAACCTGCTCACCTCCTGGTCTGAAAATCGGACCCACCTCAACTCCCTCGCCATCATTATTTCGGGCAACCGGGCGGCAAAACTGCTTGCGGCTGAACCCCTGCGCTATGCTGCCCTGGATGGCCGCCTTGCGGACCTGCCCGCCAATCCCTCGCCCCAACTCGTTCCGCTCATCAGTGATAACTGGACGTTGCATTTCAAATGGCGTGGTCATGGCGATTTTCCCATTGATGAAAAAAAACGTTTGCGGGAACTGGTCCAACAGGTGCATCAGCAGGGCCGGATCCTGCGCTTTTGGGCTATTCCTGACCACCCGAACGCATGGCGCGAACTTCAGTCCGCCGGCGTTGATATCCTCGGCACGGACGATTTGGTTGGTCTGGCGAAATTCTTGGAAACCAACCACCCTTGAGCGCTGGCATCTGACCTGCCCGCTCTTCGTGGTTAGCTGCGCCACCGGGCCTCCCCCTGGGGTAGCGCCGCTTGGTGGTTAAACCATTTGCTTCCCTTACTCTTGAAGAATTCGTCCGGAAATTTCCCGATGCCTTTGGAGAAGTGATTATTCTGGAAGGCCTGTAAGCTGCAATGTCGCCGGCTTCTTTACCACCCGCCTTCGGTCAAAGCCACCGTAATATTTCGGGCCAGATCATCGGCCAGCAACGAGAGCGACTGGCGGTCCACACTTTGCAAATCCGTGCCCACATTCACGAGCGTAAACCCCGCGATATCCTTCTCCATCACAATTTTACCCGAACCACTTTCCCGCGCCACCACATGCGCCGTAATGCCCACCCGGTAGTTAACCGTTGTGGTCACATCCGTGTTTAAAAAGCTCAACCCCTCCCGGCGGTACTCTTTGATCGTCCCGGTCAGCACCACGTCACTCCCGCCATGGGTTGCCAGGTGATAGGTGCCATCCGTTTGCAAGCGTTCCCGCAGCGCTTGCGTGACCGAGTCTCCCAGCCGGGGCTGCAAGGTCTGGTTATTAAACGGAAATATTTCGATGGACCGCTCGCCAGCCACGGCCCCGTTGGCCGGTCCCAAATGGTAGCCCGCACAGCCGGCCAGCAGCACCAGCATCATCCCCAACATCGTGGCAAGCAGCGGGCGCATTATTTGCCTCCGGTTAGCAAACGCGGTTTCAAGGTTTCAATCCGCTGACGCGCCTGCGCCGCAAAGGAAGAATTGGGATCCAATTGCAACACTTCATTATAATAAACCACCGCCCCGGCCCAGCGTTTGGTTTTCTCGTAGTATTGCGCAATCTTATAATTGCCGCGCACCTGCTCCATCTTCAAGATGGCTATGGATTTCTCGACCTCGGGCACCCGCTTGTCGTCCGGATAAAAGGTCATGAAATCGGTGTAGGTGGCAATCGCCTTCCCGGCGGTGCTCTGGTCGTATTCCGCCGTGGCCGCCTGTTTTTGGTACGCGAGGCCGGCCCGGTACAGCGCTTCCGCGGCAATTAGCGGCTGATCATGATACCGGTCGGCGGCCGTTTCGTAGGCTTTCACCGCTTCGGGATAATCTTTCGACTTCTCATGGGCCGTGCCAATCCGCAACTGGGCGTGCGGGGCCACGTCACTGTAGGGGCCGTTATTGACGATCTTGTCGTACAATTTGGCGGTTTCATCCATGGAGGTGTAAAGGGGAATCACATTCCACAGGCGGAACCATTCCCCCCCCAGGAAACGGTTGGCGATGGCATACTGGCGCCACAAGATGTCATTGAAATTCTCGCTTTTCGGATACTTCTTGATGATGTTTTGGTAGGCGTTGAAGGCGGCCTCATCCCGGCCCCGCGCTTCCAGGCAGCGGGCGACCAAATATTGCGCCCGGGGAGCGTAGTCGGAAAGGGGCCACACGCGCAGAACCCGGTGGGCGGCGCGGAGGGTGGTGGCATAATCACCCGCCGTGAAGGCCGTTTCTGCCACATCCAACTGGTCTTTCGCCCGGGTGCGCTGCCACTTGGCGGTTTCCCCATAAGGCTCGTAATACCAGCCCTCGCCCGGGACATAGGACAATGGCGCGGGGGCGCGATATGGCAGCAATGCCATTACAGCAATCAAAAGGGCAATCCAGCCAAACCGGCGATTCATAAAAGGACGGTAACCAGCTAAAAACGGCAAGTCAAGAAAGGCACTCCGGTTTTGAACGCTCGTTCATCCCCGGTAAACCACGAGCACACCGTAATCGGTGAGCATTTTTTGGGTGGCCACATCGAAATAGGTATAACCCACGGTGTGGACGCTCATTAAATGAGGCTCGCCGACTTCCAGCAAAAACTTGGAAACCACCTCGTCAAAATTATCGTGGCCAGATTCCATGCAGGAGGCCCGGCGGATGGTCTTGATCCGCACCTGCTTGTCGCCCACCACGCGGGCGCCCAGCGGGGGCTTGGCTTTGGCGATCAAGGGCTCCGCCGGGGTGTTGCGCACGGGCACTTTGAGATGCTTCTCCACCTTGGCCGCCGCCGAGGCATTGATCGCGCTGGCCGTGAGGTTGGGCACCACCAGTTCCCGGGAGTCGGGCGGGTTCTGCGGTCCGGCCGGAATGGTGATCGTGTCGCCGCAGGCCGGACATTCGATATTCGTGCCGGCACCGGAACTGTCCACCGCAAGTTCCTGATTGCAGTTGGGGCATTCGAAAATTATATCCATAAACAAAATCGCTTTAGTTGTAAACGCACCGACACCCTAACCCCGGCACCCGGGTGAAAACCAGAAAAAAAGGGGCCCCCCCAGCTGAGCTGCCATCGGCCCGGGGTGCCCGGGACCACCGCTGCCCCGGCTCCGGCTCCGGAAATTATTCCCACTCGATGGTGCCCGGCGGTTTGCTGGTGATGTCCAGCACACAGCGGTTCACGCCTTTGACTTCGTTGATGATGCGGCTCGCCAGTTTTTCGAGCAAATCATAGGGCAGCTTGACCCAGTCGGCGGTCATGCCGTCCTGGGATTCCACCGCGCGGATGGCAATCGTGTAATCATAGGTGCGTTCATCGCCCATGACCCCCACGCTGCGGATGGGCAGCAGCACGGCGAAGCTTTGCCAGATTTTGTAGTACAGACCGCTGGCTTTCATTTCCTCCACCACGATGGCATCCGCATTGCGCAGGATTTCGCAACGTGAGGGGGTGACTTCACCGAGGATACGCACCGCGAGGCCCGGACCGGGGAAGGGTTGGCGCCAGACGATTTCCTTGGGCAGACCCAATTCAAGGCCCAACTGCCGGACTTCGTCCTTGAACAGGCATTTGAGCGGCTCCACCAGGGCGAATTTCAGATTTTTGGGAAGGCCACCCACATTGTGATGGCTTTTGATGAGGGCGGCCGGATTGCCGGCAATCGGTACCGACTCGATCACATCCGGGTACAAGGTGCCTTGGGCCAGAAATTTAGCCTTCCCGGCGCGTTTCGTGGCGGCCGTAAACACATCAATGAAGAGCCCGCCGATAATTTTGCGCTTTTTCTCCGGATCCGTGACCCCTTTGAGCTTTTTCAGGAAGCGGCTCGAGGCGTTTTCGTACTGGAGTTTCATGTTGAAGTGCCGGCCGAAAACCTCCTGCACGACCTCGGCTTCGCGGGAACGAAGCAGGCCGTTGTTCACAAAAATGCAGGTTAACTGGTCGCCAATCGCCTTGTGCAGCAACGCGGCGGCCACACTCGAATCCACGCCCCCGCTCAGTCCGAGGATGACATGTTCCTTGCCGACTTGGGCCCGGATTTCCTCCACGGCCTGGTCCAGGTAGTTGCGCATGGTCCAGTTACGACCACAGCCGCAAATGCCGTGGACGAAGTTGGTGATGATTTCCCGTCCGCGCGGGGTGTGGACCACCTCCGGATGAAACTGGAGGCCAAAAAACTTTTTGGCGCGGTTTTCAATGGCCGCGAACTCCGAGTTTTCCGTCACCGCCACGGGTTTGAACCCGGTCGGGAGCTGGGTGAGCTTGTCCCCGTGGGAATTCCACACCTGCAGAGCCTTCGGCAGCTTTTTGAACAGGGCGCAGGTACCGTCCTTGACCGTGAGCGTCCCCTTGCCGTATTCGCGTTTCTGGCCTTTCTCCACGTTGCCGCCCAGGAACTTGGCGAGCAATTGCACCCCGTAGCAAATGCCGAGCACCGGCAGGCCGAGGGCGAAAATGGCGGGGTCGGGCAGGGGCGCTTTGGCGGCGTAAACACTGGAAGGGCCACCCGAGAGAATCAGGCCGCTCGGCTTCAGCCGGGCGATTTCAGCCGCCGGCGTGTTAAAGGGCAGAATCGTGGAATACACACTGCATTCGCGAATGCGCCGGGCAATGACCTGCGTGTATTGCGATCCGAAATCCAAAATGACGATCTGTTCGTTCATGTATTAAAAATAAATGGAGATTGTTCCGTTATGCCAGGGCTTTTGCGAGCGAAAAGTTTTAAAAAAGCCACGCCAAAAACTAATGTTAACCAACCCATGCCCCCCCGCCCGCCAACCCCCATCCAAAATTGCCGGCCATGTCTTGGGTTTTTTCCGAAGCCAGAGGCTTCCCAGCCAGTAGCCGGTGGTTGCCCGTCCGCCGAAGCTCTGCGCGAAGGCGGAAGGCTGCGACGACACCACCGGACAACGCCCCCTAAACCCCGCACCCTGAAAGGGTGCTCTGGAGTTTGGCCCCCACTAGATAAAACTGCGTTAAACATTGTTTTTGCTTGCCATGTATCTAGTTATAAGACTAGATTAAGATCCATGGGTTATCCAACTAAAGTGCAGCTGATTCAACGCAAGGAAAGTCAACAGTGGTATATCAACTTTCCCGCCGCCATCGCCCAAGGCATGGATTTTACCAAGGGCGAAGATGTGCAATGGACCATCGCCGACAAGGGCCACCTGATTCTTTCCCGGAATCAGGTGCCCGCCGATCCCATTGAAATTAAAAAAAAACCTCTCTCCGCGCCGAAGTCGACCGCTTGATCCAGCAAAGTGCCGGGGCGTTTACCTCGCCCGCGGCTTTGGCCCGGGGCCGCCGGCATTGTCTTTCCCAACTGGTAAGTTTTGGCCGGCACACCATCACCGGCCTGTTGCGCAATCAAAACCGCACCCAGCAGGACTGGACGGCCGATTACCGTTTCTATGCGCAGGACCGCGTGGCGGTGGACCAGCTCTTCGGCCAGGTCCGGGCGGAAATCGAAGCGTGCCAGCCCGACCAACCCCTTGTGGCGGCCATGGATGATTCCCTGCTCCGCAAAACGGGCCGGAAAATTCATGGTTCCCGGTACCAACGGGACCCCTTGAGCCCGCCGTTTCACGTCAACTTTGTCCGGGGGCTGCGCGTACTGCAAATTTCCGCCGCGGTGCGGCAGGGCTCCGCTGGGGCCGCGCGCCTGATCCCGATTGATTTTCGACACGCCGCGCTGCCCGCCAAACCCCGCAAGGATGCCAGCCCGGAACTGCAGGCCGCTTATCAGGCGGAACGCGCCAAAAAGAATATCAATTTGGTTGGGGCGGAGCGCCTGACCGCGTTGCGCCAGCAAATGGACCAGAGTGGTGCGACTGCCCGCCGGCTGCTAATCTCCGTGGACGGGCGGTTTACCAATTCCACGCTGCTGCGCCGCGTGCCTGCGCGCACGGGACTAGTTGGACGGGTGCGCAAGGACGCGGCCTTTTATTACCCGCCCGAGCAACAGCCGGCACAGGGTCGCAAACGCAAATATGGCCGACGCTGTCCCACGCCCGAGGCGTTGCTCAAGGATGAGCAGGTGCCCTGGCAGACCATCAAGGCGTATGCCGCCGGGAAAACTTATGAGTTCAAGGTCAAAACCCTGGGGCCCGTGTATTCGGCCATGGACCAAGGGCAGCATGCCCTGCGCCTGGTGGTCGTTGAACCGGTGCCTTACCGCACCAGCAAACACGGTAAATTAGAGCGCCGGGAACCCGCCTTTCTGATTTGCACCGAGCCGGATCTGCCACTCTCAGAACTGCTCCAGGCCTATCTCTGGCGCTGGGATATTGAGGTCAATTTCCGGGATGAAAAAACCATTCTTGGGGTGGGCCAAGCCCAGGTGCGCTCGGAAGCGGCCAACCAAAACGCCCCCGCGCTGGCGGTGGCCGCCTACGCCATGCTGTTGTTGGCGGCGGTCAAAACCTATGGCACCCAAGGCCAGCCGGACACGTTCCAGCGTCCCCGCTGGTATCCACGCAAGCCCGCCCAGCGGCCCACCACCAATGAATTAATCAACCAACTCCGTTACGAACTCTGGTCCGATGCCCTCCAAACCCATTTTACCGGCTTCACCCCCAACACCGCCCCAGACCACAACGCCCGAAAATGCGACCACCCACTCGAATCAGCCATCTTTTTAAGCGTGAAATAGTCTAACTGAGCCAAACTCCAG
>CAIQWB010000043.1 GCA_903875465.1 uncultured Verrucomicrobia subdivision 3 bacterium
TGATTTGCAAAATGGTTTTCAATTGCACTTTGGCCCGGAGTGGCTGAGATTGCTTTATTAGTAAACCCACAGTATATGCCAGATGCCAGACCTTCCCGAATCTTGAGGGCGACCCTGTTCACCCTGGTTCCCCTTGCGTATCTGAGCATGGGACTCTGGCGGCCCGCGAGTTCTTACGACAAATCCGGGCCGATCGGTTTTCCCGCGTATGCCGTGGTGTTGATGGCGGCAGTGTTTCTGACCAGCCTGCTGGCTTGGCACACGCACCGTTTCGTGGCCGGGTTGGGATTGCTGGTATGTTTCCTCTGGCTGCTGGTCGGGTTACTGCCGGTATTGTGAACGGCCGCTAATTGCTCGCCATGCTTCCGCCCCACCAGTTGGAACTTCCCGATCCGCCGGATTTTTTAACGTTCGGCGAGGTAATCCTGCGCTTCGACGGGCTGGTGCCTGGCCTGCCATCGCGGGAGCTCGTGCCCGCCTACGAATTCCGGATTGTTTTGGCCAACCACACCAACGTGGGTCACCTCAATTTCCGCGTAGGGGATACCGACCACATCCTACTCACCGCGGGGCACATTGGTTACGGAATCCGGCAACCGTTTCGCGGGCAGGGGTACGCCCGGCAAGCGTGCCAGGCCATCGCCCCGTTCGTTCGGCGCTTCTATGAAGCCGTGATCATCACTTGCGACCCGGACAACCACGCCTCGCGACGGACGATCGAGAAACTGGGGGCGGATTTCCTCAACGAAATGCCCGTGCCCTTGGAAGACCCTCATTATCAGCGTGGTTCGCACCGCAAACGCCGGTATCGCTGGATGCCGTGAAATTTCGACTTCGAAGTTTCCGGCCTGTTACCGGTCATTTTTATATTTTTTTAACACTCTCGCGTCCACTTTTAATTAACTCTTCCTAGTCCAAGCCGTTCATAGTCACGCCATGAACGTGAATGATCTAGTTCAAATTGGATTGCTTTTCGGTTTGCTGATTGCCCTGACGCCCCTGCTGGGCGCGTACATGGCGCGGGTGTTTCAAGGCCAGCGCACCTGGCTCACCCCGCTGCTGAACCCGGTCGAAAAGTTGGTGTACCGCCTGGGCGGCACCGCACCGGAGGAAGAAATGACCTGGCAGCACTATTTCTGGGCCGTGCTCATCTTCAATGCCTTGGGCATTCTTTCCCTGATGGCGCTGCAAATGAGTCAGGCGCGGTTGCCGCTAAACCCCCAGCAGTTCCCCAACGTGCCGTGGGCGCTAGCGCTGAATACCGCCATCAGTTTTATCACCAACACCAACTGGCAGGCGTACTCCGGTGAAAGTACCCTGAGCTATTTCACCCAGATGGCCGGGCTGGCGGTGCACAACTTTCTGAGCGCCGCCTCCGGTCTCGGCGTGCTGCTCGCCGTCACCCGCGGCCTGGCCCGGGCTTCGGCCAAAACGCTGGGCAATTTCTGGGTGGACATCACCCGCTGCACGCTTTACGTCTTGCTGCCTTTGTCCGTCCTGCTGGCCCTCGCCCTCGTGAGCCAGGGGGTCGTACAGAACTTCAAAGCCTACCCCTCGGCCAGCCTTGTGGAGACGTATACTACGCAGGTGCAGAAAACCGATGACAAAGGCAATCCGGTGAACGGCCCGGACGGTAAACCCGTGATGGTGGATCAAAAAGTGGACACGCA
>CAIQWB010000044.1 GCA_903875465.1 uncultured Verrucomicrobia subdivision 3 bacterium
GCAGTGGTCTGGTGAGACTGCCTCTGCGCGCAGCGCACACCCTTAAATGGGCAACTGCTTGGCAGCGGCTTGGGAAGCCAATGTTCCCAAGCGTTTATGCCCAAGCGATGGATGCAGACCGGCCGTTTTAATTTCGGAGTTCGGGTTTAACCAATTTTGGTTAACCATTTTGAGGCGGTTTTATTGGTTGTTTTATTATTAAATTTCACAACAATGATGCAAGCCATCGCCTGCCTGATTTGTCGCCGGCCGACCGCCGTTGCTGGATTAAAGAAGGGCGAACATCGTTATTTGGTCACATGAATGCCCTCCGACACATTATCTGGACCACGAACGCCGCCGGCGATGCCGGGGAGTGCGAGGGGTGGCTTAGCTATACCGGCCAGTCGGTGGCGGAAATCCACAGCTTGGGCTGGGCGGAAGCCATCCACCCCGAGGACCGTTTGACCGCAATCGATCGCTGGCAGCAGGCCGTCGCCGCCCGGCAACCGTTCGAAGCCGAATACCGCCTCCGCCGCCACGATGGTCAATACCGGGTGTTCTTATCCCGCGGCCTCCCGATCCTGAATCACGATGGCAGTATTCGCGAATGGCAGGGCTTCTCCACCGATATCAGCCACCGCAAAGCCGCCGAGCAGGCCACCCAGCGCGCAACCGAAACCAGCGAGGCGTTGCGACGCAGTTTGGTCGCCATCAACGCCTGTGAGGACCTCTGCTCCGCCCTGCAATGTTTGCTGTGCCAAACCATCCAATTGGCGGGCATGGATGGCGGGGCGGTATATCTCGTCGAGGGCGCGGAAGCCGTGCTCCAGCATCACCAGAATTTGCCCCCGGAATTTATTCAGCTGGTGGCCCGGCGATCCTTAACCACTGGCTATATCCAGGCGGCTTTTACGAAGCCGGGTGAGGTGCTCCATATTTCCGAATATTTTCCCGAAAATCATCGCACCAGCGCGGCTTATGGCTTGCAGCATGTCTACACACTGGCCTTGCTAAGTGAAACGGAGCCGTTCGGCTTCATGAACCTCGCTTCCCGAGCGGCCCACCCGCCGGATGCATCCGCCATCGCCCTGATTCGCATTCTCGCCTTGGAAACGGAATGCACGTTCAAACGCCTTCGGGCCACCCAACGGCTGCACTCCGTGCTCACCACCATGGCCGATGGCGTGGTGCTCCATGGTCCGGATGGCCGTATTATCGACTGCAACCCGGGGGCGGAGCGGATTCTGGGTCTGACCCGGGACGAGGTTCTGGGCCGGAAATCCGCCGATCCGCGCTGGCGGGCCATCCATGAAGATGGCACCGAGTTTCCGGGGTCGGAGCATCCGGCCATGATCACCCTCCGCACCGGCGAGCCTTGCCGGGAAAGGATCATGGGCATTTGCCAGCCAGAAGGCGCGCGCAAATGGATTAGCATCAATACCGAGCCGCTGGCAACCAACCGCGGGTTGCAAGGCGTGGTGGCTTCGTTTTCCGACATCACCCGGCAACGGCAACTGGAGGCCGTCCTGCGGCAGTCCCAAAAAATGCAGGGGATTGGGCAACTCGCCGGCGGTATGGCCCATGAACTGAACAACATCCTCGCCGCCATGGTGCTGAATCTCGAGATCGCGCGCGGGATTACTCCGGATCCGGAAGTGCGAGGCCATATAGCGGATGTGAATGGCCTGGCGGGACGGGCGACAGCCCTGATTCGGCAGTTGCTCGCCTTCAGCCGGAAATCCACCGCGAACTTGGAACCACTCGACCTGGCCGCCGAACTGTCGCGGCAATTGAAAATGGTGCAAGCGCTGCTGGGCGATAAAATCGAGCTGAAATTCGTTAACACCGCCCCTTCAGCCTGGGTGCGGGGCGACCAAAATTTACTGTCGCAAGTCCTAGTGAACCTCTGCCTCAACGCGCGGGACGCGATGCGCGCAGGCGGATCGCTGCTCCTGAAATTAACGGCCCAACCTGCCGATGCGGATTGTGCGGGCGGAATTCCCACCCCGCAATACGATCCCATGGTGTGTGTGGCCATGACGGATACGGGTTGTGGCATGAAGCCCGACACGCTCAAGCGGGTCTTTGAGCCTTTTTTCACCACGAAGGAAGTCGGCCAGGGCATGGGCTTGGGTTTGGCCACCGCCCACGGAATTGTCGAACAGCATCGCGGTAGGATCTCCGCTACCAGTGAGTGGGGACAGGGTTCCACTTTCCGCATTTGCCTCCCCGCCCTGCCCGCCCCTGCGGCCCCGCAGGAAACCCAGATGAAGGGTTGCACGACCATTCTGGTGATGGACAATGAACCATCGGTTCTTACCATGACAGAATTGCTGCTCATCCGTCAGGGTTACTCCGTACTGCTCGCCGCCAATGGCCGTGAGGCCATGGAGCAATGGCGGGACCATGCAGCCCAGATCAAATTAATCATCGCCGATCTGGTTCTACCAGGGGATATGAGCGGGTTGCAAATGGTGGAACAGGCCCTGGCCGAACGGCCCGGTATGAAAGCCATCATCACCAGCGGCTACGCGCCCGAATTGGCGGACTTGCGCCGGGCGCTTGAGTCCAACTTGCTTTTTCTACCCAAACCCTGCCCCCCGGCCACCTTGACGGCGTGCATCCGCCAGTGCCTGGCACCAGCGGGCACCACCGCTGGATAATCCACCGGCACTCCGCCTGCCTTGCCCGCGAGTTGCCCCGGTCCCCTCCCCCGCGCGCCTCCATTTGCCCGCTTATTTTTTGGTTCCGGCAGTCGGCAAAGCGAAGGCCACCCACGCATCCCCGTATTCACTCGCCTGGCCCAGTTTGTTACCGGTGGCGGTGATGACCACGTACTGACGCCCCTTCACTTCATAGGTCGCAGGGGGAGCAATGCCCACCCACGGCAGTTTGCCCGACCACAATTCCGCGCCGGTGGCCTCGTCAAACGCGCGTATTTTAGCGTCCCGCGTGCCGGCGCAAAACAGCAGGCCGCCGGCGGTTAAAATGGCCCCGCCGTAATTCTCCGTGCCCGTTTTGGGAACGCCTTGCGCAGCCAGTTCCGGGTATTCCCCCAGCGGCACGGTCCAAACCAGCCGGCCAGTGTTCAAGTCCAGACAGTTCAAGGTCCCCCACGGTGGCTTGTTGGCCGGATAACCCTCATTGTCCAGGAAGCGTGGATACCCGGTGAAGTTGTATTGCGGCCGGGCGGTTTTGGCCGTGGTCACCGGCACCGGCCGGTCCCGCAACTGGAGGTAATCCAGCAGCAAGTGAAGATTCGTATCGCTCAGCAAGGCGGTCGGAAAGGCGGGCATCCCGTTCTTGCCCTGGCGCACCTGGCGGATGATGTCTGCGTCCGTCAGCCGGAAACGCAGACCGCGCAGCGGCGGGGCCACGCCCAGGCCCAGGCGCTCGGAACCGTGACAGGACTGGCAGGCGGCTTCATAGACTTTGCGGCCGGCGGTTTTCGGGGCGGACCCGTCGTCCGGCGGCTCGTCATCGCGAAACACCGAAATCATCCAGCCCACGTGGTTGGCAGCGATATACATCCTTCCAGTGGCCGGGTTCACACAGCAACCGGACCACTCGGCCCCGCCGTCCATGCCAAAATACAGGTTGGGATGCCCCAGGCTGGGCGGCCGGAAAAACCCCGTCGTCACGCTCGCGAACCGGTTGCTGGCAAAGGCGGCGGCTTCCGGCGTGCGGTCCGTGAGGTCGGCGGCGGTGAATTCCATTTTGGCAAACCGCTCCGGCAACTCCGGGTCCGGTTGATAGGGGGCGCTTACCTCACCCGGCAAATCACTCGCGGGCGCCCGCCGCATCCGGAAAGGGAACACCAGTTTGCCGGTGACCCGGTCGAGTACGATGGTGTCGCCGTTTTTCGTGGCCACGGCCACCACATCCACCCGCTTGCCCTCCCGCGTGATCGTCGCCAGGTTGGGCGGTGCGGACATGTCCCGGTCCCACAGGTCATGGGGTATTTCCTGAAAATGCCAGAGACGTTTGCCCGTGTGCGCATCCAGGGCAATCAGGCAGTTGGCAAACAGGTTGTCCCCGTGGTGGGTCACGCCAATGAAATTCGGCTTCGGTCCGCCCGTGGCAATGTAGGCAATGCCCCGTTGCTCATCCATCGCCATGCCCGTCCAGTCGTTGGCCGCATAACTTTCCACGTGGTCCCAGGTGTCATACCCAAACTCACCCGGATGCGGGACCGTATGAAACGTCCACAGCAGTGCGCCGGATGCCACATCCAGGCCCCACACATCCTTCTCAAAACCCGGCACCACGAGGATGTTTTTGAAAATAGCCGGTCCCGCAGTGGCCGCGCCAAACTCACCCTGCGGCCGGCCCGGCAGCAACGCCCGGCCGGCCTGGCCAAACGCCAGAACCGGCTGGCCATTGGCCGGATTTAGCGCATATAAATATTCCCCCGCGCAGAACAACACCCGCTCCGCCTGCGGCCCGTTCCCGGGCCAGTAGATGAGCCCGCGAAACGCCGGCCGGCTCTGGCCTTCGGGCTTAAAACGCCACCGCTCCTGGCCGGTCGCCGCATCCACGCCCACGACACAATGGCCCGGCGTGGGTACAATCATCAGGTCCCGCACAATAATGGGATTGCACTGGATGTTATTTTTGCCGTCGCCGGAATGATAAATCCAGGCCACTTGCAAATGGGTCACATTCTGGCGGTTGATCTGGTCCAGCGCCGAATACGCCCTGCCGCCGTTATCTCCCCGGGAACGCTGCCAGGTGAGGAAAGTGCTGGGTTTCGGATAGCCATTGGCCGGGGTCAGTTCCTCCGTTTTGGCGGCGGGCAGGGTGCGGTACAACGGCAACTTATCCCGGGCCCTGGCATCCTCCACCGCCCAGTAATTCGGTAGGGTGGCCGGCCCCGGACTTTCTGCGGCGCGCAGCGCACCAGCGGTGATGGCCAGCAACAGGGACAGGGCAAAGGCGGGTTTCATGCAATACAGAGGATAATATGCCGGGTTGGCCGGGCAGGCAAATAATTTGCAATTGACCGCTGTAACTGGATGCCCCCCGGCCATTGCTTTTCAACCATGCACTCCGGCTCGCAAGCACCACCAGTCCGGGGCCGGTCATGACGCCTCAGGGAATGGAAAAGTGATTGGTGCTCTGCGGTTGCTTTTGGATAGTTGCATGCAGATTATTGGAGGTTGAGATTTCCACATGACCGTCCGGAAATGCCAGCAACCCTTTGTTGTGGTGATACTGGGGGCTCCAACTCAGGCCCACATTGGAGATCACTATGAACAAGCCGGGGCCGACTGGCTCGCCATTGGCCAGCAAATAACGATCGCCCGCCAAAATCGTTTGTGCTGGATGATTCGTGCTCACATTCAGGTTGAGAAAATAGCTGATGTTCCCATCATTTAAACTGGCGTAATTCGTCGCGGCCGGACGGCTTTTGTCCACCGGACAAAGCAACAGACCCGGATTGGTAAGGTATTTTTGGATTTTTTGGAATTGGGGAAAAGTATGGCCATAATAATTAAAGTCCATGGTGCCGCCTTGGGACACCGGCATTTGCATGGGGAAAGTTTCGTGATTGTCCTCGGCATACATCAGCAACCCATATCCGGTTTCTTTCAGACGGCTCATGCACACAACCAGAGTGGCTTTAGTGTGCATATGGTTGGCCGGCATTACCATCACCGCCAGAATGGCGATCACAAAAAGCACCACCAAGGCTTCCAATAGTGTAATGCCCCGATTGTGGTTTTGAGGAGCAGGGATTTTCACAGCTAACGGCAACGTAATGCTGGATCCGGTCTCCAGCAAGCAGGATTTGCCCTGCGCTCATAGTTGACTGCCTGCGCGCAGCGCACGTCTATTCGGGACAATTGACTGGCAGAGGCTTGACAAGCCAGTGGACCGAGCCAACGCCGGTCCGCGGCAAAAGACCCGCCGGGGGCTCGGTTGGAATATTAAAACAGTCTCTAATTCTACTTTGTTAGAATAGCTTTAGATTTCCGGTGTTTTTTGTGAGCGGAGTCGATGGCTTTTTGGCGGGCCTGATGGCGAAGAGACATGGCTGCGAGAACGTCCTCCGGCTCGCGC
>CAIQWB010000045.1 GCA_903875465.1 uncultured Verrucomicrobia subdivision 3 bacterium
ACGAAGTCGTCGTTTTTGTGTCAATTGGTAGGCGCACCGTTTGGTCCGCCTCCTGTTGAGGCGCGGGAACTTGTTTTGGTTTCATCACCACAAGCCCGCCAGACGGTGCGCCTCTTTTCAAGCTGAATCGTTCCGGCTTAGCGGGTCCGTCTGTGCCCGTGCACTGATCGCCATCACCATAAACCCAACCATGACGAGTATACTTTTTAGATTCTTCATCAGTGTGTAAATAAAGCCATAATCATCGTTTCCTGTCAATTCGTGGCTCTGCAATTACCCCGGTACTTCCAAATTGAAATCAGTACAAATGGGATGGTGCTTGAGGCTGTGATATTTTCGTGGCAGGGAGCGCGCCCTTTAACCGAGGCACCCATTTATTGCTGAGCTGGGCGGCCTGCAAGCCGATGGAAATGACCCGCCGCTTACAACTTGGTCCTTCAAGTGCTTTTTGGTCAAAATCCCTCATTCCGGCCCCTTTCTGCGTCTAAAATGCCGCCAGCCTCATAACAAAAGAGCGCAAAAGTGAGCCATTTTATAATCCTTTCCGCTCTTTTATGATTTTTCCCCAAGCCGGGGTACGGTGGCCGTTGCCGGGCCACCACCCCGGGCAGGCGTTGCTGGTCCCCCCCGCCATTTGACCAAATCCCCCCGGCCGCGAACTCCCCCGGCAAATTTCCTTTTCATCGCGCAAATTCCCCGTATTCTATATTGCTCTTAATTATTTAAATGGACGCAGCACATATTAGAAATTTCAGCATCATTGCCCATATTGACCATGGGAAAACGACGCTTTCTGACCGGCTCCTGCACATGACCGGCACCATCGCCACGCGCGATATGTCCGACCAGTTGCTCGATGCCATGGATCTGGAGCGGGAACGGGGCATTACCATCAAGGCCCACCCCGTCACGATGTTGTACAAGGCCAAAAACGGCGAAACCTATGAGCTCAATCTCATTGACACGCCCGGCCATGTCGATTTTTCCTACGAAGTGTCCCGCAGTTTGGCCGCTTGTGAAGGCGCCTTGCTGATCATCGATGCTGCCCAGGGGGTGGAGGCCCAGACCGTGGCCAATGTCCACCTGGCGATGAAGCAGAACCTGACCGTCATCCCGGTCATTAACAAAATTGACCTCCCCCACGCGAATATCGCGATGACGAAAACGCAGTTGGAGGACATCCTCGCCATTCCGGCCGAATCCGCTGTGCTGGCCAGCGCCAAGCAGGGGATCGGCATTGAGGATATCTTGGAGGCCATCGTGGAGCGCATTCCGCCACCCAAGCCCACCGGGGCCCCCTCCCTGCAGGCTCTCGGGTTTGACTCCTATTTCGACACCTACAAAGGCGTGGTCACCCATGTGCGCGTTTTTAATGGTGAACTCAAGGCAGGTCAGCACGTAAAATTGCTCCACTCCGGCAAATCGGTGGAGGTCAAAGAAGTGGGCAGCTTTAATCCCAAACCCTATATCCGCGACCGCTTGCAAGTGGGCGAAACGGGTTATTTCACGGCCAATATCAAAAGCCCCAAGGAAGTGAAAATGGGCGACACCGTTACGGATTCCCGTAATCCCTCGCCCGTGCTGCCCGGCTTCAAGGAAATCCATCCGATGGTGTTCAGCGGCATCTATCCCATCAACACGGCCGACTATGAGCATTTGAAGGCCAACATGGGCAAGCTCCAGTTGAACGATTCGGCCTTTGTTTACCAGTAGGAAACCTCTGTGGCCCTCGGCTTCGGCTTCCGTTGTGGTTTCCTCGGCCTGTTGCATCTGGAAATCGTCCAGGAACGGCTCCGCCGCGAGTACGGCATGGACATCATCGCCACCTATCCCAGCGTGGTGTACAAGGTGACCCAGACCGATGGCACGGTCAAAGAAGTGGACAATCCGGCGTTCCTCCCGGACGTCACCTTTATCGACAAAATCGAAGAGCCAATGGTGCGGGCCTATGTGATTTGTCCCAATGAAAACATTGGCGACATCATGTCCCTGATCTCTGAAAAGCGCGGGGCGGTGGACCATACCGAAACGCTGGACCAGCGCCGCGTCATGCTCACCAGCTTGATTCCGCTCAACGAAATCCTCATTGATTTCCACGACCGTATCAAAAGCATCACGCGCGGGTTTGGCTCCATGGATTATGAACACGCGGATTACCGCGTATCGGACATGGTAAAGCTGGACATGCTGGTGAATAACGAGAGCGTGGACGCGTTTTCGTGCATTGTGCACCGGGACAAAGCTGAACCGCGCGGTCGCGCCCTGGCCGCCAAGCTCAAGGAAGTCATTCCCAACCAACAGTACCAGGTTGCCATTCAAGCCGCCATCGGCGGCAAGATTGTGGCCCGCGAAAGCGTCAGCGCCTTCCGCAAGGACGTTACCGCCAAGTGCTACGGCGGCGATATCTCCCGGAAACGCAAGCTGTTGGAAAAGCAAAAAGAGGGCAAAAAGCGGATGAAAGCGTTCGGAACGGTCAATATTCCTCAGGAAGCCTTCATCGAAGTGCTCAAGGCGTGAGGGGGGCCCGGCATGATTTTTCCCCTCAAAATGAACCGTTTGCCCGGCCCGGCTGTCTGTAACTGGACATTGGCGAGTCAAATTCCAACTATATGATGTTCTTTCGCTGGCTCACCTCCGCGACCTTGCGTCACGCCCTCACCCTGCGCAAGCACGTGTGGCGTCTGCTTTCGGCCCAACGCGATGTTTTGACGCCGCAGGCAGTCACCGCGCTCGAACGCGGCTTGCAAGAGTTCGATGATGTGGTGGCGTCCAGCCGCGATGCCAAGACGCTGACGGCGGCCATGCAGCAGCTCGATGAGGTGGCCAACAAGTGGATCAAGCCTTATCCCAATGCCAGCTGGCGTGAAAATATTGAGGTGATTTTGGTCGCGGTGGGCGTGGCCATGGCCATCCGCACGTTTTTTGTCCAGCCGTTCAAAATTCCCACCGGCTCCATGCAGCCGACTCTGTTTGGGGTGACCTGTGATAACCTGATTCAAGATACCAGTTTCAAGATTCCCACCGGTTTAGATCGGGTTAAGGAATGGTTTGCGGGGGTTTCCTATATCCACGTGGTGGCGAAGACCGATGGGCAGTTGAGTCCCACCACCCCGCTGACTTATTTCCGCAACGGCCAGGTGCAATTGATCGAGCCGCCCGTCAAGTTTTTGATCTTCAATATTTGCCAGAGTTTTACGCTCGGTGGTGTGCGCCAAACCATCTGGTTCCCGGCGGATTTGGGCGAGGCACCCCTGGAGTGGGGCAACCGTGCCGGACTGGATCCCGAGCATGTCTATCACAAGGGCGAGGACGTCATCAAATTGCGCCTGGCCACCGGTGACCACCTGTTTGTCGACCGCCTCACCTACAATTTCCGCCGGCCGCAGCGTGGGGAGATTATCGTGTTCGCCACGGCCGGCACCAAGATTGAAAAACAGGATGAATTTTACATCAAGCGCCTCACCGTGCTGCCGAATGAACGGGTGCAAATCGGCAACGACCGGCACATGATCATCAACGGCCAGCGCCTGGACAAAACGACCCCGCACTTTGAAAACGTCTATGGCTTTGACCCGAGCCAGCCGCCCCGCGAAAATCACTTTTCCGGTCATGTCAATGGCGTGGTGGATGCGCAGTACCCTTACTTGTATCCGAATCTGGCTCCCCTGTTCCCGGATCCCGAAACGGTGTTTACCAACACCGGCGATAATTACATGGTGTTTGGCGATAATACCTGCAACAGCTCCGATTCCCGGGTTTGGGGCACCTTGCCCGCCAGCAATGTCATCGGTAAATCGTTCTTCGTTTATTGGCCATTTACCAGCCGCTTCGGTTGGTGGAATCGTTAAGGGAATGCCCCTTGCCGGGCCGCCTTGTCATGAACCGTGACCGTCCCGAAACCGTCCTCATCACCGGTGCCTCCTCCGGGATTGGCTTGGAACTCGCCCGGTGTTTTGCGGCCGATGGGTGCCGCCTGATCCTTCTGGCCCGCTCCACGGCAGCCCTGGAAGCATTGGCCGACTCGTTGCGCCAACAACATGCCGTCGAAGTGATCGTCCTGACGTTCGATCTGGCCCAGCCCGCCTCCCCCCAGGCCATTTTCACCGAACTCCAAACCCGCAACTTGACCGTGGATGTGCTCGTGAATAATGCTGGCTTTGGTGCCAACGCTCCGTTTACCGAAATACCCGTGGCTCGTGAGTTGGAAATGGTGCAGGTGAATATTTCTGCCCTTATGGAACTCACCGCGCTGTTTTTGCCCGGTATGATCGCGCGCAATCGCGGGGGCATTTTTAATGTGGGTTCGGTGGCCGGCTTCCAGCCGGGGCCGGGGATGGCCGTTTATTTTGCCAGCAAAGCCTTTGTCCTCTCGTTCACGGAAGCCCTGGCGGAGGAATTGCGTGGAACGAACCTGACCATTTCCGTTTTATGTCCCGGCCCCACGGAATCTAATTTCGGGGCGGTCGCACGGGGGGCCAGGCAACGCCCCAACCAGGTAAAGAAAATGACCTCGAAAATGGTGGCGGAATCCGGCCATCGCGGCTATCGCCGCGGGAAAATCATCGTCATTACCGGGCTTGGCAATCGCATGATGGTGTTTGCCTTGCGCTGGCTGCCCCGCTGGCTTCCCCGGCGCATTGTGGGATTTTACAACCGGGTTCAGTGATTGACCCAACTAAAGTTGCAGAAATGGCAATCACAAGTGTAAACCATTTTTTGCGAGTCACTTAGCTATTAGGGTCACCTTCCCCAAAGGGCAGTAGCCGCAGCGCGAAGAATTCTCTAAAGTCACTCCAATCAGAAGTTTTGGGTCAACCTAAACGTGTAGCGGGGCTGGTGATAAATCACCAGCCTCGTTTCATTTTTCAGCCTGATTAGCTCACTGTTGGCGATCACGCAACGAGTAAGCCATATCTTTGCCTCCTCATGAGCTGTTTCCGAATCGTGACATTCCTTTAACCTTGCCGACATTGTTTGGGAGTCCCATTTGCGCTATAAATCCCCAATGGGACCGCGTATATTAATTGTTGATGACGAGGGGGATTTCATTGAGTTGGTGAAATTTCGCCTCGGTGGCTTGGGTTACGAATTTCTTGTCGCTTCGGATGGCGTTCAGGCCTTGACCCAGGCCCGGCAGTTTAAGCCGGACCTGATCCTGCTCGATATTCTGCTGCCCGACCTGGATGGCCTTTCCGTCTGTGAAATCCTGCGCCGCCAGCCTTCCACCAAAAAAATACCGGTTATTTTCATGAGCGCGCTCACGGGCGACGTCACCCGCCGTTCCGCCAATTTGCATGCGCAGGACTTTTTTACCAAGCCACTGGACCTTCCCAAGTTGCAACAACGCATCGCTGATTTGCTTCAGCACGACCCGACAGCGAATTAACGCGGGTTAAAAAAGTTCAAAAGTCTTCCGCCGTTCGCTTGACACGGTGGCCCGGTGGCTTCATTTTCTAATGCCGTGAAGGGACATCAATGAGCATACCGCATAATTTATTTGGCACACTGCAAGAATTTGAATTGGGCAACGGCCAGCAAGCGAAATTTTATTCGCTGCCCGCGCTGGAACAAGCCGGCATTGGCCCCGTTTCGAAACTCCCCGTTTCCATCCGCCTGGTTCTGGAATCCGTCCTGCGCAACTGCGACGGCCTGAAAGTTCAGGAAGCCAACGTGCGCGAACTGGCCAACTGGAAAGCCACGGAAAGCCGCACCGCCGAAATTCCTTTTGTCGTGGCCCGTATTGTCTTGCAGGATTTTACTGGCGTGCCCCTGTTGGTGGACCTCGCGGCCATTCGCACCGCCGTGGCTAAAATCGGTAAGAATCCCAAATTGATTGAGCCCTTGGTGCCCGTGGACTTGGTGGTCGATCACTCAGTCCAGGTGGATTTTGCCGGAGCCGGGGATTCCATGCAGCGCAACTTGGAGTTGGAATTCTCCCGCAACCGCGAACGCTATCAATTTCTTAAATGGGGCATGCAGGCCTTTGACACCTTTAAGGTGGTTCCCCCGGGCATTGGCATTGTTCACCAGGTCAATCTTGAGTATCTCGCCAAAGGTGTTTTGGAATCCAAAGGGGTTTATTATCCCGACACCCTGGTGGGCACGGATTCGCACACTACCATGATCAACGGCATCGGGATCGTGGGTTGGGGGGTGGGCGGTATTGAAGCGGAAGCCGGCATGCTCGGCCAGCCGGTTTATTTCCTCACCCCGGATGTGGTGGGCGTTAATCTTACTGGCTCCCTCAAGGAGGGGGTCACCGCCACGGACCTGGCGCTGACGGTCACTCAACTGTTACGCAAAACCAAGGTGGTCGGAAAATTTGTGGAGTTTTTCGGCACCGGCGCGGCCGCCCTCCCCGTGGTGGATCGGGCGACCATTGCGAACATGGCTCCTGAATATGGCGCCACCATGGGCTTCTTCCCGATTGACGAGGAATGCGTTAATTACCTCCGTGCCACGGGCCGCAGCGAGGAACACTGCAAGCTCTACGAAAATTATTATCGCTCCCAAGGCCTTTGGGGCATCCCGCAAGCCGGGCAGATTGAATATTCCCAATTGGTGGAACTGGACCTCAGCACCGTGAAACCCAGCGTCGCCGGGCCGAAACGCCCGCAGGATCGCATCGAGCTGGGCAATTTACGCCGCGAATTTTTCAATGCCATTCAGCGCCCCGTGACGGAAAACGGCTTCGGCAAATCACGCCAGGCTTTTGGCAAATCGTTCAAGGTGGAAACCACCGCCGGCAAAAAAGCCAGCCTGGGCACCGGGTCCGTCGTGATTGCGGCCATCACTTCCTGCACCAATACTTCGAATCCCAGCGTCATGCTGGCCGCTGGTTTGCTGGCCAAGAAAGCTGTGGAACGCGGTCTCAAAGTGAATCCCGCCGTCAAGGCTTCCCTGGCTCCCGGCTCCCGGGTGGTGACGGATTATCTCAAGAAAACCGGGCTGCAACCCTATCTGAACAAGCTGCGGTTTAACACCGTGGGTTATGGGTGCACCACCTGCATTGGCAACTCTGGTCCGTTGGATGCCGGTATTGAAGAGGCCATTGTGAAGAACGATTTGGTCACTGCCTCGGTGCTCTCCGGCAATCGCAATTTTGAAGCCCGCGTGCATCAAAATGTGAAGTCCAACTTCCTCATGTCGCCCCCGCTGGTGGTGGCTTTCGCCCTCGCAGGGCGGGTGGATATTGACCTCAGTTGCGAACCCATCGGCAAGGGCTCGGATGGTGAAAATGTCTACCTCGCCGACCTCTGGCCCACCTTGCAAGAGGTGCGGGACGCCATGCAGTCGGCCCTCAAGCCGGAAGTCTTCCGCAAATTGTACAAAAATTTCGCGGCCCAGAATCCCAAATGGAACGAGATTCCGTCCTCGGTCGGCAATGTTTACGACTGGGATGTTAACAGCACCTACATTCAGGAACCGCCGTTCTTCCGGAATTTCAACCTGCAACCCGGCAGCATTGCCCCCATCACCGGGGCGCGGGCGCTCGGGATCTTTGGCGATAGTGTCACCACCGACCATATTTCACCCGCCGGGGCCATCAAGAAATCATCGCCAGCGGGCAAATTCCTGGTGGACCATGGCGTGGCATTCGAGGACTTCAACAGCTATGGCTCGCGCCGGGGTAATGATTTGATTATGACCCGTGGCACCTTTGCCAACGTGCGCATTAAAAACCTGATGCTCGGGGGCGAGGAAGGTGGCAACACCTTTGGTCCGGATGGGGTCAAAACTTCCATCTTTGACGCCTCCCTGGCCTACCAAAAACAGGGCACCCCGTTGGTGGTCATTGCCGGACAGGAATACGGCACTGGCTCCAGCCGGGATTGGGCCGCCAAAGGCACCAACTTGCTCGGCGTCAAAGCCGTGGTTGCTCAGAGTTTTGAACGCATCCATCGCTCTAATTTGGTGGGTATGGGGGTGTTGCCTCTCCAATTCAAGGAAGGTACCACCGCCCTTTCCCTCAAGCTGGATGGCTCCGAAACCTATGACATTGTGGGGTTGGATGCCAGTATCAAGCCGCAGCAGGATTTGATCCTCAAGATCACCCGCAAAGATGGGGCCGTGGAAAATGTTTCCGTGCGCTGCCGCATTGACACCCCCATCGAGATTGACTACTACCAACATGGTGGCATTTTGCCCTATGTGCTCCGACAACTGATTGCCGGTGCCTGAACCACTTAAAATTCCGAAATCATGAGATGTCCACGCTGCCGATCGTCGCTGAGGGTGGTGGAGCACGATGGCATTCAGGTCGAAGTTTGTTCTGATTGCCGGGGCGAATGGCTGCACGCCGAGGAACTGGAAAAAATCATCGAACACCACGATCATATTTTTTCCGCCCGGGACCTGGCCGCACTCGACACCATTAAACATCCCGTCGTGCCCGTAGAAGATCAGGATCATGATGTCCTGAGTTGTCCCCATTGCGAAACCATCGAGATGGAGCGTTTTAACTACGCTGACGCCAGTGACCTGCAACTCCACAAGTGCTCCGAATGTGGCGGCATTTGGGCCGACAAAGATCAGCTCGAAAAGATCGAGGAATTGCTCGATGGCTGGAAAGCCTGCCTGGCCGAGGATACCACCACCTTTGGTCCAATCCTCAAGAAAATTGCCAGTGAGGAGCGTAAAGAATTGGATCGGGATGTTTCCATTTCACGCTTGGGGATGGTAAACACCATTTTACGGCGTTTATTGGATTAAACCGGGCTCACTTGGACAAATATTCCCCGGTTAACTATTCAAAATTTGGGAAATCAAAATGAGTTGCGTCTGCCACCAGCGAAAAAACTCATTAATGGCTCATTTGGAGTTTTGACGCCTTTCGCCCTAATTTGCAGATTTGTCGCAGTGGGCGGTCTCCGCATAGCGGACGAGATGACCTCAAAAGCGTTGGTCCGTGCACTGTCTGGGGCTCGTCGCGAAATATCACTGGCTTACGTCTCCGGGCTGACAATCGCCACCACCAAGGCGTCTGTTTTCAGATACTTTTGCGCGACCAGCTTGATTTGTTCCAGGGTCACCGCCTCATATTTTGCATCATCCAGTTCCGCCCGGCCATACCCCAGACCGTATAACTCATCCAGAGCAGTGGAGGCCGCCAGGTGCCCCAAATCCTGCCGGGCAATTTTTTTCTGGCCGATGATTTTGGCCTTGGCGCGTTTGAGTTCTTCCGCTGTCAGCCCTTCATTCCGCAGCAGCATGGCCTCGCGCAGTAATTCCTGTTCGACTTGTTGGGCCTTCGCCGGTTCTGTGCCGGTGTAAAAGGCAAAGTAACCGGGCACCACGCCGGCAAAATTCTGGGCTCCTACATAATAAGCCAGACCCAGTTCCTCGCGGATGCGCAGGAATAACCGGGAGCCCAAATCACTGCAGGATTCCTGAATCAATTCCAGCGCAAAGCGGTCCTCACTGCTCATGGTGGTGCCGGGAAATCCGACCACCAGCACCGCTTGTTTCTTTTCCCGGATCTCCCGCACGCGTTTGAATCCTTTCAAGGGTGGGGCGAGGTGGGCAAAGACCGGCTGGTTGGCGGAGGGTTTCCAATCGGCAAAATAATGATCCACGGCCGCCCGCACTTCGGCGGGGTTGATATCGCCGTAAATCGCCAGCACACAATTATTCGGTCGGGCCAGTTGCGCATGAAACGCCCGCACTTCTTCGCTGGTGACTTTAGCCACCACTGCTTCGGTGCCGAGCGGGTCCAAGCCATAAGTGGCTTCGCCAAAAATCACCTTGCGCATCGCCAGGCTCGCACTTTTGAGTAGTTCATCCTTGAGTGCGTGGATGCCGGCAATCTGCACCTCCCGCTCCCGGTCCAGCGCCTCGGCGGGGAAGGTGGGATTCAAAATGACATCCGCCAGCAAGTCCAGGCCGTTGGTGAAATCGCTGCTCATCACTTCCACATTCACCCCAAAACTTTGGTTGCCCCCGTAACTATCAATACTGCCGCCGATCGACTCAATCTCCGTCGCCAGCCCTTCCGCCGTCCGGCGCGCGGTGCCTTTGAGCAGCAGCCGGGCCAGCAATTGCGTGATGCCATTGTTCGCTGTGGTTTCGGCCAGTACGCCGCCTTGAAATAAGGCCCGAAATTCCACGAACGGCAGCCGGTGGTCGGCTTTTAACAGCAGGGTCAAACCATTGGGCAATACCAACTTTTCAATCGCCTGATCCGTGTTGGTCTCATTGGTGGCGGCAACTGTGGGCGCGGTGCCTTCGGGCAGCAACGCATATTGGGTGCGGTTTTCCGGGGTTAAATACTCCCGCGCCACGCGCTGCACTTCCGCCGGCGTGGCTTTTTTGACCGCCGCCAGATACCGTTCTGAGAAATTCAAGTCACCCGCGGCCAGCCAGTTGCCGCCCAGATTTTGCGCCTGCCCCTCCATCGTTTTGCGCGAGGAGAGTGTGGCAGCGATAAACTGTTTGACCGCCTTGTTCACTTCGGCGGCCGTCACCGTGGTTTTGACTCGCTCCACTTCCGTCAGAATGGCTTCACACGTCGGCGTGAATTGCTCGCCGTCAATCACCGCACTAATACCAAACAAACCTGTGAGCCCGGGGCTGTAGGTCCAGGCATCCACCTGATGCGCCACCCCTTTGATTTCCCGTACTTCCTGATAGAGCCGCGAGCTGCGACCATTGCCCAGCAGCACGCTCAGAACATCCAGCAGGGGAATATCCGGATGACGCACTTCGGGAATGTGCCAGGCGAAGTGCACATGGCCCAGTTCGATCTTGGCTTCCTCAATAATTTCGCGGGCAGTGGTTTGCCGGGGTTCGGTGGGTAGTACCACCCCGGGCATGGCGGTGGCTTTGGCCTTGGCATATGCCTCGCGGATCTGCGCCACAACTTCGCCTTGTTGGATGTCCCCCGTGACCACGTAAAACACATTGTTCGGGGCGTATTTTTCCGTGTAATAGCTGCGGATGTCCTCCGGCTTGATTTCGTTAAAAATATCCGGGTAGCCGATGATGGTGTAGCGGTAGGGACTCTTGGTGTAGGCCACTTCAAATAGCCGGCGACTGGCCCGGCGGCCGGGATCATCCTGCCCCATGTCCATTTCGCGGCGGATCACATCCATTTCCTTGGCCAGTTCATCCGGCGGCAAATTGGCGTGCTGCATAATGTCACAAAGGATGTCGATGGCGGTGCGCGCCCCCGTGTTGGGAACATCAATGTGATATACCGTGCGGTCAAAACTGGTATAGGCGTTCATGTAGCCGCCGGCTTCCTGGACCTCCTGGTCAATGCGACTGCCGGGGCGGGTGGTGGTGCCTTTGAAGAGCATGTGCTCCAGCACATGGGAAAGCCCGGCGCCCAGCCAGCGGCCTTCGTGGATGCTGCCCGCCATGCACCAGGCTTGCACCGAGACCACCGGGGCGCTGTGATCCTCACGCACGATAATGGTCAGTCCATTTTCGAGGGTCGTGGTCTTCACTCCGGGGGGCAGGGCAGGAATCTCGCCGTTGGCTGTTGAATTGGTCATCGTTTAAACGTTAGTTCTATATACTAAACTGAAACGGGATAAGGGCAAATTATTTTGATGCGGGTATTTTGATGCAGGGCCGGTTCTGCCAGCTTCAGGATGCTGCCGGATTTTGGCGCTTACGAGGACGAGTGGTGGGCGAGTGAATGGGCTAACCCATGAAAGGCTGGCTGGTTGAGTTTACGGGTGGCGGGCGGGGGCCGTGGGCCAAATCGGGGTGGGATTGCCGGGCTGCCGAACGTCGTTAATGCGATTTTGGACTCTTCTTGCCAGTGGACTCTGAATCTGCGCTTTCCGGCGGGCCTGGTATTTAAATATTTTTCCACTTGCACTTTAAGGTGATTCCAGTATGATATCACTTACATATCACAAGTGGTATGGAAAAGGAACTTTATGAATATAGAAAAAATGGGTGGAAGTAATGAACGTGAAATGGCGGCGCTGAGTGGCTGGCTGATGTTGCCGGTTACCATCGGCGGGTTGGCGGGCGGGTTGGCTTTGTTAATCCGTGGCATTCCGTCGAGCAACCCGTACTTGATTATTGGCGGGGCGTTGCTTGAAGTCCTGGCCGTTCTCCTGATGGTCGGGTTTTTTACCCTGCAACCAAATGAGGGCCGGGTGCTGATCTTGTTCGGGGCCTACAAGGGCACCGTCCGGCAGAGTGGGTTTCACTGGGGGAATCCGTTTTATGCGAACGGCGATCGGGCCGGCAAGAGCCTCGGCACGCGGTACAAGGTGTCACTGCGGGCCCGCACGCTCGCGCTGGAGAAGCTCAAGGTGAACGACAAGCGGGGCAATCCCATTGAAATTGCCGCCGTGGTGGTCTGGCGCGTCCGGGACACGGCGCAGGCGGTGTTTGACGTGGATGACTGCTCGAATTACGTGCATACCCAGAGCGAAACGGCGCTGCGCCATCTGGCCAGCAGCTATAATTATGACGATGCGGCGGAGCATGAATCCTCGTTGCGCGGCAATGTGGAGGAGGTTTCCCAGGCCTTGCGCGTGGAATTACAGGAGCGCCTGGCCAAGGCCGGGGTGGTGGTGGATGAGGCCCGGTTGACGAATCTCTCCTATGCGCCGGAAATCGCTCAGGTGATGCTCCGCCGGCAACAGGCCGAGGCGGTGATTGCCGCCCGGCAAAAAATTGTGCATGGCGCGGTGAGCATGGTGGACATGGCCTTGAAGGAACTGGCCACCAAACAAGTGGTGGTCCTCGATGACGAACGCAAGGCGGCCATGGTTAGCAATCTCATGGTCGTGCTCTGCAGTGAGTCCGAGGTGCACCCCGTGGTGAACACCGGCACCCTGTATAATTAATTCATGGCTGCGCGAAAGCCATTCTTGCTGCGGATCGATCCTGCGCTCTGGGCCGAGTTGGAGGCCTGGGCGCAGGACGAACTGCGGAGTGTCAACGGGCAGATCGAGTACCTGCTCAAGCAAGCCGTGGCGAAACGAAAAGGGCCGCCTAAGACCGCTGCCGCGGAAGCCGCAAAATCCATCCATCCAACTTCCGCCGGGGAGGGTGTTGAGCCCACCCACTAAAATCTTTGCCCCACCAGCATCGGAACGACCCGCGCCATGGGAAATGGCCTTTCTATTATGGCCCGGCCGATCCGCGAGCCATGGTGCCCAAGCGGGTCAGGTGGACGGGGTGGACGCTGAATCTCGCGCGTCCGAGCGCGATCCCAGTCCTGCTTCGCTTGCTCACCAGTCGGAAGGAAATAAATCAAGTTGGCTGGCGAACGGCGGCAGGCCAGCCGCCCGCCTTTGGCTGCCCGGACTTGGCCGGGCGGTTGGCCTGGGGTGATGTTGTGTCTAATTTCAAATGGGCTGCGTCGGCGGTTTGATTATTAATTAAAGCACTATATAAATTTAGCATATCTTATTATTTTTCGCAAATGAAATTGGCCTGGGCGCTTGATTCCATAAGGCTAAAGCACTGGCTGGCAAGCGCCGGCCTGTGCCCGTGACCTCAACTGGAGTAAGTTGATACTCCGTTCTGCGGCTCTTTGGTTATGAGCGTCATTAGCGTCGTGATTGACGAAGTCAGGTCGCCCAAGTTAGCATGTCCTGCCTTCCCCTAAGGCCGCAACCACGAATACCACATCTATGAAAAGCACGGCGACCACGGTGGCGGAATACTTGCAACAACTGCCCGCCGACCGGCGGGAGGCCATGAGCACCTTGCGGGAAGTGATTCTGGCCAACCTGCCAGCCGGTTATGAGGAGTGCATAAGTTATGGGATGATTGGTTATGTCGTGCCGCACCACCGTTATCCGGCGGGCTACCATTGCAATCCCTTGCTACCGCTGCCGTATGCCAATCTCGGTTCCCAAAAGAACCATCTGGTGCTGCATGTCATGACGATCTATGGCGACCCCGCGACAGAACAATGGTTGCGCCAGGCCTGGCCAGCCACGGGTAAAAAACTCGACATGGGCAAAGGGTGCCTGCGCTTCAAAACCGTGGAAGATATGCCGCTCGCGGTGATTGGCGAGTTGATCGCCCGCGTGCCGGTGGATAAGTACATCGCCCGCATGGAGCAAGTCCTGGCGGCTACCCGAAAACCTGCGGCCACGGCCAGGCCGAAACCAGCGCGGAAGTCTGCCTGAGACGGCTCCATTCGAGCCGGTTCGCTCACCCGCCATTCCTGTCTGGCTCGGTACTGCCAGGGCAGTCCGCTTTCCGCTTGTTTTGGGCGGGGGCTGTGCTATTCAAAGGCCAGTGAGCAAACTATTTCGATTGGGTGTGCTCGGCTCCGGGCAGGGGTCGAACTTTGTGGCAATTGCCGAGGCCATTGCGGCCGGGAAAATCCCGGCGGAAGTGGCCCTCGTTTTGAGTGACGTCGAATCATCCGGGATTCTGACCCAGGCGCGGCAGCGGGGCATCCCGGCCAGTTACCTGCCGCCGGGCAAATATCGGACCAAGCTGGAAGAGGACGCGGAGCGCTCCCTCGTGGCCCAGTTGCAGGCGGCTGAGGTGGATCTGGTCCTGCTGGCGGGCTTCATGCGCGTGCTCAAGGGCGAGTTTTTGAAGGCCTTCGAGGGACGCATTGTGAACATTCATCCCTCGTTGCTGCCGTGTTTTCCCGGGTTGCACGCCTGGAAGCAGGCTCTGGATTACGGGGTCAAGGTCACCGGTTGCACGGTGCATTTTGTGGATGCGGGCATTGATTCGGGGGCGATCATCGGCCAGCAAACGGTGCCGGTGCTGGACCGCGATACGCCCGAATCGCTGCATCAGCGGATTCATCAGGCGGAGCATGAGTTGTATCCCCGCTGCGTGGCGGCACTGGCGCGCGGCGAAATTTCGGTTCAAGGGCGGTTGGTATTGTGGAACGCACCAGCGCCCAAGTATGGCAACCCATTTCCGCCCCGGCAGCCGTAAAACCAATGAATTTTATTTCCAAGTCTCACCGCCTGGTTTTATCCCTGGCGACCTGCCTTACGGCCTTGACGATGAGCGCCGCCGAGCCATTGGTGCTCTGGCCCAATGGTGCCCCCGGCGAAAAGGGCGACATCGGGGTGGAACAGGACACCTCCAAGCCCGGGGATGGCCTGGTGGATGGGAAAACCGTAGTCCGGCTCGGCAACGTCAGCGTGCCCACCATCACGCTCTACCGGCCGGACTCTGCGGTGGCTACCGGTGCGGCCGTGATCGTCTGTCCCGGTGGTGGTTATAGCATTCTGGCGATGGATCTGGAGGGGACAGAGGTGTGTCAGTGGCTCAATTCCATCGGTGTCAACGCGGTGCTGCTCAAATACCGCGTACCGGCGCGCGCGGGGGCGGAGCGTTACCTGGCCCCGTTGCAGGATGCGCAGCGGGCGCTGGGCTTGGTGCGGTCCCATGCCGCCGAGTGGAAATTGGATCCGCACCGCATCGGCATCATGGGCTTTTCCGCCGGCGGTCATTTGTCCGCGGCGGCCAGCACCCGATTTGCGCAAAGGGCTTATCCGCCGGTGGATGCGGCGGACCAGGCCAGTTGCCGGCCTGATTTTACGATGCTGATTTACCCGGCCTATTTGGTGCCGCACGCAGGTCCCGCGCTGGCACCGGAATTAACGGTTACGTCCAATACACCTCCGACGTTTCTGTTTCAAGCGGAGGACGATGGGGTGCATGTGGAGTGCAGTCTGTATTATTACCTGGCGCTCAAGCAGGCGAGGGTGCCGGCGGAATTGCACATCCTTCCCTCCGGCGGTCACGGATATGGGTTGCGTGGAACGGCGGCAGCCCCGGCGTCCTGGCCGAAATTGGCGGAGGCTTGGTTGCGCCGGGAAGGCATCTGCCAACAGCTCCACCTGTGAGCGTTCAGCAGATAAAACAACGCCGCATTCGGCAATTCTCCCCCGCCTTGGTTTGGTAAATGCCAAAAAAAAGATGGCTTTGGCCCGGCGAAGTTGGAAAATGAGCGGGTGAATCCGCTGGCCGGCTGTGCGAACAATGACGTTCCGGCCTGCCCGGAGGCCGGAAATCATTTATGGCGAACAAGCAAGTATTACGGTTTGGATTGCCCAAGGGCAGTTTGCAGGAGGCCACCATCGAAAAGATGGCCAAGGCCGGGTTTAATATTTCGGTGAGCAGCCGTTCCTATATTCCTTATGTGGATGACGAGGAAATGGAAATCCGGCTGATTCGCGCCCAGGAAATCAGCCGCTATGTGGAGCATGGCTACCTGGATTGCGGGATCACCGGCCACGACTGGATCATTGAGAATGGCTCGAAGGTCCATGAGGTGGGCGAATTTTTATTCAGCAAGGTCTCCCGCAAGCCCGCCCGCTGGGTGCTGTGTGTGCCGGAAGATTCACCCGTGAAAACGGTGAGGGATCTCGAAGGTAAACGGATTGCCACCGAAGTGGTCAATCTCACCAAAAAATACCTCAAAAAGAATGGCGTCAAAGCCGAGGTGGAATTTTCCTGGGGGGCCACCGAAGTCAAGGCGCATGAGTTGGTCGATGCGATTGTGGAAGTGACGGAAACGGGTTCCTCGTTGCGTGCCAATAAGTTGCGTATTGTGGATGAATTGCTCAGCTCCACGCCGCGCTTGGTGGCGAATCATGTGGCTTGGAAAGATCCGTGGAAGCGCAATAAGATCGAAACGATGGCCCTCTTGCTGAAAGGCGCCCTGGAGGCGGAAACCAAGGTGGGCTTGAAAATGAACATCGCCGAAAAGAATCTGGCGTCGTTGCTGGCCAATCTGCCGGCCTTGCGCAACCCCACGATTGCCGCCCTGAGTCTCCAAGGGTGGGTGGCCGTGGAGACGATTATTGACGAACACGTGGTCCGGGAATTAATTCCGCAACTCAAGCGCGCCGGGGCGGAAGGTATCATCGAGTACCCCCTGAACAAGGTCGTTTATTAGACCAGACCGGAGGGGCAACTGGTTTGATGATAAAATTTGATTGGCAAATGGCCTAATCTCGGATATTTCATTAGTCACATGGGTTCACTGAAAAAACGCCGCAAGGCAAAGATTAATAAACATAAACGGCGTAAAAAGCTGCGCTTGAATCGTCACAAGAAGCGCACTTGGCAGAAATAGTTCTGTCCCGTTCGTTACCATCATCCGTTCGCGTGCGGCTTCTCGCAAGAGCTGCCGCGAACGGTCTTTTATATGGTGTGGCCACGCCCAACTTTTTGGGCCTGGCAGATTTTACTGGAGGTCGATGGTGGAAAGGGCAAATGGCAACGCTGGTTTCAGCTTGAATTTGGCTGAATGAAATATCAGTTCGACAAACATTATACCCGCGAAGAGGCTTCCCGCTTGCTGCCGCAAATTCGCATCTGGCTGGGGCGGCTGAATGAATTGAGCGAGAATTTGGAACGCCTCGATAAACGCCTGACCAGTCTGGCCGGGCAGGGGAATGATATTGGCGGTGAGTCCGTCAATAACTGGATTCGTACCCTCGCCGAAATGCAGGAGATTCTCGCCGAATTCCAAAGTCGGAGTATTTTCATCAAGGATCTTTCCCGGGGCTTGTTGGATTTCCCCGCCATTATTGGCGGCCGGGAGGTGTTTCTCTGCTGGGAACTGGACGAGGAAAAGGTTGAATTCTGGCATGATTTGGAGGCCGGGTATGGCGGGCGGGAGCCGTTGTAGGCGGGGTGTGGGGCCGGGGCCTTGAAACCGGAATCATCAAATTTTAAAATTCCAACCTCAGGGAAACTTCAATTTCCAACCGGCAAAACTTGCCATTTATAGTTGGTCGATTAGGTTCTAACTATCATCCGAAATTAACTCAACCCTTTGCCTGTGGGGCAATACATGTCCGGAAGGCAGCTTATGAATTTGTTTGGCCGACAGCGTTATTATGGCTTGCAAGCCATGCCGGCCCAGGAAACCGCGGATGTGGCGCAGCGGGAGGCCCGGGACGCGCAATTCAATGTCGAGCTAATGCGTGCGGACATCAACCGGCTGCTCATGATTACCGAGGGGCTGTGGACCTTGCTGAAGGAAAAGCATGGTTATACCGATGAGGAATTGGCGCAAGCGGTCCAGGCGATTGACGCCCAGGACGGCGTGCTGGATGGCAAACCGCCCAAGGCCAGTCCCAAACCCTGCCCGCAATGCCGTCGGATGGTGGCCGCCCACCACACAACTTGCATTTATTGCGGACAGACGGTGCCAGTAGATTTGTTTGGGCGTTAATGCTTACGAGGCAGCCAACTCGTCGCAGGTGGCGTTGAAGAATTTGGCGCACTGGGCGATCTCCGTCGAGGAATGATCCCAGTTGTACTCGTATTCCACGCAGAAGCTGCCTTTGAAACCCTGGCGCTTCATTTCCACCATCTGGGCATGGACATTGCTGGCGCCGGTGCCCCAAGGCACGTCGTGGGCGTCCGGGCCTTGTTTGTTCAAATCTTTGAAGTGCAGGGCGAACACATGGCCTTCCAGCTTTTTCAAGCATTCCACCGGATCCAGGAACGAGCGCATCCAATGGCCGACATCTGCGCAGGCACCCATCAAGGGGCTGCGACCCTTGATGGCGGCAAGCACCATGTCGGGATGCCAGTAAATGGAATGGCCCTTGGGATGTTCATGAATGGCTACCCGAATTTTGTATTCCTCACACAACTTTTCCACCAGGTCCAGCGAGGCGGTCGGCGGTTCGGACACTAGCGTGTCCAGGTTGAAAGTCTTGGCAAATTCAAACACCGCCCGGCTTTTGGCCTCGTCCGGCGGCAGTTGCACCACCCCAATATTCACAAATTTGGGCTCAATCCCATTGGCCTTCATTTTATCGAGGATTCGCTGCTGGTCTTTGGGCGTCAGCGCGGTGGTGGGCATGGCCGTGGTGCCTACCAGATTGACCGAACCGGAAATACTCATGTGGCGAATGCCCAGCGCGGCCGTCATGTCAATCGCATCGAAAATGTTAAACTTGCGGAAGGTGTAGGAATGAACGGCCAGCTTCCAGCCCAGTTTATCAGCTCCCGGGGTCGGTGTCGGCCCGCTGCTCCCCGTCAGGGCATCGGCCGCCTGAGCGAGGGATCCGAAGGTGCCGGCCAGGCCCAGGCCTAATCCGACGGCGCCCGCTTGTTTGAGAAAATGACGACGGTGCAGAGTTCCATTCATAATAATGATTCCGATGATTTACTGGATGGACGCTGCGAACACAAGCTGGGTTACATCCTTGGTCCGGAATGCCGCATAAAAGTGGACCCGCACCCCCCCGGTTTTAAGGCAGGTAAAATCCTTGAATTGTAACCGGTAATCGGCAAACTGCGTCAATCCCGTTACGATCATGAAAATCAAACCATTGCTGTTGCTCGCTCTCGCCGCCCTTGTACTTGCCGCGCCCTCCCTTCGTGCCCAGGAAAATAACACCCTGACCGATGCCGAAAAAGCCGCTGGCTGGCGTTTGCTGTGGGATGGCAAAACCACCGATGGCTGGCGCAGCCCCAAGTCAGAGAAGTTTCCCGCCCGGAGTTGGGTGATTGAAAATGGCGAATTATCGGTCGTGGCCAGTGGCAATGCCGAAGCCGGGGCCGGGGGCGACATCATCACCCGGGAGCGTTACGCGAATTTTGAGCTGACGGCCGATTTCAAAACCACCAAAGGTTGCAACAGCGGCATCAAAATCTTTGTGCAGCCCAACATTTCCCCCATCGACAAGGTAACCGGCAAACCCACCGGCAGCGGCTCGGCCATTGGCATGGAATTTCAAATTCTGGATGATCTGACCCATCCGGACGCAAAATTGGGCCGGAATGGCGACCGCAAGGAAGGTTCGCTGTACGATCTGATTCCCGCCCCTAAGGATAAAAATATCCTGCCGGTCGGGGAATGGAGCCATGCCCGCATCGTCTCCCAGGGCAAACATGTGGAATTCTGGCTGAACGGAGCCAAGACGGTGGAAGTTGAGCGCGGCTCCCCGGAATTCCGCCAGGCCGTCGCCTTGAGCAAATTCAAGAACATTCCCGATTTCGGCGAATGGCCGGACGGTCACATTCTCCTGCAGGAACACGGCAGCCAGGTCTCCTTTCGCAACATTAAAATTCGCGAGCTCCCAGCCAACTAATCAGCTATCGCCAAATTCAAAATTCACCCTATGAACCCATTTATGCTCTCCCCTCGGACCCCGGCTGGCCTGCCCCGCCGCTCCTTTATCAAAGGCGTGCTGGCTGCCGGCACCTTTGCCATCGTCACCCCGCGCCACCTGCTGGCTGCCGACGATGCCCCGGCTGCCGCGCCCGCCAGTGGCAAAGTGAACGTCGCCTGCTGCGGCATTGGCAATCGCGGCGCTGAGGATGTGATGGCCTTGCATGCCACCGGCCTGGCGAATTTCGTCGCCTTTTGTGACACCGACATGGGCGCGCCGCACACCCAGGCGGTGTTGAAGAAGTTTCCCAATGTCCCCCGCTTTCAGGATTTCCGCCAGATGTTCGACAAGCTGGGCAAGGACATTGAGGCCGTGAGCGTGGGCGTGCCCGACTTTTCCCATTTTCCCATCGCGATGACCGCCATGTCCCTGGGCAAGCATGTGTATTGCGAAAAACCCATGGCCCATAGTTACAAGCAAATCGAACTCATGATGGCCGCGGAAAAGAAATATAAAGTGGCCGCCCAGATGGGCAATCAGGGCCATTCCGATGCCAACTATTTTCAATTCAAGGCCTGGGTGGATGCCGGTATTATTAAAAATGTCACCCGCATCACCGCCTACATGAATGGCAAGCGCCGCTGGCACGGCATGAAAGTCAATGGCCTGCTTCCGGGCCAGCCGGTGCCCACCACCCTCGACTGGGATGTCTGGCTGACCACCGCCCAAGCTCACCAATACAACGTCGGCTATGTGAATGGCGACTGGCGCTCGTGGTTTGATTTTGGCAACGGTGCCCTCGGTGATTGGGGCGCCCACATCTTTGACACCGCCCACCAATTCCTGAGCCTCGGTCTCCCCACGGAAGTGGACGCGGTCAAACTGGACGGTTACAGCCCCTTCATTTTCCCGCAGGCTTCCACGCTTTTGTTCCGCTTTCCGGCCCGCGGATCCCTGCCGCCGGTGGATTTGACTTGGTACGATGGCCAGCAGAACCTGCCGCCGCTGCCCGATGATTTGGGCTCGCCCGTCGTGGATCCCAATATCCCGCCGCCGTCCACCGGCTCTCTGGACACCAAGGTGAATCCGCCCGGCAAAATCATTTACGGCGAGGGCCTCACCTTCAAAGGCGGCTCGCACGGCTCCACGTTGAAAATTATTCCCGAAGCCAAAGCCCGGGAAATGGCGTCCCAACTGCCGCCCGTGCCCAAGAGCTCGTCCAACCATCACAAAAACTTTTTGCTCGCCTGCAAGGGCGAGGAAACCTGCCGCTCCTCCTTTGCCATCGCCGGTCCGCTCTGCCAGACCATGGCGCTTGGCATTATTGCCCAACGGGTGAACGCGAAATTGAGTTTCGACCCCGCGACCCGGACGATTACCAACCATGCCCTCGCCAATGCCATGCTCGATGGCGTGCCGCCGCGCCCGGATTGGGAGCAGTACTATAAAATGTGACGGCGTCCGCCGCGGCCATCCACCCCATGATCCACCAGTCACGTCGCCAGTTTCTTCGCAACAGCCTGCGGGGCGGCTTGGGTTTGGCTTTGCTGCCCAACCTGATTCCGGCGCGCCTGCTGGGGGCCGGGGCGCCAAGTAGAAAAATTCAAGTCGCTCAAATCGGCTGCGGTCGCATGGGCCGCAGTGACTTGGGCAACGTGTTGAATGAGTCGCTGGCGCGCGTCGTGGCCGTGTGCGACCTGGACTCCATCCGCCTCGCCGCCGGGAAAAAGATGGCCGAGGATTATTACACCGAACGCGGCGAGGCCGGCGTCACGGTGCGGACCTATCACGACTACCACGATGTCCTGTCCTCGCCGGACATTGACGCCGTGTTGATCACCGTCCCTGATCACTCCCACGCGCGGGTCGCCATCGATGCCGCCATTGCCGGCAAGCACATCTACCTCCAGAAACCGGTGACGTATACCATCCTGGAAGCCATCGCGCTGCGCAAAACCGTGGAGGCCAAAGGTGTCATTTTGCAAACCGGCTCGCAGCAGCGTTCCGAGCGTCCCTGGCGCAGTTTCCGGGCCGCCAGCGAAGCCGTGCGCAATGGGCGGCTTGGCCAGTTGCACACCATTAAAATTGGCGTCGGCCTGGACCAGCCCTCCGGCTTTCTCCCCGCACCCATGCCCGTGCCGGATACCCTGGATTACGAGCGCTGGCTCGGGTCCGCTCCGGAACAGCCTTATATGGAGCACCGGGTGCACCCGCAAAATAGTCTGGATGGCCGGCCCGGCTGGATCACCACCGAGGATTTTGGGCTTGGCATGATCACCAATTGGGGCGCACACCACGTGGATATCGCCCAATGGGCCATGGGCCAGGAACTCGGCGGCCCGCTGACCGTGGATGCCCGGGCCCACTTCATGACCCACGATGCCTGGACCGTCCACACCACCTATCATGTGGAACTGGCGTATCCTAACCACGTCCGGGTCATTCTCGATAATCAATTCCCGACTGGACTGCGCTTTGAGGGCGATGAAGGCTGGATTTTTTGCACCCGCTCCGAGGAGGCCGTCACGGCCAGTGACCCCAATGCACCCTTGGATCGTGCGGCCCTGCTGCCCTTGCGTGCCAGCGACCCGAAATTGATTTCCCCGCTCGGGGCCAATGCCCTGCGGTGGATGCCCAGCCGCACGCATCACGGCAACTGGCTGGAGAGCATTCGCGATCATCGCCCGCCCATCGCGCCCATTCAGCAATCCGCCCGCAGCCTCGAAGCCTGCGCCGCCGCCTGGATCAGCATGAAGTTAAAACGCAAGCTGACCTGGGATGCCGCTGCCGAAATGTTCCCCGGCGATGCCCAGGCCAACGCCCTGCGCGGCCGCCCGGCCCGCAAACCCGAGTACGATTACGCCGTCGCCCTGCAACGCGCCGGCATTGCGTAAAAGCCTTTCCCGATGGCGTGGTCAGTGTGGCGGATTTGCTGCGTCACTAACCGCCCCCCCATTCAGCCGGTATATCCCGCCGCGGATCTCCTCCAGCGTGCCAATAATAATATCGTACTGATATTCATAAACACTGTTCTTGCGCAGGACCGCTTTTTTCACCGGCGCCATGTAGGCCGTGGACCCATCCCGGGCTTCCCGCCCGGGTTCACCCGACCGCCCCGCCAAAAACCGCGTGCACTGTGCATTGTAAACCCCCATGCCCCAGTGAGCATCATCCACAAACGCCATCCAATGCTCGCCCACATTCGTGTAAACCCCCCAGAACCCGCTCGCCAGATTGATGACCGGCGGATTCGTCAGCGCCGCGTTTTTGAATGGGGTGCCGCCCACGTACGTATAAAGATTTTTTAACGCCGAGATGGGATAAACCGCCGGCAGTTCCTGGTCGTTTTCGGCGGCGTCACCATAGAGCGTGTCCGTCCGGTGACAGGTCAGCCGGTTCCGCACGTGAATGATGTTGGTTTGGACCGTGGTCCACTGTTCCATCTCCGCCTCCGCCGGCCGGTTGTTCATGTCCCACAACATCGGCACACACTTCACATACAGCGAATCGCCGCTGCGCTCGCACCGCAAAATCTTCGCCCGGTTGCGATGGGCGTCCCCCACTTGAATGGGATTCCAGCTCCACGGCGACCACGCCGGCGATTGCCCTTCCGCCTTGCGATCCAGCGCCTTGCCGGCATAGTACGACTGTTGAATATAACGGCCCTCATCCGCAATATTCACCAAACTCCGCGTCGAACCCGACTTCGAAATATAAGCGATCGCCCCACCCCGGGTCAGATCCAACTTCACCGTCAATACCCCATTGTCCAGCCCCAACTCCTGGGGTTCCGCCGCCCCGGCGCGCCCGCCGGTCAGACCACCAAATAAAACTCCCAGCCCCAGCCAGCGCCAGATTCGCGGTAATAGTTTCATGCCATTGCCCAACTCGCTCACCGCCGCCGTCCGGCTGGCCGCGTCCTAATCCTTTAACGTCACCCGGTTCGCCTGGCGCTGGGCCTTAATCGCCAGTTCGGCGGCAAGCAGGCACTGAACCTGGTCCTGGGCCACGTGGGTTCGGTTCACAATGTCCGCCACAAATTGCGGACCAAAGGGCAGGGCGAGGTTGTTGCAGTCAAAATACCGCGCCTGTTTGCCGTCCACCAGATAGAGGTTGTTGCCCTGCGCCTTCACCGCCACATTGGTGTACTTGCGCACTTCAATATAGCCCTCCGTGCCGAGAATGAACAGGCGGCCATCACCCCACGTGCCGAGGCCGTTGGGCGTGAACCAGTCCAGCCGCACATAACCCAGGCCGCGATCCCCCCGCAACACCACGTCGCCAAAATCCTGGAAATGCGGATGCTCCGGATGCCGGATGTTCGCCACCTGCGACTCCACAATCCCCGCTTCCTGCGAACCCGTGTAAAAAAGAAACTGGTCAATCTGATGCGAGCCAATGTCGCAGAGAATACCGCCATATTGGTCTGGATTCCAGAACCAGGCCGGCCGGCCCCCGCCACCCCCGGCATCCCCATGCCCCTGAATGACCTGGTGCGGCGCTAGGTTGATGGTCTGGATCACCTTGCCAATGGCACCCTGCTGCACTAAATGGCCCGCGTATACCGCCGCTTTCACCTCCAGCCGCTCGCTGTACATGATCCCGTAGATGCGTTTGGTTTCCGCAATCGTCTTGCGCACCGCCGCCAGTTGTTCGAGGGAGACAATCCCGGGCTTGTCCGCCAAAAAATCCTTCCCGCGCCTCATCACCCGCACCCCGAGCGGGGCGCGTTCGCTGGCAATCTGCGAACTCAGCACCAGTTGAATCGCCGGATCATCCAGAATTTCCTCCTGGGTTTGCACGATTTTGACGTTGGGAAATCGCTTGGTGAACGTGGCCAGCTTGTCCGCCTCTCCACCCCACGCCGCGACCAATTCACCGCCCCCCCGCAGAATCGCCCCGACCATGCCGTAAATATGGTCATGGCTCATGCCGCACACCGCAAACTTGATGTGGTACTGCGGTGGTTCCACTGGTGGCACCGGCAGGACCGTTTCCGCCACCACACTCCCGGTCTCCGCGCCCAGTGCCGTGGCCCCCGGCGGCAGTCCGGCCATCAGCGCCAGTGAGCCCATCGCTCCGGCTTGTTTGAGAAATTCCCGCCGGCCTGGTCGATTCGCGTTCATCATTCAGCTCCACCAATTTGTTGCTCGTGCAGTTGCATTACGGAATGCCCGGCAACATACCGCACCCCGGGATGCCCCGGCAATTCTTAACTGCGCGTCCGGCCGTTAAACCCGAACTCCGAAATTAAAGTGGCTGGGATGTGTCAAGATGTTGGAGCAGAAACACTTTGGAAAAATTGCCGGCATACCCGCAGTGGTCTGGTGAGACTGCCGCTGCGCGCAGCGCGCATTCTTAAATGGGCAACTGCTTGGCAGCGGCTTGGGAAGCCAATGTTCCAAAGCGTTTATGCCCAAGAGATGGATGCCGACCGGCCGTTTTAATTTCGGAGTTCGGGTTAAACCAGGCACCCCTGGCGCCGGAGTGGGCGCGGCATGGAGAACACGATTTCCGGAGCAAAGAGCGAGCACCACTCCCGGGCCGCTGCCGCGTCCGCCGCCGAACCGCCCTGCAATTCATAACGCCCTGCCGGCAGCCGGACCAGCCGTGCCTGCCCAAACGTCGCCACCAGCCGTGGCCCAAAGTTGAAGTTCATCAGATTTGCCTGCGCTCCAATACCCATTAATTTTTTAATATTCATGGGGCTAGTCTGGCAGGGGACCCTGGACATCCGCTGTCCAGGGTCCAAAATAATTAAAATATCCCCCCCCCCCCCCCCCCAACAGCGGTTTTTTCCGCCGGCGCTTAAGGTTTTGCCACCGGAATGCCCACCTGAAATTCCGCCCCTTCACCCGCCCGGCTCTGCACCGTCACGGTGCCCCGGTGCGCCTCCACAATCGCCTTGACCAGGCTCAAACCCAGGCCCAGGCCCCGCTGCGAACGGCTCTTGTCGCCCCGGTACAGTCGTTCCCAGATGCGCGGTTGTTCATCCGCGGGAATGCCCATGCCATTATCCCGCACCCGGACCACGACGCGGCCTGCGGCCACCGCACAAGTGAGCTGTACGCGCCCGCCCTCAGGCGTGTATTTGATGGCATTGTCCAGTAAGTTGGCAAACGCCTGCCGCAGCCGCGTGCCATCCACCTCCGCCTCGCACGGGGTCTGAAAATCCGTCACAACTGTAATGTGCTTCTCCTCCGCCACCATTTGGTACAGCTCCACCACGCTGGCCAGCAGCGCATCAATGGCGGTAGTTTCCAGCTTCAACCGCATGACCCCCGCCTCCGCCTCCGTAATGTCCATCAGCGCGGTCAGCATCGTGAGCACGCGCTCGGATTCCTCCACACAATCCGCCAGGGCCTCGCTCGCGGCCGGATCCGGCGTGGTTTGCAACGCCAGCTCCGCCGTGCCCCGCAACCGGGTGAGCGGCGTGCGCAGGTCATGCGCCACGTTATCCAACGCCTCCCGCATACCCTTGATCAGTGCCTGGTTTTTGTCCAGCACCCGGTTGAATTGCCGGGCCAGATCCTCTAGCTCGGTTTGCTCCACACTCGCCCGCACGCGCGCCGCGAGGTTGCCCGTGTCCAGGATCGCGCGGGCCGTCGCCACCACCTCCCGCACTGGCTTGGTGGCCCGATGCGCAAACCACGCGCCGCCCAGCGCCCCCAGCAACAGTGCCGGCGTCATCACCAGGAGAAAATCCCGGCGAAACGGCTGGAGCAGGGTGCTGCGATTGTTCGTGCTCCGCCCCACCTGCAACACCGACCCATCCGCCAGCCGCATCGCCGCCACCGTGAAATCGCTTTGCTCATTCTTCGGCAGCCGCAGCCAGACCAGCCGCGAAACATCGCCCCCCCGGTTCAATGCCGACGAATCAAAATGCACCCAGTCCTCCGGGGCTGTCAGCAACAACACCGTCCCTTGCCAGCCCGCCAGGCGAATGAAAAAAGACTTGTCCTCTTTGGCCACCCGGTTGCGTTCCACCAGCGCTTGTAGTGCCGGCAGGCCACCGGTGTCATACACCGCCACGCACTCCCGCAGCCGCGCCACAATGATTTCCTGATCCTTGCTTTGCAGGGTCGCCGCCAGCAGGAAATACAGGAGCCCAAACAGAATCACCGCGCTCAACGTGAAGAGCGCCAGATAGCCCAGGCTCAGGCGAAACGCAAAACTGCGCGTCAGCCGGTTAAGCAGGTTTGAGAACATAGCCAGCCCCGCGAATGGTTTGAATCAGTTTTACCGGAAAATCCTTGTCCACCTTCGTCCGCAGCCGGTGCACCAGCACATCCACCACATTGGTTTGTGGATCAAAGCTGAAATCCCACAAATGCTCCAAAATCATGGTTTTCGTGACCACCCGCCCGGGATGCCGCAGCAGCAATTCCAGCAGGGCAAACTCGCGCGCTTGCAGCTCAATCTCCTGGCCCCCCCGCGTGACCTTGTGCGCCAGCAAATCCAGCGTCAGCTCGCCCTGCACCAGCTTGGTCGGCTCCGTCGTGTGCGTGGCCCGGCGGATCAGCGCCTGCACCCGGGCCAGCAGCTCGGAAAACGCAAACGGCTTCGTCAGATAATCATCCCCGCCCGCCTGCAACCCCTTCACCCGGTCATCCACCGTCGCCTTCGCGCTCAGGATCAACACCGGCGTCAGGATTTTCTTCTGCCGCAACTCCCGCAGCACCGTCAGGCCATCCATTTTGGGCAGCATGATGTCCAGCACCACCGCGTCAAACTCCACCACCCCGGCCAGCGCCAGCCCCTTCGCGCCCTCCGGCGCATGATCCACCGCAAAGCCATTCTGCTTCAGTCCGTTGACCACGAACGAAGCAATCTTCGGATCATCTTCAATTACCAAAACACGCATGCGTCAATGCCCGCCAGCCTAACCCGAACCTCCCGGCAAAGAAATCTCTAAAAGCATCCCCCATGCGTTGATCTGCTTCCCCCTCCTTCGCCCCGCCATTCAGCCTTGGATCGCGCATTCAAAAAACCCCAAGACTTTTGCGCCTTTCATTATTATCCTCCCGGCATCCATGAAAACGCATGCTTTCCCGCGCCAGGCCCACCCCCAGGCGTGTATCGTGTTGCTGGCGATAATCGGTGTTATCCTTTCCCCGCATATCCTCCCCGCGCAACCCGCCAGCGCCCCCGCGCCCCTCGTCCGCGATGCCGCCACCACGGCCGTCCCCGGTGCCCGCCTCGCCTACACTCCGGGCCAGCCCCCCAAATTCTGGTCCGTCGCCGCCGCCGAGACCATCATGGCCCGCTGGCCCGATTATTCCCAGGCCTACTTCAACGCCTGGACCTATGTGAACGGCTACGAACTCCACGGCTTCGAACTCCTCTGGCGCGCCACTGGCGACCCGCGGTACTATGATTACACGAAGCGCTACATCGACCAGTTTGTGGATGCCACCGGTAATTTTCGCGGCGTCCGCACCGCCAAAGGTTCCACCAACACCCCGAGCTTTGGCAACCTCGACAATATGATGACCGGCAATACCCTCGTGATGTTGTACGAGACGACCAAGGACGAGCGTTACCGCAAAGCGGCCGACAAAATCCGCCGCGCCCTCGACCACTATCCGCGCAATCACAATGGCGGCTTCTGGCACAACCAGCGCATGAACGGACAAATGTGGATCGACGGCATTTTCATGGGGGAAATGTTTGTGATTCGCTACGGCAAATCCATCGGCGATGCCCCGTATTGCTGGGACGAGGCAACCCGGCAGATCGGGCTCTACGCCCAAATCGCCCAGCGCGGCGCTTCCGGGCTTTACTTGCACGGCTTCTATGAACCCGGCCATGGCGGCAAGGCCCCCGGCTGGGCCGATCCGCAAACCGGCTTGTCGCCCGAAGTCTGGAGCGAAGGGCTGGGCTGGTATGCCTTGGTGCTCACCGAAACGCTCGCCACCCTGCCCAAAGAGCATCCCCGCCGCGCCGAGCTGGAGGATATTTACCATCGCCTGGCCGCCGGTTTGAAGCGCACCCAGAACCCCACCAGCGGCCGCTGGTACCAGGTCGTGGACCAGGGCGACCGCCCCGACAACTGGACCGATACCTCCGGCAGCGCCATGTTTACCTACACCCTCGCCAAGGGCATTGAACTGGGCCTGCTCCCCCGCCGCGAATACGGACCAGTGGTGCAGCAGGGGTATCAAGGCATCATCGCCAATGCCAAAATCAATGACCACGGCTTGCTGGACATCTCCAGCGCCTGCGATGGCGTGGGCGTGCAGGTCGATTACGCCCACTACATCAATTTCAAAAAATCCATCAACGCCAAGGAAGCCGTCGCCGGCTTCCTTTGGGCCACCGCCATCGTCGAAAAACCCGAACTGGAGCGGCTGCGGAATAAATGAAATATGTTCCTACCGGCTCCCAAGTCCACCCCCGAAAAATGTTCCAAGCCGTTTGAAAATGTGCGCCTTAAAATCATCTAAAACCCCTCCATTGCGGAATCTTGCCCCGCTCCGCCATTCCGCTGAATGGCGGAGCACCGCCCCGGCAGTCCTTTTCCCGCATCCCAACGGGATTCCGTCCTCGCGCCCGGGGTTGCTTCGCCGGAGCTCCCCGGGGGTGGCGGGTTGTCATCAAATGCCACCCCAACGGCGTGGTGACCATTCTTTCCTGCTCATCTGCCTATGCTTGCTTCTATCTGTCTTGGCCGAAGGGCAGGGGACCAATACCCCTTCCATCACCCATCGCTTCGTTTGCACTGACTATACCCAGGGCAAAGTCTTCGTGGTCTCCACCACCGGCCAGATTGAATGGGAATATGACGGCGCCACCAATTGCAACGACCTCTGGGTGTTGCCCAATGGTAACTTTTTATTCAACACCGGTCACGGCGTGAAAGAGGTCACCCGTTCGAAACAGGTGCTCTTCGATTACGAATCCACCAGTGAAATCTACGCCTGCCAGCGCCTGGCCAACGGCAACACCTTCATCGGCGAATGCACCGCCGGCCGCCTGCTCGAGGTGAACCCTTCCGGCCAGATTGTGAAATGCATCCATTTGCTCCCCGAGGGCACCCCTGGCGGCCATGCCTGCATGCGCAACGCCCGCCAACTGGACAACGGAAATTACCTCGTTGCCCATTACGGTCTAAAAGTTGTCCGCGAATACGCTCCCGATGGCCGCCTCGTCCGCGAGATCCCCGCCGCTGGCGGCCCGCACAGCGCCGTGCGCCTGCCCGATGGCAACACCCTCATCGCCTGTGCCGATGGCCCGGGCGGTGCCCGCGTGTTTGAAGTTGACCCCGCCGGCCGGACCGTCTGGCAGGTGCAAAGCAACGAACTGGCCGGCGTCACCCTGAAATTCATGGCCGGCCTCGAACGTTTGCCCAACGGCCATACCCTCATGGCCAACTGGCTCGGCCACCACCAATTCGGCACCACCGCCGACCTCATCGAAGTCACCCCGGACAAACGCGTGGTCTGGCAATTCCACGGCCCGCCCAGTATCCGCACCATCTCCAGCGCCCTCCTGTTGGACGACCCTTCCGCCGCTGCCCAGAATTCGGAAATTTGGCATTAAATGATTTAAAAGAGCCGACGCTCACCTGCCTGGGCCACCAAGCAGTCCCCCTCGGCTGCGCGTAACTTGAAAATCAAAATGCCCTTCGCACCGTACCGCCCCCGCTCCTCAAAAATGATTTCGCCCCGGCTGCGCAACGTTTGCCGGCACCCCAGAATTGCGCCCTGCACCCACTGCGGGAAACCGCGGCCGATAACTTATTTAAGCAACTAAAATAACCGTTAAATAACTTGCAAAAAAGACAACCGTTAGGTAATGTGTCGTTGTATGCAACCAATGCCCTGTTTGCTCGTGGATTCGCCCGCCCAATGGCGCGTGCTGGTTTCGCCGATGCGCGCCGGGATTGTCGAGGCCCTGCGCCTGCTCGGTCCTGGCAGCATGGCCGGCCTTGCCGTTCACAAAACCCGCCCGCCCGCCGCCTCCCAAACCCGGACAATTTCCCCCACCCCACGAACCAAACCCTGACTCCACCCTGGCTCCGGCAGCCCAACGCTCCGCCGGTGCCTCCATCCAGCCAAGACCATGACCTCGCAATGCCTTGCCCCAAACTTAAACCTTGCCGGCCAGTCGGCAACTCCCGACCTGAAGGCCAGACTGAGCAGCCTCGTCCAGCGGACCCCGCCCGCGGAACTCCTCAAACGCAAACTCCCCGCCGTTAAAGTCTACGCGTTTCTTGCCAGCGCGTTGCTCGGCCTGGCGATTGGGTATGCCGGCGAACACCTCGCCCGGCCTTATTTTTTGGGATTTCATCACCAGCCCTGGCCAGTGATCATCTCCCTGGTGGCCCCCATCCCCCTATGGTTTGTGGCGGTGGGATTGCACGAATTGGGCCATGTCATCGGGGGCTGGCTCGCCGGTGGTAATTTTCTACTATGGGTGGCCGGGCCCTTCATGGTGCGGCGCACTCCCGCCGGCCTGCGTCTGGCCTGGAATCGCAGCGTCAACCTCGCCGGCGGCATGGCCGTCTGCGTGCCGCTGGACCCCGCGCAAGTTTCGGCGCGGCGCATGGCGTGGATGGCCGCCGGGGGCCCGCTGGCCAGCCTGCTGCTCGCCTTCGCCGCCGTCTGGCTGGCCGGTGCCTTGGACTTTTCCCTCTCCCCCCTCCGCATCCTCGGCCAAAACGTGTTAATCGAATTGGGTTTGATCTCCGCCCTGCTGTATCTGGTTTCCGCCTGGCCCGGCACCGCCGGTGGTTTTAAAACCGATGGCAAACGCCTGCTCGGCTTGTTGCGGGGCGATGAGCGATCCGACCAGGAATCCGCCTTGCTCGTGCTCACCTCGGCCAGTCTGGCCGGCATCCGCCCCGCCGCCTACGACCCCGCCTTGGTCACCCGCGCCGTCGCCCTCAAGGATGGTTCCCTCTTCGATATTTGCGGTCATCTGATCGTTTACTACCACGCCGCCGACCGTGGCGACCTGGCCCCGGCCCAAGCGTTTCTAGACCACGCCGTCGCCGGCGCCGCCTGTCTGCCCGTCATGACGCGGGATACCGTGTTCTGCGAATATGCCTGGCTGCTCGCCGCCCACACTTCCGAGGTTGCCGCCGCCCGCACCTGGCTGGACGCGGCGGGCAAACTCGATTTTGACCCCGCCACCCGCCTCCGGGCCGAGGCCGCCGTCTTGCTGGCCGAAAACCAGTTCCCCGCCGCCGCTGCCGCCGCCCGCCAGGGCTTGCAGGCCCTCCGCGAACGCAGCCTCAGCCCCGTGGAAAGCCCCTTCGCCCGTGAAGCCCTGGAACACCTCCTCACCCGCGCCACTTCCCCAACCGCCCACCCACTCAACCCAGCGGGTTGACATCTTGTAGCCCGAAGGGGTGCCAGTTCGCTTACCACCTACCTGCCCATCCCGCCTCCCCAGGCAAGGGCAGGGGACTTTTGTAATTTTTTTAACCCGGAATAGTTCGGATTTGCCTGGATCGCCTCCGTAAATCGTGAATCTTCCCGCGCCCAAGCCCGCCCAGCCGGGCTCTCCAAACCCCATCCCCTTAGCCGGAACCATGCAATAGAAAGGCAAGTGGTTGCGCTGTGGATTTTTGTACAAGGCGAGGAGTGAAACGCGTAGCATATCCACTATGGATCTGGAAGCGGTTCACGACGAAGTCCTTGAACAAAAAGACCAAGCAAACGCTGCATTTCTATTGCCTGGTTCCGGCT
>CAIQWB010000046.1 GCA_903875465.1 uncultured Verrucomicrobia subdivision 3 bacterium
CACTGTGTGGTAGGGAAGGAGGGCTCGTTTGGTTCAGTAATCCGGAGTCGTTCCGCGCATGGAGCTTGAGGCGACATAAATGTCGCGCTCCGGGTTGCAAGCGGTATTTTCCTTGTGTCTTTCAAAGCGCGGACGGGATCGGGGGTTTCACTGTGTGGTAGGGAAGGCGGGCTGGTTTGGTTCAGTAATCCGGAGTCGTTCCGCGCATGGAACTTGAGGCGACATAAATGTCGCGCTCCGGGCCACTGGCGGCGCTATCCACCAAAAACAAAAAGGGCGGCCATGGCTGGCCGCCCTTGAAACTAAACGCCTTTACTTACTTGGTCAGGATATAGAAACCAAGGGAATTGGTCGTGGGAATCGTGTACGGACTGGTGGCACCGTCCACCGGCACGTAGGGGCCGGAAACATTGGTGGAGGTGGCCAGCACATAGGCGGAATCCGTCCAGCTCAGGATGGGAACACCGGTGGTGGTGTCGAGCGTGAGCGGAATGACTGGCACGGGTGATACGATGTCGGAGAAACGGGTCACGGCCAGGGTGAATTTCGGATTGCTGCCGTAGAGCACCCCGGTAACGGAAGTGGCAAACTCGGGCAGGGTCTGGCCGGCCGTGTCGAGGTCGTAATAGAAGAAACTCAGGCCGAACGTCTGGCCGGCACTATTGGTGACGGTGATATTCTGATTCGCCGTGGAGGAGATGGTGGTCCCCGCATTGGTGCCAAAGAATACATTGGTCAATTTTACCAAGGAAGCGCCCAGGGTGTAGTTGACATAGTTGGCATTGTTTGTGATGGAGAATGGAATGACGACGGGCGCCGGCAGGGCAGCGATATTGTTGCTGAGAACCGAGTAGGACGTGTAAGGATAAGGGGACGCCGCGTCAGAGGCAAAAGAGTCGGCATACAATTCGGTGCCACTGCTGAAGGAGGAAAGCACCCCGGTGAAGGTAACGACATCGCCCAGTGCCGGACGGAAGGTGGAACCAAAGGTGGCGAAGATATTGATGCCGCCGGTGCCATCCTGCAAGTAGTAGGAGGCCGTATTACCCGAGGTAATATTAGTATAGGTGGTGATAATACCGGTGACCTGGTAAGGAATGTTCGGGGGCACGTTGGTGGGCGCGTAGGTGGTGGGATCCACCAAAGTGCGCAGATAACCAATGGAAACCACCGGGGCATTGAGCACTTTCAAGTAGAGATTGGAGCTAAGGACGCCACCGTACTCGTTGGTCACGCCCACGGTGTACTTGGCCGAGAAATTGGTGGCCGCACTGTCCAATTCGAGCGACGTGCCGTTGGCACCCAGAATCGGGACGTTATTGGAATTCCATTGGTAAGTGATGGTGCCCGGTCCGATGGCGGCAACCGAGAAAACCACATTTTGACCGGCATAAATAAGAGTGTTGGTGGCCGGCTGGCTGGTGATGGTCGGGGGCACGGGGGCCACACTGATGGAAACTTTGGCTACCGCACTGGTGGCCGACAAGCCATAAGGGGTGGTGGCCACCAAGGTATAATTGCCACTGTCACCCACTGCGGGGCTGTTAATCGTGAGAGTGCTGGAATTGCCATTCGGATTGGTTACCGCCACGCCATTCTTACGCCAGGTGTAGGTGAGGCTGGGAAGACCCTGACCATTGGCCACAGCGGACAAGGAAACGGAGGGAACCCCCACATAATTCGTCGTACCCAACGGCTGATAAACAATGACCGGGGCCACGGCATTCGTGGACCAAACATTGGTGGTGGCTTCAGCAAAGGTGGTGGCCACGCAGAGATTGGTGATGAGCCAGAAACCATTGCCGAAACTGCTGGCCTGGCGGAAAGCAAATTGATTGAAAGGCTTGGTGGTGGCAAATCCCAGTGAGTCCTTCGAGCTGGTGGCCGGGTCAACCGGCGCATAGCCGGTCTGGGTGGTGCTAATCGGATTTACCCAAATGGAGGCCGCGGCAAAAACGCCAGGGGCAACCACGCCGGGATCCATTTCCACGACCACTTGATAGGCGGTATTCAGGGCGAGGTCCACCGGATAAACTTGATCACTCGTGGTGTTGCCGGCAATCCCCAACCGCCAAGTGTTGGGCAAAACAGTAGTGTTGGTCTGGGCAAAAATCCGACCACTGTAGCCGCTGGAGGAGGAGTAGAACGAGGCAAAGTAACTGCCCGGGCCATTGGGCAGATTGGTGCAAAGCACCGTGAAACTGGCATACAACAATTGGGCACTGTTGGTAAAAGTGCTTAAATTCGTCAGCGAGAAGTAACGACCAAAATCATCGGCGCGGCTGGCGCCCGCAATGGTGTTCCCCGTGGTGCTCACCTGCAACTGATGGTTAACCACCAGACTGTCGTGCACGCCATTGCCACTAAACACGTTCCAAACGGTGTTGCCAAAATTATTGGTGATTTCCCCGTTAGGGTAATTGAAACCATCATAAAAGATCACGTCGGCGCGGGCCGCGCGCGGGGCGGTCCAGGCCAGAACGGCGAGGAGAAGTAAGGCTGCGATTTTGTTTTTCATAGTTGCTCGGTTTGTCTCGTTTTGGTTTTTCAGGTTGCTAGTGCTTGCCATGTCCGGCTTCCGCCCTGCGGCAGTGTTACTTTGCCCACAATTTTTTGGCACCCTGCTAACACCGGCATATTATACGCCATCGGAATGGCTTGGATGTGACAATTAGGAAAACTCTTCCCGTTTGTCCGCAAAGTGCCATAAATAATAATTCCAGCCAAATTTCCTGTGGCGAACCGGACCAGACCACACAAATGGCTATTTAGTTAGCTAACATCTTAAACAGTTACCCTTGTTACTAGTCTCTATAAATCTCAAAAATCTCCCCGGCTGACAAGGTCTTTTCATCAAAAAGTTATTCACAAGCCAGCCAGCCCGGCATGGGTTATCCGCAGCCGACGCGTGTGGTTTGACAGTTAGCCCGATGTTTCGTCCGACATACGCAAACGCAGCTGGGCGTAACAGCCAGCCCCGGAAGCATTAGTAATGGCATGCCGCAGGGGGTTCCGGTGACGGAGGCCCGGTGGAGTTGCAAACGGCGGCGGCGGCCAGGCGGCAAAATCCTCCCGCATTGACTTTCCCACGGCGCGACCGGATGCTGGCCACGCTGGATCCATTTATGAAAGCTGGAACATCTCTTTCCGTTCGCCTGCGCCGGTGGTCGCTCTGGGGTTTGGGCTTGGTGCTGGTTTATGCCGGGCTGGGATTTTTCATCCTGCCGCCCCTGCTCCGCCACGTGGTGGTGCAACAACTCGCGCAGCAACTGAACCGGGAGGTGTCGATTGAACGCATCCGGCTCAACCCCTTCGCCTGCTCCACCACGGTGCAGGGGTTGCTCATCAAGGACCCGGACGGCGAGCCGTTCGTTGCCTGGGACGAGGTTTATGTGCATTTCCAAATCACCTCCCTGTTTGGCCCCGCCTGGGGGTTCAAGGAAATCACGGCCACAAAGCCTTATGTGCGGGTGCAAATGAATGCGGATCAAACCTTTAATTTCTCCGACCTCCTGACCAAGTTTTCCACCAACCCGGCCCCGGCCAGCGCCGCCCCGGCCAAACCACTGGCGCTCCAGATCACCCGGTTGCACATCGGGGGAGCCAGTGCGGCCTTTACTGACCTGACCACCCGCACGGCCTTCCGCCGCACCCTTGGGCCGGTGGACATCACCCTGGATGATTTCCGGACGGATCCGGAAAACAAAAACCCCTATGCCTTCAACGGCACGACTGATGCGGGGGAGCAACTCGCCTGGAGCGGGGAGTTCTCCCTCTCGCCCCTGCGCTCGCAGGGTGAACTGAAACTGGGCGGTTTTACCTTGAACAAGTATGCGGCCCTGTACCAGGACCTGGTGCGTTTTGAGATTCGCGGCGGCACCGTGGCGCTGGACATCAATTACCGGTTTGAATTAAATGCCAGCAACCATCTGGCCACGGTCAACAACTCTGCGTTTTCGCTGCATGATTTCAAAGTCGGCAAGCCGGGGACCACCAACAACCTGGTGGAAATGGGCGATCTGACGGTCGCCGGAGTCAGTGCTAATTTAGCGACCCGCACCGCCACGGTGGGTTCGGTGGCCCTGACGGGCGGCAACCTGTTTTTGCAACGCGCCCGGGATAATTCGATTAATGTGGTGGACCTGGCCCGGCCGGCGGATACCGCCACGAATGTATCGGGCGGCATTTTATTTTTGCTCCGTTCGGTGACTAATGCGGTGAGCTTGCTCCTGGAAAGCACGAATCAATGGAGCGGCCTGGTCCGCGACGTGAGCGTGACCCATTGTGCCCTCCACTGGGAGGATGAGGTGAACAGGCGGCCCGCGCGGCTGGATTTGAATGACCTCAGTTTTGACGCCAAAAACCTGTCGAACCTGCCCGGCACCAATCTCACCGCCGCGCTGGCCCTGCGCTGGAATACCAATGGCTCCATCAAAGCGGCCGTGACCGCGGCCTTCCTGCCGCCCACGGCGGAAGTGCGGCTGGACCTCGACCAGATTGACCTCGGCAGCCTGGATCCCTATCTGGAACCCAAATTGAATTTGTTCGTGCTGGGGAGCCGCCTGGGCCTGCACGGGGTGGTGCATTTGACCAGTCCGCCGAGCGGCCTGCCCCAGGTCACCTTCCACGGGGATACCAGCCTGGACGATTTCCACACGGTGGACGGCATTCTGGATGAGGATTTGATGAAATGGGACGCCCTGCATTTCAGCGGGATTGACGCCAACCTGAATCCCCCGTCCGTAAGCATTCGCGAACTGCTGGTCAACCATGCGTATGCGCGCATCGTGATTGAAACGAACCAGACGATTAATCTCCTCAATGCCCTGCGGCTGACCAACCCCGCCGGAACGGCAACCCAGCCGGCCAAAGAAGCCAAGACCCGCGTGGCCCCAGCCCCCGGGACCAGCCAGGCCTTGCCCCAACTGGCCATCGGGACGGTGGTGATTTCCAACACGACGGTGAGCTTTAGTGACCGGTCCATCCAGCCCAACGTGAACCTAGATATCGAACACATCAACGGCCGTATCGCCGGGCTCTCCACGGAAGAGTTGCAGCATGCCGACCTGGCCATCTCCGCGCAAGTGGCCGGGGTTGGCCCGGCCAGCATCACTGGCGTGATCAATCCCTTTAGCGGCACCCAAACCAACCGTTTGAAAATTACGGTGCGGGACGTGGACCTGACCCCGACCAGTCCTTATGCCGGCAAATTCGCGGGCTATGGCATTGCCGAGGGCAAATTGAATCTGGATCTGGATTATGAACTGACGGGCAAACGGTTAAAGGCGGCGAATGTGATCACCCTGGACCAGTTCACCTGGGGCGACAAAGTGAACAGTCCGGAGGCGACGCATTTGCCGGTGCGCCTGGGCGTGGCGATGCTCAAGGACCGGAATGGGAAAATCGTTTTGGACGTGCCGATTGAAGGCAGTCTGGAGGATCCCCAGTTTCGGATTCGCAAAGTGGTGATCCATGCCTTGGTGAACATCCTCGAAAAAGTGGCGACTTCGCCTTTCTCCCTGCTGGGCGCGGTATTTGGAGGCGGGGGCGAGGAGCTGGCCTTTGAGGAATTTGCCCCGGGCAGCACTGCCTTGACGGCGGGGGACCAGACCAAACTGGACTCGCTCCAGAAAGCCCTCAACGCCCGGCCGGCGCTGGGCTTGGAAATTACCGGCAGCATTGATCCGGAAGCGGATCGCCGGGGTTTGCAACAGGCGGCGCTGGAACAAGATATTCGGACGCACCAATGGAATGCCCTGCGCCAGAATGGTGCGGCCACGAATTCGGCCGACCAAATCCTGGTCAGCCCCGAAATCCGCGCCCACTGGCTGGCGCAATTGGGGGTGGAAAGGCACATCGCGCCCACGACTAACCGTCCAGCCAGTATAAACATCAAGGTGACCGCCGCCGCCACACCTGCCGCCCCGCGACTGGCCACGAGCACCGGCATCCCGCCGCAAAACCCGAATCCACTCAAAGGCTCGCAGATGCTCAGGCGAGCCGCGAGGCCGACGAAAACGGCAGGGACCGGCGGTGCGGTCGCCCAGGCCAGCATTCCGATGCCCAGCGTGGCGCTCCCGGCGGCAACCCTGGAGCCCCAGTTGCTGGCCACTTATCCGGTCACGGACGCGGACCTGACCACGCTCGCGGCCGAGCGCGCCCGGGCGGTGCAGGCTTACCTGCTGCAAAGCGGCAAACTGGCCGCCGCGCGTTTGTTCCCCAAAAACGATTCCGGGGCCAGCCTGCGCCGCCAGGGGAGCCGGGCTTATTTGCAATTTCGGTAAAAATGCCTTTAGGGTAAAAGCCAGAAATTTTACCACTGGCCTTTCCGACCCGGCAGGTTTATCTATTGAGCGTTATGAAACAATTGCTTTGCACGTTGATGATACTGGTGGCCGGCGGGCTCGCCCGGGCCGCCATTCACACCGAAACCGTGGAATACCAGCAGGGAGACGCCACGCTGGAGGGGTATCTGGCTTATGACGATGCCCTTGCTGGCAAACGCCCGGGCATCCTCGTGGTCCATCAGTGGAAGGGCCTGGGGAATTATGAAAAGAAACGGGCCGAAATACTTGCCGAACTGGGTTACGTGGCTTTTTGCGCGGATATTTATGGCAAGGGCATCCGCCCGGCCACGGTGGCGGAGGCCGGGGCCCAGGCGGGCAAATACAAGGCGGATCGCGCCCTGCTCCGTTTGCGCGTGAATGCGGGGCTGGACACCCTGAAGAAAAACGAGCGGGTGGACATCCATAAAGTGGGCGCGATTGGGTATTGTTTTGGCGGCACGACCGTGCTGGAACTGGCCCGCAGTGGCGCGGACCTGGCGGGCGTGGTCAGCTTCCACGGCGGCCTGGATTCCCCCACGCCGGCCGATGGCAAGAACATCAAATGCAAAGTGCTCGCGTGCCATGGCGCGGATGATCCGTTTGAGAAACCGGCGGACCTGCTGGCCTTCGAAGCGGAGTTGCGCGATGCGGGCGTGGACTGGCGCCTGTATCAATACGGCGGCGCGGTGCACAGCTTCACCGACTGGACGGCCGATGGGAGCCTGCCGGGCGCCAAGTACAATGAGCGTGCCGACAAGCATTCCTGGGCGGACATGAAACAATTCTTTACGGAACTTTTCAACTAATGCGCATCACCGGCGGCCAGGCAGCACGACGAATCTTGAAAGTCCCGAAGGGACTGGACGTCCGCCCCACCCCGGACCTGGTCAAACAGGCGGTGTTTAATTCCCTGGGCGACCGGGTGGTAGACGCCCGGGTATTGGAATTATTTGCCGGCAGCGGCGCGCTCAGCCTGGAGTGCCTGAGCCGGGGGGCAGCGGCGGTGATGTGTGTGGAAAAATCCCAGCGGCATGCGGAGTTTATTCGCAACAATGCCGTGCAGGCGGGGTTTGAGACCATTCTGGAAGTGCGCACGCAGGATGTGTTTCCCGTCATGAGCCAACTGGCGGGCAGTGGACGGCAATTTGATTTGATCCTGGCGGACCCGCCTTATGGCGAAAAAAATGTGGGCCGGCGCTCCACGTCGTTTGCCCAGCAATTGCTCGATGACCCCAACCTGCCCCGGCTGCTGGCCTCCGGCGGCCGGCTGGTGCTGGGTCATACGAAACGGGACACCCTGGACATTCCCCCGGCGTGGGATGAAGTGAAACTGCTCAAGCATGGCGACACGTTGATGCGGTTTTTTGAACGGCCCTGAGGGGACCATTTTACAGGCCATGCCGGCACCCCATAAATCCAACGCCCGCCAGCGTGTGCTGGCCCAATGGCGGGGCATTGACCTGACGCCGCTGGAAACCGCCCGGGCGGTCCGCGCCCGCACGGCGGCCGACCTGGTGCCACGGTTGCTCAAGGAGATGCGCCTGGAGGTCCGCCAGGATGAGGCGGAGATTGTCAAAGTGTGGAATTCCCTGCTGGACCCGGTGATCACCGGCCATGCCCAGCCGGCGGGGGTTCGTAATGGCACATTGTTTGTGACCGTGGATAGCAACGCCTGGCTCTCGGAAATCGTGCGTTATCGCCGCAAGGAAATCCTGGACCGGTTGCAGCATAGTTTCGGTCGCAGAGTGATTCAGAAAATTTCGTTTCGCGTGGGATAAGGGTGGGCCGCCCCGGGCGGAAAAATGCTTTTTTTGGCTTGGTTTGGCGTTGGCCGGCTTCATAACCTGTCAGCGCATGGATTTCATTCGTCGCGCCGTCATTGATGTCGGCACCAATTCAGTCAAGTTGCTGGTGGCGGATGTGGCGGGGAACCACGTGGTGCCGGTGCGGGAAGAAAGCAAGCAGACCCGCCTGGGCAAGGATTTCTACGAAACCAGCATCTTGCAAGCCGAGGCGATTGCGCGGACGGCCACGGCCGTGGCCAGCCTGGCGGAGCAGGCCCGGGCGAGTCAAACCAGTTCCCTGCGCGTCTTTGCCACCAGCGCCGCCCGGGATGCCAAAAACCCGGGGGATCTGACGTCCGCCATTCAGGCTGCCACGGGTCTGACCACGGAAATTATTTCCGGGGAGCAGGAGGCGGCGTGGTCGTTTCAAGGGGTCACCACCGAGCCACGCTTTGCGGCGGGTTCGTTGCTATTACTGGATGTGGGCGGGGGCAGCACGGAGTTTATTTTGGGGCGGGACCGCCAGCCGTTGCTGGCCCGGAGTTTCCCGCTGGGCACGGTGCGCTTATTGGAGCAATCCCCGTTGAGCGATCCACCGACCGCTGAACAATTCGCCGCTTGCACAGAGGGGCTGCGGGCGTATTTGCGCGACCAGGTGCAACCGCAACTGGCCCCGGTGCTGGCGAGCGCGGCCCTGCCGGGTCCGCTTCGCCTGGTGGGGACGGGCGGCACCACCAGCCTGCTGGGGCGCATGGAATTACAACTAGCCACCTTTGACCGGGCGGCCATTGAAACGGTCGAGTTGGATTTGGAACGCCTGCGGACCTTGCGGGACGAACTGTGGCAGCTGCCGCTGGCCCGGCGCGAAACCCTCCCCGGCCTGCCGCCCAACCGCGCCGATGTCATTCTCACCGGGGTGGCGATTTACACGGCGGTCATGGAAGTGTTTGAGCTCCCGCGACTGAGTATCAGCACCCGCGGCCTGCGATTCGCGGCGGTGATGGGTTAGCGGGTTTAATAATCAGGTGAATGCGGCGGGGTTTTTGCGCGGTCACACTGGCTTTGCCCCTGACGAAGCGATACGATTGGGCCATGCGCGTCTTGATCGTTGGCTGCGGTTACGTGGGTCTGCCACTGGGAATGGAACTGGTCCGGCAGGGCCACACGGTTTTTGGCCTGCGCCGGAGGGTGGCGGCCGAAGCCCAATTACTGGCCGCCGGGATCACGCCGCTGGCGGGTGACATTACCAAGCCGGAAACGCTGGCCCCCCTGCCCCGCGACTTCGACTGGGTGGTCAATTGCGTGGCCTCGGGAGGCGGGGACGCGGCCGGCTACCGCCAGATCTACTGGCAAGGGACGGCCAACCTCCTGGCCTGGCTGGCGCCCCATCCGCCCCAAAAATTCCTCTACACCAGCAGCACCGGCGTGTACGGCCAGGACGATGGTTCGACGGTCAAGGAAAGCAGCCCCACCGAACCTGCGGCTGAAACAGCGCGGGTGCTGGTGGAAACCGAAAAACTCCTGCTGGCGGCCCAGGCCAGCCAGCAAGTGCCCGCAGTGATCCTGCGCGTGGCGGGCATTTATGGGCCGGGACGGGGCTATGCTTTCAAGCAATTCCTGAAAAACGAGGCCCGCATCGAGGGGGATGGTTCCCGGGTGATGAACATGATCCACCGCGATGATCTGATTGGTTGCATTATCTCCGCCCTGCAAAGCAGCCGGCCGGGGGAAATATACAATGCGGTGGATGATGAACCGGTGACGCAACTCCATTTCTACACCTGGCTGGCGGCCACGCTGGGCAAAAATCCGCCGGCACATGTCCCGGAAAATCCCGAGGGAACCCGCAAGCGGGGGGTGACGAACAAGCGGGTCTCCAACCGCAAATTAAAAATGGAGCTGGGCTGGCCGTTTCGCTACCCCAATTTTCGCATGGGCTATTCCGCCGAGATTCTCCGCCTGGAGCGCGCTGGGGAATTGGATGTGGAAGTCGAGGAAGCGTAACGCGCCGCCCTCACCTGGCCCACGCCAGCATGACCCTGGCCTCGGGCGTGGACCGGTCCTTTTCCGGATGCGCGGGATGAACCCGCACGGGCAGGTTGCGCCGCACCGAGGCCTCGTGCCGACGCTCGTAAACTTTGCAAACTTGCGAAAGCAAAACCAGACCTAAAAAGACCATGATTACTTTCTTCATATACATATAAACATCCACCCAGCCCAAAAGTTGCGGTGTGCGGTGGCAGCCGCCCCCACCCCGGACAGCAGTTATTTTTTATTGATCAAATTTGCCCGCAAATTCTGATATTCCTGCTCAGAAATGGCACCCGAATTCCGGGCGGTTTGCAGATCAATCAATTGCTGGCCCACCGTCGGCCCCTGCGCGGCGGTGTGGCTGCCCCCGCCGAGGGACAAATTCAAGCAACCGGTGAGCAACAACAGCGCCGGGGTGGCGATGAGCAAGGGAGTGAGTAGAGCTTTCATAATTATTTTAATGGTTCATTTCCGCCCAGGGGCGGTGGGTTTTAGTTATTTGTCGTATAAGCAACTTAAACTGGGGTGACCTTAACAACCCGCCGAGGGGGTGCAAACTATAATTTCTGGGGAAAAATGGAATGGCCACCGCCCGGCAGGCCTGATGAGGCACGGTATTTTCTGCATGGCCAGGGATGAGAAGCCCAATTTGCTCGCTGCCGGCAGCCGGATTAGGCATTGAATAGGTTCGTTTTTCACGGGTTGAAAACGGGGACGTTGGGGAGAGGTTTCCCAAGGCATTGCCATTGACTTGGCGGGGGAATTCAACAGCATTTGATTTAGTTTGGCCGCATGAACTTTTTTTGTCGTGGACTTGTCATTGGTTTTTCGATTGCGGCCCCGGTGGGGCCGATCGGACTCTTATGCCTGCGGCGCACGCTGGCGCATGGGCGGGCGGCGGGCTTTATCTCCGGCTTGGGGGCGGCGACGGCGGATGCGGCTTACGGGGCGGTGGCTGGATTTGGACTGACCACGATCACCCGCTTCCTCACCGGCGAACAAGCCTGGCTGCGCCTGCTCGGTGGGGGCTTTTTACTGTATCTGGGCGGTAAAACGTTGTGCAGCCGGCCCACGCCGTCATCCGGCGCACCGAAAACTCGTGGCCGGGCGAAGGATTATGCCGCGACTTTGCTGCTCACCCTCACCAATCCAGCGACAATTTTGTCGTTTATGGCCGTGTTCGCGGGCTTGGGTTTGGGCAGCGAGGCCGGCAATTTCGCAGCCGCGACCCAATTGGTGGCCGGGGTGTTTCTCGGCTCGGCGGTCTGGTGGTTGCTGCTCAGCGGGATGGTGGGTTGGTTCCGCGAAAAGCTGACCACTGATCACCTGCGCTGGGTCAATTGGATTTCCGGTGCCAGCCTCATAGTATTCGGACTCGCCGCCCTGCTGAGTCTGCTCCGTTAAGGGATATTAATCAGGGTTACCCACCGCTGCCTGGGCGGTTGGCACTGGGAGATGGGAGGTTTTTTGCCAAGTCACTCAGGGTCAACGCCAAAAACCATTTGCCAAGCGTTCGCGGTTAGATTAAGGTTCGCATGTGGCCGCCCAGTTCACCATAACTACTACGATTTAGCGTTTATCCTGACAACCGGGATGAACGCCTGCGCCTCTGACTTCTAGTCCGGGGCGTTTTTGTTTCCACCGGGCCCATTATAACCCCCACTGTTTATGCGTTATGTCATGAAGAGAAAGGCGTTCAGCTTCGGCGGTGATTTTCGAATCACCAACGAGGCGGGCGAGGACCTGTTTTTGGTGCGCGGCGAGAACTTCAGCCTTGGCCGGAATTATTCGTTTCAGGACCTGGCGGGGAACGAACTGGCGCGGATAGAGCAAAAACTGCTGTCGCTGGGGGCCAATTACGAGATTTATCACCGGGGAGAACTGGTGGCGGTGGTGAAGGAGCACCTCTTCACGTTATTTCGCCACGTTTTTTCGATTGATGTCCCCGGCCCGGATGACTTGGAGGCCACGGGTGATTTTTTTGACGCGGAATACACTTTCACGCGCGGCGGCCGCACGGTGGCCGAGATTTCCAAACGCTGGTTCAACTGGACGGACACCTACGGAGTGGACGTGTCGGACTACCAGGACCAAGTGCTGGTGCTGGCCAGCGCGCTGGTCATCGAAATCGCGACCATGAATCGCCGCAAATAAACGGTTAAACCATTATTTTATGCCTGACGAACATCAACAACCACCCCTGGCTGGCCAACCGCAACCTGAAGCGCCCCAGCGCAAGACCCTGGACGACCGCGCGAAAATGACTGAACTGGAGCGCACCCGCCATTCCTGCGCCCATGTGCTGGCCACCGCGATTCTGCGGCTGTGGCCGGACGCTCAATTTGCCTACGGGCCGCCGGTGGAAAATGGCTTTTACTATGACGTCGAACTCGCGCACCGCATCGCGCCGGAGGATTTTGCGGCGATTGAGGCGGAAATGAAGAAGGAGACAAAGGCGAATAACACCTTTGAGAAAATTGTGGTGACGCGTGAGCAGGCCATGGCCGATGCGCTAGCAGGCCGGCTCGGGGCACTGGGCGCGAGGCCCGAGGCTTCCAAATTCAAGCTGGATTTGCTCAACTCGATTCCCGAGGGCGAGGCGATCAGCTATTATAAGAATGGGGATTTCATCGACCTGTGCGCGGGACCGCACGTGATGCGCACGGGCAACATCGGCGCCTTCAAGCTCACCACCGTGGCCAGCGCCTATTACAAAGGCGACGAAAAGAACCCGCAGCTCCAGCGCATCTACGGCACGGCCTTCAAGAATAAGACGGAGATGGAGGCGTACTTCACGATGATAGAAGAAGCCAAGCGCCGCGACCATCGCAAAATCGGTGCGGAAATGGGTCTGTTCGCCATTGATAACGAATACGTTGGACCGGGCATGCCGCTCTGGCTGCCCAATGGCACCGTGCTGGTGGAGGAACTGGAAAAACTGGCGAAGGAATCGGAATTTCAGGCCGGTTACGTGCGGGTGCGCACGCCGCACCTGGCGCGGGAAAAAATGTACCGGACCTCCGGGCATCTGCCGTATTACGCCGACTCCATGTTCCCGGCCATTGAATTGCTGGAACCGGCGGATCGCGAAAAGAAAAATGCCTTGGAAGCGCAAGTGGAGGAACTCCAAAAAACCACGCCGCCATTCGCGGGCGAGGAGGGGGCTTCCGAGGGGAATTTGGAATTGAGCCGGGAACACAATGCCCGCTTGCTTGCCCTGGCCAATCAAATCAACGCCCTGGGTGAACGGTATTACTTGAAGGCCATGAACTGCCCGCATCACCACCGCATTTTTGCGGCGGAACCGCGCAGTTACCGCGACTTGCCGTTGCGCCTGGCGGAATACGGGACTTGCTACCGTTATGAGCAAAGCGGTGAGTTGTTCGGCCTGATGCGGGTGCGCTCGCTGAACATGAACGATGCCCACATTTATTGCACCGAGGAGCAGTTCGCGGAGGAATTCCGGGCGGTGAATGACATGTATTTGAAGTATTTCAAAATCTTCGGACTGGAGAAATACCAGATGCGGTTCAGCACGCATTCCGCCGAGGGTTTGGGCAAGAAGTATGTCAACGAACCCGAATTGTGGAAGAAAACGGAGGACATGGTCCGCCGGGTCCTCGTGGAGAGCGGGATTAATTTCGTGGAAGTGCCCAATGAAGCGGCCTTTTACGGCCCCAAGATTGACGTCCAGGTCTGGAGCGCCATTGGCCGGGAATTCACCATCGCCACCAACCAGGTGGATTTTGCCGTGCCCGCCAAGTTTGGTCTGGTCTACAAAGACCGGGATAACACGCTCAAAACGCCCCTGTGCATCCACCGCGCCCCGCTGGGCACGCATGAGCGCTTCATTGGGTTCCTGATCGAACATTATGCCGGGAATTTCCCGCTCTGGCTGGCGCCCGAGCAGGTTCGCATCCTGACGATTGGTGATGATGAACCGTTATTGAATTACGCCAAGGCCATCAGCCAGGAACTGCGGGCGAATTTCGTCCGCGTGGTCAACGACTTTGGCAGCGATCCGATCAAAGCCAAAATCTCGAACGCCGAGCATGCGAAAGTTCACACCATGCTGGTCATTGGCGGGCGCGACCTGGAATCGGGAAATGTCAGTGTGCGCCTCCACAGCAAAGGTCCGCAGGGGGCCAAGCTCAAGGCGGACGCGGTGGCGGAGATCCTGGCGGCCATCCGGGACCGCCGGAGTTAAACGATTATGCCCAAAGCTGCCAAAACCAAGCTGCAAAAGCCGCCCATTCTCACGGCGAAAACCCAAGCGGTGCTGGGCTCGTTGCAGGCCGTATTGAAACTGCCGGTCCTGGTGTATTGGACCTCGACCGGCGGTTCCATTTGCCAGAATGATGTCATTGCGATGTCCCGGCTGCTCGGTTCGGCACAACAGCAACGGGAGGTGGCGCTCTTTTTGAAATCGGACGGCGGGAACCCCGAGGCGGCACTGCGTTTTGTCAATTTGCTGCGGCAGAAATTTGACCGGATCATTCTGCTGGCACCCTTTGAGTGTGCCTCGGCGGCAACCATGGTGGCCTTGGGGGCAAATGAAATCCACATGGGCCCCACCTCCTACCTGACGGCGGTAGATTCCTCCCTGAAGCATAACCTTTCACCGGTGGACCATCATAACGATCTGGTCGCAGTGAGCCAGGACGAGGTCATGCGGATTCTGCGGCTCTGGGAAAAGCAAAAAAGCGGGGGAAATCCCTATCCGGAAGTTTACAAATACCTGCATCCGCTGGTGATCGGCGCGCTGGACCGTTCCAGCTCATTGTCGATGCGCATTTGCCAGGAGCTGCTTAGTTTCCACATGACGAATCGGGCCCGGGCCACGAAAATCAGCCGGGCTTTGAATTACAACTATCCGTCCCATTCCTACCCCATCACCGCGCGCGAAGCCCGGCGGCTGGGCCTGACCATTCGCGACCTTAGTCCGGAGGTGGACAGCCTGTTGCGGGAATTGAATCATGCGTATTCCGAAATGGCGCATGATCGCATCACCGACCGGGACACGCAGAATTATCACACCGATGCCATATGCAATATTTTGGAGACGGTTGGCCGGCAGGTGTATTACCAGGTGGACAAGGACTGGCACTATCGCACCGAAGAGAAACGCTGGGTGCCGATGAATAATAATTCCGGCTGGTACGTCTGCACGCAACGTGGCGGCAAATGGGTTCCGGAGAAATTTTTCATCCACTAAACCTGAACTCCGAAATTAAAATGGCCGGTCGGCATTCATCTTTTGAGCCTAAACGGTTTGGAACATTGGCTTCCCAAGCCGCTGCCAAGCCGTTGCCGATTTAAGGTTGTGCGCGGCGCGCCGAGGCAGTCTCACCAGACCACTGCGGGTATGCCGGCGATTTTTCCAAAGTGTTTCTGCTCCAACATCTGGACGCATCCCAGCCGGTTCCTCGCGGTTTTCGGTGGCATTCGGGTTGGCTTGGGCCGTTGGCTGCTGGATTGGCGAATCCCAACGGGATTCCGGCCGCCAGCCCAGGGTTGTCCCGGCAGCGGGAATACCCTGGGGAGGCTGACGCATTTTTATGTAACCCCAACGGGGTTGTGCCATGGGGCTGGGCCGGCCAACGGGCACAACCCCGTTGGGGTTGGCGGTCGTTGAGGGGAATACCCAAGGTAGCTCGTGCCGCGCAACCTTGGGCTGGCGGACGCAATCCCGTTGGGATTGAAGCAGCAATTCCCCAACCCTCAAATGGTCAGCTCGATTGGCAGGCCACCGAAAACAGCGAGGAACCTCCCAGCCATTATAATTTCGGAGTTCGGGCTAAACGCCGCTTATGGTGGAGACGCGCCGCCAGGCTGGCGAAAGAGTCGACGGCTTGGGAATGGCGAACTGGCCGGGCCGAATTTTGGGCTGGCGAATTTTCCAGCTCGAACGTTCACGCAATTCGTTCCCACAGTGCAATCGTGGGAAACGCCACGCACAGCTCATCCACCCGCGGCAGCAACGCCTTGAGGTGGGGGGATTGCAAATGGGCGTCGAGCAACGCCTTGCTGGTCCAGTTTTCATGGAACATGAATTTCCCGGGATGCTCCGGAGAAACATGCAGGTCGTAATTCAAACAGCCGGCTTCGGGGCGCGTGGGGGCCACCAGCCCCAGCAGGGCCGCCCGCAATTCCGCTTCCTTGCCCGGCCGCGCCTCAAACGTGGCCACCACGGTGACGATTTTTTCGCTCATAAATTAATTTAAGGTCGCCAGAATCTGCTCCGCGGCAAGCCGAGGATTTTCCGCGCCGTAAATCGGGCGGCCAATCACGAGCCAGCTCGCCCCGGCGGCGAGGGCTTCGCGCGGCGTGAGGGTGCGCTTTTGGTCATCCGCCTTTTCGGTCCCGGTGCGGATGCCGGGGGTGACCAGTTGAATGGATGCTGGCAAAATCGTTCGCAGCGCCACGAGTTCCAGGGGCGAACAGACCAAGCCCCGCAACCCGGCAGCCACCGCCAGTTGGGCCAACCGGGCCACCTGGTGTTCCGGGTGCGGTTCGCAGCCAATTTCGGCCAATGTGCTGGCATCGGAACTGGTCAGCACGGTTACGCCCAGGACCAGCGGCACTGCCAGGCCGAGTTGCCTGGCCGTTGCCACCGCCGATTTTTCGGCTGCGCGCATCATTTCCCCGCCCCCGCTGGTATGAATGGTGAGCATTTGCACGTCCAGACGGATGGCGCTGGCCACCGATTTGGCCACGGTGTTGGGAATGTCGTGAAATTTAAGGTCCAGAAACACCGCCGCACCGGTCGCCCGCACCCGGCGGACAATGTCCGGTCCGGCCGCCGTGAACAGTTCGCCACCAATCTTGAAGGCCCCCACCGCCGGAGCGATTAGTTCTGCCAGTTTCAGCGCCTGTTCCGCCGTCGGCACATCCAGCGCGGCGATAATGGGATTTCGTTGGTCAGCCACAGTGAACCGATGATAAACGGCTCCAAAACCCGAAGCAACTGGCAATGGCAGCAACCGCCCATCTTTCGAACCGGGTGGCGGAATGCCGGGGTTCATTTTGTCAATGGCATCATGGCGTTAAATATTCCCAGGCCTCACTTTTACACTCGTTTCGGACGGCCAAAAAGTTAGACTTCCCCCATGTCGCACGCGGACTTTGTTCATTTGCATTTGCACACCGAGTATTCACTGCTCGATGGGGCTTGCCGCGTCGATCGGTTGATGGAGAAGGCGCATGACCTCAAATTCTCCTCGATGGCGATTACGGACCACGGGGTGCTTTACGGGGCGATAGACTTTTACCGCGCGGCGCGGGACAAGGGCATCAAGCCCATCATCGGTTGCGAGGTCTATGTCGCGCCCGGGAGTCGGTTCGAGAAGAAGAGCCGCTCGGGCGGCCGGGATGTCTATAACCACCTCGTTCTTCTGGCCAAGGATGAAGCCGGCTACAAGAACCTGATCAAGCTCTCCACGGCTGCTCATCTGGAGGGATATTATTATAAGCCCCGCATTGATAAGGAATTACTCGCCGCTCACAAAGACGGGCTGATCGCACTCTCCGGCTGCCTGGCGAGCGAAATCCCGGAGTGGATTCAGAAGGACCAGTTGCCCAAAGCGCGGGAGGCGATTGACTGGTTCAAACAGACGCTCGGGGCGGAGAACTTCTACCTGGAGCTGCAAAATCACGGCCTGCCCGAGCAGGCTAAGGTCAACCGGCACCTGGTTACGTGGGCGAAGGAGTTCGGCCTGGGGCTGGTCGCGACGAACGACGTCCATTACCTCGAGAAAACCCACTCGCATGCCCATGACTGCCTCATCTGCATCGGCACGCAAACGCAATTGACCGATACGAAGCGCCTCAAGTACACGGAGCAGCAGTTCTATCTGCGTTCGGCGGAGGAGATGAAAGCGCGCTTCGCCGAAGTCCCGGAGGCGGTGCAGAATACGCTGGAGGTGGCCGAGAAGTGCAACGTGGAGATCGAGTTCAACAAGCTGCATTACCCGGTCTTCCATCCGCCCGAGCATTTCACGCGCGAGGGCTATTTGCGGCATCTGCTGACGGATGGTTTGCGCAAGCGTTACGGCCTCCACACCCGGGCTGAGGAACATGATTTCATTGTCGAGCGTGTCGAGGATCCGCGGAAGCTGCCCACTTATGAGGAAGTCCGAAGTCCGAAGTCCGAAGTCCGAAGTCCAGACGAACGCTCGCCGAGAACTGATGGCCAGTCACCCGTCCCGGATCACGCATCACGCATCACGCATCACGTTTCCCGTGACCTTTCCGACCCCGTCGTTGCAGCGGCTGCCAAGGCGATCATCGACCGCTTGCAGCTCGAATTGAAGGTCATCGAGAAAACAGGGTTCCTGAGCTACTTTCTGATTGTCGGGGACTTTATCCGTTACGGTCATGAGCAGGGCATTGCGTGCAGCGCGCGTGGCTCGGCGGCTGGCTCCATTGTCACCTATTTGCTCGGAATATCCAACGTTTGCCCGATCCGCTACGGATTGCTCTTCGAGCGCTTCCTCAATCCGGAACGCGTCAACCCGCCGGACATCGACATTGACTTCGCCGACGACCGCCGTGCGGATGTCATCGAATACGTCCGGCAGAAGTATGGGCGTGAGGCTGTAGCGCAGATTATTACTTTTGGCACGATGGGCGCGAAGTCGGTGGTCCGCGACGTGGGGCGGGTCATGGGGCTGGCGTACGGCGAGTGCGACCGGCTGGCCAAGATGATCCCGTTTGACCTGAAGATGACGCTCGAGAAGGCACTCAAGCAATCGCCGGAACTCAAGCAGGCTTATGAAAGCGAAGAGGTTACGCGCGAGCTGATGGATACGGCGTTCATTCTCGAAGACCTCACGCGCAACGCTTCGGTTCATGCGGCCGGCGTGGTGATCGG
>CAIQWB010000047.1 GCA_903875465.1 uncultured Verrucomicrobia subdivision 3 bacterium
GGGGGGGGGTTAATCTGCCAACTTCATAATAAACTTTGAAAAGTAATTTACTTGGCCAGCCAATTTGGAGCACCAACTGCCATGCCCGCTCGTAAGTGACGCTCAAAGGCACCTCAACCTACAGTTCAAGGTGTTTTGCAAACACCAAATCGACCGCACGGGACAAGGCGGTGTCCGCGGGGCCGGCTGGGGAAATGTAAGTGGCCTGGCGGAGAGCCGACGGCCAGCCGTGATCCATGGCCACGGAAAGGCCCGACCATTCGAACATCGGCACGTCGTTGTCGCCATCGCCAAATGTGATGGTTTCCGCCGGCGTCACCCCGAGACGCTTGGCCAGGATTTGCAGGCCGGAGGCTTTGGAGATCCTTAAAGGCATGAATTCGAGTAATTTCGCATGAGTGCGCACCATCTGGACAACGTGCCGATTAACCAGGTTTTGTTGCACGGTGCGCTCAATATCAGCGGGAAAACCCATCCAGAGCAATTTGAAAATTGGCTGCTCCAGCATTTCCAGATTCGAGCAAAAGCGCGGGGTGCAGCCGGCCAGGTCGCAATAAAATTGCAGGTGCTCATTCCACGGCGAGTTGGTGAAAACTTCATCGATGCCATAAGCGGTTATCGTGAAGCCCAGCGCGGCCCCTTGGGCCAGTGCTTCCTCGACCTGGGCGGTGGGCAGGAACTCCGTGGTGAGAATATCCGTGCGGTCGAGATTGCTAATTTCGCCGCCCTGGCAGGAAACGATCCAGTTCACGCCCGGAAGTTCATCGGCATACCGGCGCATGTTTTTGTAATGACGACCGGAAGCCAGCACGACTTGCACCCCGGCATTTTGCAATCGTGCCACGGCCTGCCGGTTGGTCGGGCTGATGCGGGTGTCGTGGCCGAGCAGCGTGCCGTCCAGGTCGATCGCCGCGAGTTTAAAAATTTGGGCCATTTATCGAATGGGATCAGGTCATCCTCATTGGTTCTTGGGCTCCCAGAGTTCGATGCGATTGCCTTCGGGATCCGTAATCCAGGCAAAGCGACCGTAGGCGTCATCTTCGACCTTCTCAATTTTTACACCCCGCTGGCGCAGTTGGGCGACCATCCGGTCCAAATTCGCGACGCGATAATTAATCATCAAAGATGAATCCGATGAACCAAAGTATGGGGTGTTGGTCGGGAACAGTGCCCAGGTGGTTTGGCCAATTTCTTTAGGATGTTCCTGCTCACGCCAGGTAAATTCAGCAAAGCCATGCTGAGATTGAATGCCGAGATTCTGGCGATACCAGGCGGCCATTGATTTGGGGTCATTTACTTTGAAAAATACTCCCCCGATGCCCGTAACATGTTCCCTGGGGAGCTCGTTCAATTGGGGTGCGGGAGAACTTGATTTAATTTTTGGCGGCGCACAACCACACGCCAGCACTAACAACAGTGAAATGCCCAGGCAAGGAGTTCGCATAATACTTAATGCCGCCTTATAATAATTATAACCCAATGGAGTTTAGATTAATTCTCGCACCTCCGAACTGCAAGGGTTTTCTGGCAGACTGTTGTGCATCGCCATGTTCACCTCGCAACAACCGTTTCAAGATCAGTAGGGTTTCCTCGGTGTGTTTGGCCGGGTCATTGGCGGTGGGCGGGGACCAGAATCAATGCAGCCTGAAAAACGCCGCGGCCGGGGCGTTGGTGACTTGGACGCCGATGAAGGGTGTGGCGTTGGTCACGGGGATCCAGGGGCCGTTGGCGAGGTTGGTGGTCATTTGCAAGGTGAAGTTGGTGCCAGAGATTGGGTAAATCAGGACCGGGCGGTTGCTGTAGCTCAGCAAACCGAGAGTGGGTGGGCTCAGGAGTTGGGTGGGAATGCCGTCGAAAGTGGGTAGCCAGCCGGTGGTGCCGGGGAGATAATAGGCGACGGCCTTGGGGGCACCAGTAAAGACCGTTGTATCATTGCCGGGGGTGGGGGCATTGCCCTGGAAGATGATGCTGGCGAGACTGGAGCAACCGTAAAAGACAATGTGGCCGAGGTTGGTAACACTGCTGGGGATGGTGACGCTGGTCAAACCGGGGCAATAAGCAAAGGCGTCGTCGCTAATGGTGGTGACGCTGTTGGGCAGGGTGACGGTGGCCAGGCTGGCGCAGGTTTCGAAGGCCCCGTAACCGATAGTGGCCAGGCTGTTGGGGAGGGTCACACTGGTCAGGCTGGGGCACTGGCTGAAGGCATAGCGTCCAAGATTGGTGATGCTATTGGGCAGGGGCGCGTTGGTCAGGTTGTGGCAATAATTAAAGGCATTGTTGCCGATGCTAGTGACACTGTTGGGAATAATCACGCTGACCAGGTTGCCATTGTAAAAAGCTTCGAAGCCGAGGCTGGTAACCGGGTAACCGTTGGTGGCTGGGGGAATGACCACATTCAGCCCCGCCGCCGAGTTGTAGCCAGTGATCGTAATGGCGCCATTATTGGTAGTGAAGGTGAATTGTGCCTCGGTAGGGAGGGCGGTGCCGAGCAACGCCAGGAGGCACAGCACGACAGAAATGGATCTAACGATTTTCATGCGAATTCATTTATAGATTTCTGACAGCCCGTGGTTACCGGGCGTCCTTCCAAACTTCTCCAGTTGACTGTGTTATGATACGCCAAAGGGCTAGTTTTACGAGCGATTTTTCGGCCGCCCAAGGTAATATTTTGGTGAAACAGGCCAGCCTCACGGGCCCGGTCGGTGGGCATTAAGGGCGGACGAGCAGGCGGTAAAATCGCTGGGTGTTCGTAACGGTATCGGTAGCCGTCGCGATGGTTCCGGTGGTGGTGACGGGGGAACCCCAATTGACCCAGTTGGTGGATTTGAGGTTGGTGGTGGCTTGCAATTGGTACGCGGCCCCGGGCACAGTGCGCCAGTTTAGCGCCAGTCCGCTGGCGGAGGCCGCCGGGGGGAGAAGCATGGGTTTCGGCGGGGCCAGAGCATTGATTAAATTGGTGCCGGTCATGGTGCCGAGCCCGGTGCAGAGGTCGTAATTGGTGAGCGCAAAAAACAGGCTGGGGCTGGCCGTCCAGACGTTGCTGCCGTAAGTGACATCATGGAAACACAGGGCATTGGCGGGACCGGCCGCCAGAGCATAGAGGGTGGGGTTGATGAAGCCGGCGGATGGGTTGCCTTGCGCGGCCAACTGCTGGTTGACCAGGGCCATGAAACCGGCCCACAGGGGCGCGCTCGCGCTGGTGCCACCGCCGTAATCATCGGGGGTGGCGCGCCCGCCCAGCACCTCGTAAATGTGGTCCGCGCAGGCGGCCACATCGGGAATATTGCGAAAGCGGGTCGAGCCGCCCCAAGCGGGGAGATGGCTGAGGTTGGTTTGCCAGGTGGGGATGGAATAGTAGCTGCTGACGCCACCACTGCTGGCGCTGTTGTCAAAGTGATCGCCGGTGGCGTCCACACCTACGTCCCACACTTGCTCAGAGTTCCAGGACTGGGCGGTGCCGCTCATGGCCAGGAAAGTGCCGCCTACTTGCGTAATATAAGGGGTGCTGGAGGGCGCGTTGTAAAGCGAGGGATTATCCACGCCATTACTGGATCCAGGGCCGGTGGTAAACGCTCCGGAGTCACCGGAGGCATTGCAAAAAGTCTGGCCTTGGGCGGCCATCAGTAGGAAAACGGCGTCCGTGTTGGTATAGGGTTCGTCCTGGGCGGACCAGCCCCAGGAGCAGCTCAAATTCTTGACGGTGTTGCTGGCGGCCATGGTATTTAAAATGGCGATGGGGCTGACCACCGCCGGGTTGCCCTCGAAGACGACGATGCTTTTCAAACCCGGAGCCATGGCCATGGCCAGTTCAATGTCCATGTCCACCTCAGGTTCGCCGCTGTAACTGCCGGTAGTCGGTTTGCCGCTAAAGCCGCTGATCAACACGTATTTGATGATAATATTCGTGCGCCCGCCGCCGGCCGCCCGCGCGTACGCGGCCACCGCATTACTATAAGATCCGTCCCATTCAAAGAGCCCAACACTCTGGCCGGCCCCGGTGAGGACGGTGCCCGGCGCATAAGCGTTACGAAAATCGTTGCCAAAGAAGTAGCCGTTGCCATCGGGCGAGGAGCCGTTTTTCGGAGCGGGACCCGGTGCGCCCCGGGGTGCCCGGCGGGGGTGGGGGCGGGAGTAATCGCTCAAGCCTTCCACATTGACGAGGGGGAGGGCGGCATCCACAGCGGGGGTGATGTCCGGGGCGAAGAAATCGCGGGCCTCGGTGGGATGGCGGTAAGTGCAGAGGGTCACGTGAAACGTCGTTTCCACGGCGGTGACCGGGCCACTCACCTCCAGGACGAGGCGGTTGGCATGCCGGCCCACAATGGCCAGGGAGTTGGACCGGGCAAAATTCTCCAGCGCGGAATAATCCTGGATGGTGGGACCAAACCGGGCGGTGAGCTCGGAGGAATCGAGGTATTGGCGGTAATGCGGGCTGGCGGGGTCGGCGATTTGGGCCACCCAGGCTTCCAAACCGTCCCGGTCACGCAACGGGAGCACCAAGGCCAGGCGCATTTCATTTGTGGCGGGCGGGCGGCCCGTGGGCGTCATTAGGGCGAGCGTTTGAGACGAGGTTCCCGGCAGCCGGCGCAACGCGGCACCTGATATGCCAGCATGAAGTAAATTCAAGACGATTACGATCCAGAGGACGTAATTTAACCGGCGGTTAGGCAGCCATCTCATGATTGTTTGCTGGGGTTACCCTGGTTGCGTTTCCGGCCAGGAGTATAATTCAAATGGGCGCGGTGACAAGCCGGGTTTGCCGCCCCTGCTGGATTTGATCATCCGCCGGCTGCCGGGGTTTGTGCCGGATCATTACCCAAGGTGCGCACAGGCAGCCCCACAAGCGGCGCCGCTGGCCGTGTAACCGTGCAGCTCCGGCTTGCGTCCTTTAGTGCCTATACCATAACCTAAACCTATGAAATCATTGTTACTTCCCCTGGCGATGGCTTTTTCCACGGTGCTCGCCTTGGGTGTTCGCTTGCAGGCGGCCGATGCCCCGGTCAAAGCGATTTACAACGTGCGTGACTATGGCGCGGTGGGCGACGGCACCCACCTGGACAGCCCGGCCATTAATCAAGCGATTCACGCGGCGGCGCAAGCGGGTGGTGGCACCGTGCTCTTGCCGGCGGGAACTTATTTGAGCGGTTCCATTCATTTGCGCAGCAACCTGCAAATTTTGATTGATGCCGGTGCCACGATTCTGGGTGCCCCGCAGTCACTCCATGCCTACGATCCGGCGGAGCCGTTTGTGGGCCATGCCTATCAGGACAGTGGCCACAGCCATTTCCACAACAGCCTGATCTGGGGTGAGAACGTCACCAACGTCACCATTTGCGGCCGGGGCACCATCAACGGTGGCGGCCTGGTGCGCAAGGCCGATTTGCTGGACCGTTGGGATAACAATCCCCAGGCCGCCAGCATGGGGGTAACCCCGGATGATCTGCGCATAGGGAACAAGGCCATTTGCCTGAAGCTCTGCCGCAACCTGCTCATTCGCGATGTGACGATTGCCCACGGCGGCTGGTTTGCCATCCTCGTGACGGGGTGCGACAACCTCACGATTGATAACGTGACAATTGATACCGACCGGGACGGGATGGACCTCGATTGTTGCCGCAACACCGTGGTCTCCAATTGCCGGGTCAACTCCCCGAATGACGACGGTATCTGCCCCAAGAGCACTTATGCCCTGGGTGAAACCCGGGTGACGGAAAACCTTACAATCGTCAACTGCCAGGTTTCGGGTTTTTTGGAGGGCACGCTGCTGGATGGGACCATGAAACCCTGGCACGGGGGCACCGGGCGGATCAAGTTCGGCACGGAATCCAGCGGTGGTTTTCGCAACTGCACGGTGGCTAACTGCACTTTCCGCAGTTGCCATGGGCTGGCGATTGAAGAAGTGGACGGCGGGATCATGGAGGATATCGCGGTGAACAATCTGACCATGATTGATCTTCGCGATTATGCGATTTACGTCACCACCGGAAAGCGCAATCGGACTCCGGACTTGAAGACGAACAGCCGTGGACGGAATATTTTGATCTCCAATGTGATTGCCGATGGGGTGAGCAAAATGAGCGGCATCCAAATCATGGGGCTGCCTGAACAGCCTTTGGAGGGCATCCGCCTGGAGAATATTCGCCTGACCAGCAATGGTGGGGGCACGGCGGCGGATGCGGCGATTGTGCCCAAGGAACTGGGCACGGGGTATCCCGAGCCTGGCAAGATCGGCAAGCTGCCGGCTTACGGGGTGTTTGCCCGCCATGTAAAGGATCTCGAACTGGCCAATATCTCCGTCAATTTCCAAACCAATGATCTCCGGCCGGCAGCCAATTTCAACGACATCGACGGCTTGGAAATTGACAACTTTAAGCCGCAAGTAGCCGAGGGAGTCGCCGCCGCCGTCATGGGCGCGGATGTGCGGGGGCTGGTCGTGAGGAATTCCCCTGCATTAGCAGTCGGTAAATAAGTCCTGCCAGTTGCCGGGCGCCGGGCTTATTGGCCAGGAGTTATACGATAAAGCCCGGCCCCATGAAAGTGGATGGCCGGGGAAAACTCGTTCGTGAACGAACCCAGGTTCGTGTGCGTCCACAAATCTTTGATTTGGCAACCACCGGGAAAGCCCAGTTCCGATAGTGGCACGGGGATGTTCAGGGCAGTGTCCTGACTGTCGGCCGGCCGGTTTTTGGTGTTAAACAGTGCCAGATACTTGTCCGGTGAGCCGGGCATATCGGCCAACCAGGCGTAAAAGCCGTCGCGGTGAAACAGCTCGTGATTGCCCGTGCTGGCCTGGTCCACGGCAAGCACTTCGTCGTTGGTAATGAGGGCCAGGGTGAAATCATCCAGCTTGGTCAAGTCCGCTCCCAAAATCAGGGGGGAGCGGGCAATGCTCCACAAGGTCAGGAGAGTGTATTGTTCGTCGGCGGTGAATTTGGTTTTGGAACGGCCCATTTGCAAAACGCCCACGGGGAGCATGTCGGCGTCTGGGAAATGGCCGGGACCGCGATAGGGCGTCCAGTCGCGCAAACGGTCGAATTGCTCCCGAAGCAGGGACCATTTGTCCCAGAAATCATCACTGATACGCCACATATTCGCATGGGTGCTCACATGGTCGCCCGCGGTGACCGGGGTGGCACCGGGGGAGGTGCTGAAGACTATGGCCCGGCCAGTGCGGTCAATCGCAGTACGGATGGCGGCGATTTCTGCCGTATGATACGGGCGCGACAAGTCATCCACCTTGATGAAATCCAGTCCCCACGAGGCCATTAATTCAAACACGGAATTATAATATTCCTGCGCGCCGGGCTTCGCCAGGTCCACGCCGTACATATCACCATTCCACTGGCAGACGCTGTTGGTATCGGCGATGTCGGCGGCCGTGTAGGTGGTGCCCTTGATGGGGGTCTTGGCAGCGACCGCCTGACGGGGAATGCCGCGCATGAGGTGCAGCCCAAATTTCAAGCCGAGGCTGTGAACGTAGTCCGCCAGCGGTTTAAAGCCGGCACCGGCCACGGCGGAGGGAAATTTATTGGTGGCGGGCACGAGCCGGCCGAATTCATCCATTGCGAGTTGCGCTCCCTTGCGATAATCAAAACCGGTCGCATTGGGCTCATACCATTGGATGTCCACCGTGATCAGGTGCCAGCCATGCGCGGCCAGTTTGGTATTCATTACTTCCGCCTGGGCGCGGGTTTGGGCCTCGGTCACGGTGGTGGCGAAACCATCCCAGCTATTCCAGCCCATCGGCGGGGTTTGGGCCCAGGCCCAATAACCGGGATCCGCCGCCTGCACCTTCGCCCAGCCTGCCGTCAATAACGTCAATAAAGAGAGGCACTGCCAATTGAGTTTTGATATCATAGCTTAATGGTAATCAAGCTTAGGCAACTTCCCGCCAAAGTCAAAGCCCGCTTGTTCCATGAATGCGCGCGCACCGGTTCAGTCGGATGCACTATTGCGTCGAGCCCATGGGCAAATGCGTATATTTGGCCACAGCCTGGGCCCGCGAGCGGACATGGAGTTTTTCGTAAATGCGGCGAATATATGTGTTCACGGTCTGCACGCTGATTTTGAGCATCTCCGCAATTTCCTTGTAGAGATAGCCGCGGGCCAGGAGTTCGAGGACTTCGCGTTCCCGGGGGGAGAGCTCCAGCGTTTCGCCATCGCCTTGGTTTTCCATGCGGCGAAACGATTGCACGACCTTGCGCGCAATCTGGCTGCTCATCGGCGAGCCGCCGGCGTGCACATCTTTCATGGCGTCCAAGAGTTCCTGGCGGCGCATTTGCTTGAGCAAATAGCCGGAGGCCCCGGCGGACAGGGCATTGAAAATGTGGTTGGCATCTTCGTAAACCGTGACCATCAGAAATTGGGTGTCCGGCAGGCGCGGTTTCAATTTGCGCACGCATTCGATGCCGTTCATGCCGGGCAGATTGATGTCAAACAGCACAACAGATGGCTTTTTCAGCGGCAGCCGCGCAATGGCACTTTCCGCGTCATCAAACTCGCCCGCGAGCTCGAACCCAGCCGCGCCACGAATCCAGCCGGCCAGGATTTCCCGGGCTGGTACATCGTCTTCCACGATGGCGACGGCAATGTTTTCGGAGGTTTTGATCTTGGTCATAATGTAGGCGGTCTGGCGGAAATGTCGTGTCCCCTGATTTCATTACAAGGGCATTATTCAATAGGTCGCACTGGGCAGGTGCCATGGCAGGGGGGCAAAGAACTCCACATCCGTGCCCTCCGGTCGGCTGTAAATGCGGCAAAAGCCACCGCTCTGCTCCATTCGCTGGCGCATGTTTTTTAAACCATTACCCCGCCCGGGGCGCGAGGGCACCTGGTCCGGGTCAAAACCGGTTCCATTGTCACATACGTGCAGGGAAAATCCGGTCGCGGTGGTGGTCAGCCGGATGGCCACCTCCGTGGCTTGGGTATGTTTCACGACATTATGGAGGGCTTCCTTGAACGCGAGAAAGATATTATGGCGCACCTCGGCGTTGATTGGCCAGTGGGGCAGGTGCAGGGGGACGTCCAGCCGGCAGCGAATGTGGATGGGCACCAAATATTCCTGGGCAAAATTGCCCAGATAACTGGCCAGACTGTCCAGCGTGTCATGGTGCGGGTTGACCGCCCAGACGATTTCATCCATGGCCCTCGTCAGCTCGCGCGAGGTGTCATAAATCCGATTGAGCTGGTCCGCCGCCTGGGCCGGGTTTTCCAATTCCCCCTGGGCCGCCTGGCTCAGGAGGGAAATGCGGGTGAGGTTGGCTCCGAGATGGTCATGAATATCCTTGGCAATGCGGGTGCGCTCGCGTTCCAGGGTTTGCTGGCGTTCAATGCGTTCCAATTTGCGCCGCATGCGCCGCCGGGTGATGAGCAAAACCGTGCCTGCGACGATGCCCACCCCGGCCAGGGCGGCCAGGGTGTGAAACCACCAGGCCTGCCAAAAATGTGGCAGGATCTCCAAAGCCACGCGGGCGCCGTCCTCATTCCAAATCCCATCACTATTACAGGCACGGACATGGAATAGGTAATGGCCCGGTGGCAGGTAGCTGTATTCCAGTACGCGCCGGTTGCCGGCGGGCACCCAGTCTTTCTCCCAGCCTTCCAACCGGTATTCAAACTGCATTTTTTCCGGCGAAATAAAACTCAGGGCGGCATAATGAAATTCAAAGCGCTGCTGACCCGGGGCAATGCGCAAGGGGGTTGGGCCATAGGGAGATTGGGCCAGGGTTTGGCCACTCGCCAAAATCTCCTGAATCACGACGGGGGGAGGCCGGAGATTGATGCGCGCATGGCCGGGGTTGACCACCGCCAGGCCGCGGCCGGTGGAAAACCAGAGCCGGCCATCTGCCGTCTGGCAGGACGCCGGTTGCAATCCGCCGGAGCAGACAGTTGAGAGCATGCCATCCCCCAGGCCGCAGACGAGGCCATGCAATCGGGCCAGCCGGCCGTCGGCGCAATCCATCAACGCTTTCCGGGGCACCCGGAAAATGCCGTCGTGCGAACTAATCCAAAAATTGGCCTGGGTGTCTTCCTCGATCGCGCAGATAAAATTGTTGGGCAGGCCGGCCGCGGTGGTGATACTGGTAAAATGACCGCCCTTAAAGCGACTCAAACCGCCGCCATAAGTCCCGATCCAAAGGCAATCGTCCTGGTCAAAATGGAGGCACTGCACATCATCCCGCGGCAGACCGTCGGCCTTGAGGAATTGTTTTACCGTGCTGTTGCGCAACCGGCCCAGCCCACCCCCTTGCATGCCAAACCACACGGTGCCATCGCGCTGTTGGACGATGGCACGCACATCCGGCACCTGCAGGCCATCTTTTTCCCCATACCATTTTACCAGGCCATCCGCATAACGAATCAGGCCGCTGGCGGTGCCGATCCAAGTCACCCCATCCGGTGCCTGCAAGATGGCCGGCATGGGCACCTTCACGTCTGCCAGGCCCGGAGGCACCTCAAAATGATCCCCGGTTTGCACAAACATACCGCCCCCCCAAGTGCCGGCCCACATGCGTCCACGGGTGTCCTCGGAAACGCACCAGACGAACAGGTTGGAAAGGCCGCTGCTGCTGTCAAAATGTTGCCAGTCACCGTTCCGGAAGCGATACAGCCCCGCCCCTTCGGTGCCGGTCCAGATGGCCCCATCGCGTGCCGCGGCGGTGGAGAGGGGCACCCGTCCCTGCCAATGGTCCGGAGGTTCCAGTGTGGAAACCTTGCCCGGGCGCAGGGCCACCAGGCCGGCGCTCCCCGCCCCGACCCACAGGGTGCCTTCCTGATCTTCGGCCAGGCAGCGAATCCAATCATGCGGAAACGCCGTGGTCTGGTCGAAATGCATGACCTCCCGGTTGGAAAATACCAGGTAAAGACCGCTGCTGAGCGTGCCCAAGGCCAGGCCGCCGGACGCGGTTTCCATCATCGAGGAAATGGAGGAGGCGCACGGGTTCGGACTGCGATCTTCCGTACAAGTGGTGCCATTCCACTTTTTCACGCTGCTGCCCGTTACCACCCACACGCCGCCATCCTGGCTGGCGGCGATCCCTTGAACATAACCAAAGATGGCATTCGTATTGTCAGAATTGGTGGTCATCAAGGAAATGAGCCGGCCATGTTCCAGCACCGCCAGGTTGCCCCCGCTGGCCACCCACAGTTTGCCGGCGGCATTTTGCGCCATGAGGGCCACGCCATCGGTATTCGGCAGGGCACAGCTCATGCCATCGCGCGCCCGCACCAGGGTGCCCTCCTCATTTAACATCCAGATGTCACCGTCGGCGTCTGCGCCGATGGCATTGATTTTGCGCCTCACCCCGGTGGCGTGAACTTCTTGGGCGGTGAAGTGCATGTCCCGGCAGGAAGTCAGGTTGCCGCGCTCATGCCCGATCCACAGGGTGCCCCGGGCATCTTCAAACAGGCTGGTAATGCGGTCACTCTGCAATTGCGAGGTGTTGGCACTATTGAAGACGGCGAACTGCGTGCCATCAAACCGGACCAGGCCTCCATAGGTACCCAGCCAGATATAACCGTCGCGGGTTTGGTGCACGGCGGAAACCTGGTTGTCCGGCAGGCCGTTTTCGGTCTTCCAAGAACGGGGGAAATATGCAGGCAGGGCGGGCGGGGCCGCCTCGACCGCCATGGCCAGCCACCATCCCAGCACCAGCCAAAGCAAGTGAACCGGGCGGCGGGCGACAAGGCCAGGCGCGCCCAGGCGGCGGACCAGCGCGGAAGAGTGCATGAATCGATTCTGCGGGGCCCCAAAATAAGGCGCAAGTCAAACCTGCGAGGGGGTGGGTAATGGGTGGCAGTGGTGCCGCCGGGGGTGGTGGCGGCGGTCGGCACAGTCCCTGGGTGCGCCACGGTTGGGTGGCCCATCTACGCGCAGGTTTGAAATGGCAGCGCCAATTGTTACTTTTGCCATTGATTTTCCGGGATTGTGGTGTCATAAACGAGTTCAACAATCGACACGGTTACAATCACGACACTGGCTTTTCAGGGAGCGCTGGGCCGGCATTTTTCAAATTATATGAAACACGGATTTATCCGAATGACGGGGCTCGTGCTGATGTTCATTATCCTGCCGCTGGGCGCGCAACCCGTCATCGTCAGCCAGCCCACCAACCAAGTGGTGTTAAATGGCAGTAATGCCTGGTTTGCCGTCAGTGCTGCGGGTAGTGGTTTGCTTACTTACCAATGGCAGTTTAACGGCACCAATCTGCCGAGTTACGCCCTGACGGTCGTCGCGGGTGGCGGGTCCGGCGGGGATGGCGGCCCGGCGGCCAGTGCCAGTTTGAATTACCCTTTTGGCGTCGCCACGGACGCGGCCGGGGATTTATTGATCGCGGATTCCAGTGACAACCTGATCCGCAAAGTGGACACCAACGGCATCATCACCACTCTGGCCGGGAATGGCAGCGCGAGCTTTGGCGGCGACGGCGGGGCGGCCACCAGTGCCAGTCTGAACAACCCGCTGGGTTTGGCTGCCGATACCGCAGGCAACCTCTACATCGTGGACTCCGGCAACAACCGGATTCGCAAAGTGGACACCCACGGGATCATTACCACGGTGGCCGGGAGTGCCACCACGGGGTATGGCGGCGATGGCGGACCCGCCACGAACGCCAGTCTCTCCCTGCCGTTCGGGCTGGCCGTGGATGGCGCGGGGAATTTTTATTTCGGCGATTATCTGAACAACCGCGTGCGGCGGGTGGGCACCAACGGCATTATCACCACCTTCGCCGGCAATACCGCCAGCGGCTACACCGGCGATGGGGTCCCGGCCACAAACACCAGTCTGTCACTGCCCTGCGGGCTGGTGTTCGACCCCGCAGGCAACTTGTACATTGGGGATTACGGCAACAACCGGGTTCGCATGGTAAATACCAATGGCATCATCAGTACTTTTGCCGGGACCGGCCCGTCCTATGTCGGGGGGGACCCGGGAGTGGCCACCAATGCGACGATCCAAAACTGTGCCAACCTCGCCCTGAACCTATTCGGCAAGGTGTTAATCAGCGATGTGCAAGCGCTCCGCCAGGTGGATACCAACGGCACCATCACGACCCTGTTTCCGGGGTTTAGTTCGCCGGCCGGGATTGCGGTGGATGCGCGGGATTACCTCTATCTTTCCGACGCACAAAACAACCGCATCCTCAAAACCGCCTTGCTCGGCGCCCCGGTTTGGAATGTCAGCCCGGCCACCCCGGCCAATGCCGGCAATTATGATGTGGTAATCACCGATGCCAGTGGCAGCATCACGAGCAGCGTGGTGGCTTTGACTGTCAATGTGCCGGCCTTTATCAGTCTTCCGCCGAAAAGCCAGGTGGTTGCACTGGGCAGTAATGTGAATTTTACGGTTTCTGCCGGCGGGAACGCGCCCTTGGGTTATCAATGGCTGTCCAACAGCATCCCCGTGTCCGGGGCCAATGCCTCCAATTATTCATTTACGGTGTCCAGCGCCAGCCAGCCACAGGCATTCTCCGTGCTGGTGAGCAACACCTTCGGGAGCGTGACCAGCAGCGTGGCTAATTTGAGCGTGGTGGTGCTGCCGCCCGGAATAGTGCAGCCGCCCGCCAACCAGGTGGTGGCGGCCGGCGGCAGTGCGACCTTTAGTGTGGTTGCCTCCGGTTCACCACCTTTTAACTATCAATGGTGGTTTATGGGAAGTCCCCTGGCCGGACAAACCAACGCCACGCTGGCCCTGGCCAATGTCGCCACCAATCAAGCGGGGGGATACAGTGTTTCGGTGGCCAGTTCATATGGTGCCACTAATAGTCCGGCAGCCATTTTGTGGGTGGGGTCCGTACCGGTCATTACCCAGCAACCGGTCAGCCTGGCGGTGCTTGCCGGGGGCAACGCGACCCTCTCGATGAGCGTTTCTGGATTGGGGCCATTTACGTTTCAATGGCAGTGCAATGGCACGAACGTAAATAATATTTCCAACCTGATTACCAGCGTGGCCGGAGTCGTGCGCGCCTATGGATTTTCCGGAGATGGCGGGGCGGCCACGAATGCCACCCTGAACAACCCCGCTGGGGTGGCGGTCGATGCGCTGGGGAATATTTATGTGGCGGATGCCAGTAATAACCGTGTGCGTAAAATAAACCCACAGGGCATCATCACCACGGTGGCGGGCAAAGGGGTTCAGTCTTTCAGCGGTGACGGCGGGCTGGCGACCAATGCCTGCCTCTCCGCGCCGCAAGCCGTGACGGTGGATGCCGAGGGAAATATTTTTATTGCCGACATGGGCAACAGCCGGATTCGCAAAGTAGACACCAATGGGATGATTACCACGGTGGCCGGTACAAATACGATGGGATACAGCGGCGACGGTCTGGCCGCGACTGCGGCCGCATTATATCGGCCATATGGGGTCTGCTTGGATGCCGTGGGCAACCTTTATATTAGTGACAGCGGCAATAACCGCATTCGCCGGGTGGGCACCAATGGTCTGATCAGCACTTATGCGGGCAATGGTACAGCCACCAATTCCGTGGATGGCACACCGGCGGCCAGCGGGGGATTGCCCAGTCCGGCCCAGCTCAGTTTTGATGCGGCCGGAAATCTGTTAGTCGCGGAGAGCACGACCCATGTCCTCCGTAAAATTGACAGCCATGGCATGGTTTCCACCCTGGCCGGTAATGGGACGGCGGGTTATGCGGGGGATGGCGGGAGTGCGACCAGCGCCCAATTGAATCATCCCTTTGCGGCCGTGGCGGATTTCTTGGGGAATCTTTACCTGGCCGATACTTACAATGACCGTATCCGCCGGGTGGATCCGGCCGGTTTTATCGCCACTTTTGCCGGTAACGGCGGGGCCAATGTGGTCGCGGACGGTATCCCGGCGACCAATTCCAGTGTGGTTTATCCTTACGGAATCACCTTCGATCTGGCGGGGAATTTGTTGATTGCCGACACACTGGATAACCGCATCCGCAAAGTCAGCTTGAGTTCGCCGCGGCTTTACCTGCCAGCCCTGGCGGCGGCCAATGCCGGGAATTATTCGGTCATCGTCGCCAGTCCCTATGGCAGTGTGACCAGCTTGGTGGCCACGGTGACGGTGTTTTCGCCGCCTTCGCTGATCACGCCACCGGCAAGTCAGTCGGCTGGATTGGGCAGTAACGCCACCTTGAACGTGACCGTGGCTGGCACCCCGCCATTCACATATCAGTGGCAGGTCAATGGCGTTTGGCAAACTCCCCAAGCAAGTCCAGCTTGGAACCTGATCAATGTGCAATGGGCGGATGCCGGCAGTTATCGGGTGGTCGTCACCAATAATTACGGCAGTATCACCAGTGCGGTGGCCAATCTGACGGTGGGTGTTCCCCCGGCCATCCTGGCCCAGCCCAACAATCAATTCCTGCTGGCGGGTAATAATGGGCTCTTGAGCGTCGTGGTCGGCGGGACGGGACCGTTTAGTTACCAATGGCAGTGCAACGGCACCAATTTGCCCCCCATTATCACCACCGTGGCCGGCAATGGAAGTTTCGGTTTCTCGGGTGATGGTGGTTCCGCGACCAATGCTCGGTTGAACAATCCTTATGGGGTGGCCGTGGATGCCGCGGGTAATATCTTTATCGCGGACAATGCGAACTACCGGGTTCGCAAAGTGGACACCAACGGCGTCATAACGACCGTCGCGGGTAAAGGGAGTTATGGTTATACTGGCAATGGCGGTCCGGCCACCAATGCCACGTTGGGACCCGTCCAGGCGGTGGCGGTGGACCCGGTCGGCAACGTGTTCATTGCGGATTACGGCGAAGTACGCAAGCTCGCCACCAATGGAGTGATCACAGATGTGGCGGGTACGGGAGCCGGCGGTTTTTCGGCGGACGGGGGGCTGGCCACCAGCACCGTTTTATTTGGGGCCACGAGCGTGGCCGTGGATGGCCAGGGCAATGTCTTTCTGGCGGATTATTATAGTTACCGGATCCGCAAAGTGGGCACCAACGGGATCATTCGCACCGTGGCTGGCTTCAACCCCTCCGGGGCCTCGGTGGCCGGCTTCAGTGGCGATGGTGGCCGGGCCACCAATGCCAGCTTGAGCAAGCCCGCAGGCGTGGCCCTGGACGCCCTGGGGCAGATATTTATTGCCGACACCGATAACAACCGGGTTCGCAAGGTGGATACCAATGGTATCATAACCACCGTTTGGGGGGGCGGCACCAGTGTCACCAACGGCACGCCGGGGACCAATTTCGCCCTAAATTCCCCCGCCGGTCTGGTTTTGGACCGGTCCAACAATGTTTTCCTGTGCGCCAATTCCCGGGTCTGGGAAATGAATCCGGCGGGTTTGGTGACCACCAGCGCAGGGAGTGGTTCAAGTTTTCCCGGTGATTATGGACCAGCGACCAGTGCCCGGATCGGGGCTCGGGGAGTGGCTGTAGATGCGGCGGGCAACCTATACATTGCCGACCAGCCGGGGCATCGCATTCGCAAGATTCATCTGACCGGAGATCCGACCTGGAAAATTTTAACCAGCGGTCCCGCCAATGGGGGAATTTATCAAGTCGTGGTCACCAGCCCTTTCGGCAGCACGGTGAGCATGCCGGCCACGCTGACGGTGGCGGGGCCTCCGAATATTCAATCGTGTAATATATCCCATGGGCAGGTCAACCTGACTTGGAATGCGGTGGCGAACCTGGGTTATCAATTACAAAGGTGCGACGATTTAACCGCCACGAACTGGACCAATGTGGGCAGTCCGATTACGGCCACGAACGTGTTGATGACCACGTTTGATCTGCCGGGGGCCGACACCCAGCACTTCTACCGCATGGTTTTGTGGCCTTGACCCGGGTGGCTCAAGCGGTTTCCGCCAGCGCCCGGTTCATGCGTTCGATGGCTTCATCGATCTCGGCGGTGCTTTTAAAGCCGATGACAATGGCGTCCAGTTCCGGGCGGGACATGGCAAAGCGGATGGATTTTTCGCGGTCCTCCGGACGCACAAACGCTCCATCACCGATGATTTTCATGCCAATGACGCCGCGGCCCTTGGCACGCATGTTTTTTAATTCCGCCAGCACGGGGGCGATGGCGTGGCCCGGGTCTTCGGCCAGCCACACGGATTGTTCCGGTCCATCCATGCGCACCCCCTGGGGGTTGATGCGCACTTGGTGGATTTCGGTCCATTCGGATTCTACAGCCGTGCGCAAGGCAGGCAGGCTGTGGCAGGTGACGCCCTTGGCCCGGATCATCTGTTTTTCCTTGGCCTGGTCAAAGCCATCCAGGGCGGATTGCCATTTCCCGGTCCAGCCGGGTTCGATCATGCAATGGACGAGCAGGCTATCGAGGTAATCGGTGTTAAACATCTTGCGCTGGCGGTCCACGGCAGCCAGGACGTCCTGGGGTGGGTGTTGCATTTTGGACTGGATGAAGATGTTTTCCCGCGGTAGGCCCTTGATGGCCTCGGCGATCCAGGGATAGGTGGCATAGGACTCGGCGCAATCAAAGGCGCGAATCCCGTGATCGTAGGCATAGTGGATGAGCTTGGTGAATCCTTCCCGGCCCAAGGCGGTCTGGGTATGACCATTGGCGCTGCCGGTCCCCATGGCCAGGCGGCTGATCTTGAGGCCGGTGCGGCCGAGCGGGACCAAGTCGGTGGCGGTGCGTTTGGCGGTGGCCGGGCCGGCCAGTAAGTTGTCCGAAGCCAGCGCGAGGGCTCCGGCCGCGAGGGCGGATTGTTTGATAAATTGGCGGCGGGTTTGCTGTGGATTCATCGGGAGCTGAGGCGTTAATATTTGGCTGGGGTCACCGGCGTTGAATATTCAATCTGGGCCCGGCGGCGTCAATCGTAAATTAAAATAGAAAAACACGCCGGGTAATCCCGGCGTGTTTGGCGACATTATCTTCAACTGCTGGCGGTTACAGGTTCTTGGCGACCGCAGCCCAGTTTACCAAACTCCAGAAAGCCTTGAGATAATCGGCACGCTTGTTCTGGTACTTGAGGTAATAGGCATGTTCCCAGACGTCGGCGCCGAGCAGCACTTTGCCTTCCACGCCGGAAATGGCCTTGCCCATGAGGGGATTGTCTTGGTTGGGGGTGGTGACGATGGCGAGCTTGCCCTCGTGGGAAACGAGCCAGACCCAGCCGCTGCCGAACCGGCCGAGGCCGGCCGCTTCAAATTTAGCCTGAAATTCAGCGAAGGATCCGAAGGCCGAATGGATGGCATCCGCCAGGGCCCCGGTAGGCACGCCGCCGGCGTTGGGGGCAAGGATGTTCCAGAAGAAGGAATGATTCCAGTGACCGCCACCGTTATTGCGCACCGGACCGCGAATCGCATCCGGCACCGAGGCCAGATCGCCGATCAGGGCTTCGAGTGACTTGGCTTCCAGCGCCGCATTACCGGCGATCGCCTTGTTCAGGTTGTCCACATAAGCCTTGTGATGGCGACCATGGTGGATTTCCATCGTTAATTTGTCAAAATAGGGTTCCAATGCGTCGACCGCATAGGGCAGGGGGGGGAGTTCGTAGGCCATAAGTTTTATCGTTTGTTGTTGTCTTTGATACCAACGTTGTTTTCCAGCATGGTGCAAACCGGGGAGGAACGCAAGTTTCTTCCATCCCACGCTGAGGCGCCGCCGCCCGTTCCGGCGCGCCACTTTGATTTGGTTAAAGCGCTTGTAAATCAGTCATTTAGGGCGGGATATGGCCACGTTGACAAGGACGGGGCAAAGGGTGTTCAAAATTAGCTTGCCAGGAACCCAGATTCAGCTTACATTTTCGTCGTCTGTTGAATCCCTTGTCCGTTTCAAGGCTTGGTAAATCTTCAGGTGAACATGGTTCAGTGATGATTTGAGACCCGATGGTCGGGAACAGTCTGAAAAAAGGTCAGGTCGGAGCACAGCAATCATCAAATGAGCACGAAACTGTTTGTGGGAAATCTTTCCTTCAACACAACTGAAAACGACCTGCACGAGGCCTTTGGTGCTTTCGGCACGGTAGTCGAGGCCAACCTCATGATGGATCGCATGAGCGGTCGTTCACGTGGGTTTGCGTTTGTCACCTTTTCCACACCGGATGAGGCCCAGAAGGCGATTCAAGCCATGAACGGTGCGACCCTCGCGGATCGCGCCCTGACGGTTAACATTGCCCGCCCGAAAGAAGAGCGTCCTCGTGGCGGCGGCGGTGGTGGTGACCGGGGTCCGCGCCGTGAATACGGTGGCGGTGGTGGCGGCGGCGGTCGTCGTGAATACGGCGGCGGCGGCGGTGGTGGCGGTCGTGATCGCTACTAATTTTTAATGAGTTTTTGCCGGGGCGACGTTGTCACCGACGTCGCCCCGTGCTTTTCCGAGTAGTTTATTTTCCATGGAAGAACATATCGAAATCGAAGGTCGGATATTAACCGTTTTGGCTGGAACCATGTTCCGGGTGGAACTGGACAACAAGCACCAAGTGCTGGCCACCATTTCCGGCAAGATGCGCAAGCGTTTTGTGCGGTTGACGGTTGGTGACCGCGTAAAAATGGAGATGTCCCAATACGATTTGAACAAGGCCCGTATCGTCTGGCGCCTTGGTTGACTTTTTTGGCCTGAGGGAGGGGCGGCAGATGGCCATCGCAACCTGCACTTTCGCCAGCGAAGCACCGCGATGGGTGGCATTATTGTTGGATGGCCGCATTTCCCGGCTCGTCATCCTCGCCCAACCTTTCTCCCGCAGGTATTCTGACCCCACATGAATTCCGCCATTCTCGTTGCGGCTGGCCGGGGCACCCGCATGGGGCCGAACGTCGACAAGCTCTTTCTCGAAGTTTCAGGACGTCCGGTCATCGCGCACACTTGGCAAACCTTCAATCGCGCCCCCGACATCGATGAAATCATCCTCGTGGTGCGCGATGGCATGCAGCCCCATTTTCAAGAATTGGCGCGATTGCATGGTTTTACCAAACCCTGGCGGTTGGTAATCGGTGGTGCGGAACGCCAGGACTCCGTCTGGAATGGCCTCGCTGCACTGTCTCCAGCCTGTGCACTGGTGGCCATCCAGGATGGGGCGAGGCCCTGCACCAGCACGGCTTTAATCAGTGCTACCCTGCAGGCGGCCCGGGAATCAGGAGCCGCGGTGGCTGCCCAACCGGTCACCGACACCTTGAAAGAAACCGCCGATGGTCTAACCATCGCCCGCACGGTGGATCGGTCCAAACTGTGGTCGGTCCAAACCCCGCAAACCTTTCAGGTCCCAGTCATTCGTCGCGCTCTGCAGGCGGCCCGGGATCACGGACTGAAACTTACCGATGACACGGCCGCCTGTGAATTAATTGGCCAGTCCGTTCGCCTCGTGCCCAGCCCCGCCCCCAATCCCAAAGTGACGGTGCCCGGCGATTTGCCTTATATTGGCTATCTCCTGCCGGTTGACGCCCCACGGGTGGATCGCGCATAATTATGCGGATGTCACACCTCACCCCGCAGGTTTAATCAACGCCTATGAAACGCCGCATCCTGTTTGGCTTGGTAATCCTGGTGCTGGTGGTGAATGCCACCATTGGCGGGACCATTTATTTGCGCAGCGCCCGGGCGGCGGATGAAAAAGATACCGCCGCTCCAAATCTGCAACTGTATGCGGACGTGCTCGACAAAGTGCGCAAGGAATATGTTGATGGTAAAACCATCACGTATCACGACCTCGTGTATGCCTCGCTCAAAGGTATGATTGGCTCCCTGGACCCGCACAGTGATTTCATGGATGCGGACAATTTCCAGGAGTTGCAGGATGACACCCAGGGGCAGTTCGGCGGTTTGGGGCTCGTGGTGGCCATGAGCGATAATTTTGTCACGGTGAGTGTGCCCATCGAAGATTCACCCGCCGCCCGGGCAGGGATACTTTCGGGCGACCGAATCCTAAAAATTAATGGCCAGAGCGCCCAAAAGCTCGCGCTCGGAGAGGTCGTGAAGCAATTGCGTGGCCAGCCTGGTACGCAGGTAACCATCACCGTGGCCCGGCCCGCCACCGGGACACAAAGGGACATCACGCTCACCCGCGCGGTGATCAAAATGCCCATGGTGAAGGATATCAACAGCAGCAGCCAGTTTCCCCTCGGCACTGACAAACTGGGATACATCCGGATCACCCAGTTTGGTGAAAGCACCGGGGATGAATTGGAGGTGGCCATTGGCCGGTTGAAAGGGCAGGGGATGAAGGGATTGATTCTGGATTTGCGCTGGAATCCCGGCGGTTTGCTGGATCAGGCGGTGGAGGTATGCCAAAAATTTCTGCCCCGGGGCCAGTTGGTGGTCTCCACGGAGGGGCGGAATAATGTGGAAAAATATCTGGCGGCCGGCAGGGGTGATGAAATTTCCGGCGTCCCCCTGGTGGTTTTGGTCAACCAAAGCAGCGCGAGCGCGGCGGAAATTGTGACGGGGTGCCTGCAAGATTTGCATCGCGCCATCGTGCTGGGGGAGAAAACGTTTGGCAAAGGTTCCGTGCAAACCATTTTTCCCCTGGATGATGGCTCCGCGCTCAAATTGACCGTGGCCAAGTATTACACCCCCAGTCACAAGGTCATTCACGAACACGGCATTGTCCCGACTATTTACGTGCCGATGTCGGATGCGGAAGAGGCGGATTTGATTTTGAAAACCACGGCGGGAGGTCCGGAATCACTGGATGAAAAGACGCGGTCCCGGGTGGTAAACGCGACCGATGTCCAGCTGGATCGCGCCCGCGCCCTGCTGCAAGCGATTTTATTCTATTCGTCCTGCACCGGCCCTGGGACGGTCGCCCCATGACTGCTCCGCGCCTGCTCTTGGCCATCGAAACTTCCTGCGATGAAACGAGCGCCGCGGTCATCAGTGGTGCGCGCATCTTGTCCAACCCGGTTTCGTCGCAAATTCAGCTCCATGCCGAATATGGCGGGGTGGTCCCGGAGTTGGCCGCCCGCGAACATTTGCGCAACCTGATGCCGGTGGTGCAAACCGCGTTGCGGGAGGCCGGGGTGACGGCGGCGCAACTGGACGCCGTGGCGGCCACCCAGGGACCGGGTTTGCCCCTGGCCTTGCTGGTGGGGTTCAAATCAGCTCAGGCCCTGGCGTTTGTCTTGCAAAAGCCATTTGTGGGGGTCAATCACCATGAAGCCCATTTGTATTCACCCTGGATCGCGGGCAGTCCGCCTGCGGCCGATTTTGCGGCCTTTGAACCCAATGTTTCGCTGATTGTGAGCGGTGGTCATACCATGCTCGTCCACGTTGCCGGCGAATTGCAGCACCGTGTGCTGGGCGCCACCCTCGATGATGCGGCCGGGGAATGTTTTGACAAAGCCGGCAAATTAATGGGGCTGCCCTATCCCGCCGGCCCGGAGATTGACCGGCTCGCCCAGGCGGGCAATCCGCAAGCCTTTGATTTCCCCCGTCCCTTGATGCACGATGCCAATGACGATTTCAGCTTCAGCGGATTGAAAACCTCCGTGCGCTATTTCTTGCGGGACCATCCTGAACTGCTGGGGGATGCCCGGCATATTTGCGACCTCTGCGCCAGCGTGCAGGCCGCCATCATTGAGGTGCTGGTCACGAAAACGTTGCGGGCCACCAAGCGCCTGGGCCTGCGTTGTGTCACGGCCTCGGGCGGCGTTACCTGCAACCGGGCGCTGCGCCAGGCCCTGGCCCAGGCTTGTGCGGCCCGGGGCTATAAACTGCGGCTGGCCGAGCGGAGTTTGTGCACCGACAACGCTGCGATGATTGGCATCCTGGCGGAACGCAAGCTGGCCCGCCAGGCACCCCTGCCTGTCTTGGACGAGGATATCCGGACCGCCTGGGCGTTGGCTTGAAGGACTGCTGGCCGGTTGCACCAACCACCCCACAGCCTGCTTGCAGCGACACGCGGAGCGTGTTTGCAGATGAACGGCTGAATCCCACCCCGGTTTTGTAGCGCGCTCAAAATTCCTGATTAAATTTGATTGCCTTTCACCACACCTTGTATAGAATTCGCCTCCCACATGTACGTGGATTGATCGGCTAACGCTGGTAAGTCCTCTGGATCACGTGGAACTTGGTTGGCAGGATAGCTCAGTTGGTAGAGCAGAGGACTGAAAATCCTTGTGTCCCCGGTTCAATTCCGGGTCCTGCCACCACTTAAAACCCCTTGTTTTACAAGGGGTTTTGTGCTTTCTGGGAGGCGCTGTCGGAACACCTCCGGGCCGTCATGTCTGGCGTATTAAGCCCTTTGGGATTTATCGCCGGCGGGAAGTCGGTTTGGGGGTTAACCTACTATCTGCTGATTCAGTTGAATCCAACCAACTTCTTGCTATGATTGGGTCCATGGAATTTATTAAGGATGCTATTACCGGTGGAAGATGGCCCAAATACCTGCGGTCCCATTCATTTTGTGGCTGCTTGCTGACGGTCGGGTTGCTGTTGGCCGCGGGTTGCCAGGCCCCTCTCAAGCACGATGTTGTTCCTTTGCCTGCCCTGCCGGCCACCAGCACGAATGCCTCCGGGCTTGACCCGCGCCGTTATACGTATATCCCGCGGCCCTACCCCGTGGATGAGCGTGGGTTTTCCCCGGTCGACAAAGCATTGGCCCCGGCCTATGCGCGAGCGGACATGGTCACCCCTGATCCCTCGGGTGATTTAAACCCCTATGTTTTGAAAGTGATCTCCGGCTATCCGCTGGATGGGTCCTACCAGTATCATTGCAGTTGGAATCCGTGGGAATACGATATTTACAATGGGGTCACCCAGGATCTGTGGTTTCACGGCATGGTGGTGGCCAAGGCTTATCCGGATGGCTCCCGCTGCAGTTATTGCTGCGGCTTTACCTTTGAGGTGTTTGTCCGGGCCATGAAATTAAGAAACATTCAATTGGGCCGCGAGCCGGAGGACTTTAACGGCATGACGTTTAATGACCTGTTCAATGCCCTGCAACTGTGGTACATCGAAGGCAAGGGTGATTCCGAGCAGCGGGCCATCACCAGTTATGGCTTGGGTCATGCCGTTACCCGGTTGGAGGATGTGCGCCCGGGGGATTTCCTGAGTTATTCCACCACCCCGCCCGGAGGGCATTCCGTCATTTTTATTGACTGGTTGCGGGACCAAACAAACGGCATTGTTGGACTGCGGTATTTTTCCTCAAATTTATCCGGCACTCACGGGGTAGGCTATGGCCAGGCTCATTTTAGCGATGCCCACCACGGTCGCGGAGTGCTCCGCAATTCGCTGCACATTGGCCGGGTTGATGCCGTCACCAGCTACCAGCCTTTTGACCGTGCCTTAATTCCCCAGCGGAACGCCTACGCACCCACCCAGCCGCAACGCTTCATTTATCTGCCGGCACCCGCCAGTAAATCTTGAGCCCCAGCGGCTGCCCCAGTCTCGACCAGTGCTTGGCCGAGCATCGGCTTGGTTTGCGGGCTTTGGTCATTTCACGAATTGCTGGTAAAAGGTCCAGCCGGAAATCATAAAGCCGATGGCCGTGATGATTTGGCGGACGCGGGCTTGGGGAATGCGCTGGGAATAATGCGAGCCAAGGTAATATCCAGCGACGGCTCCAATCGTCATTACGCCGGCGCGCGGCCAGTCAATGAGCCCGGCCGCGATGAACCAGAGGGCGGCCATCACGTTGATCAGCGAGCCCAGAATGGTCTTCAGGGCGTTCATCTCATAGATGTTGTTCATCCCGATAAAACCCAGTGTGGCCAGCATCAATATGCCAATGCCGGCGCCGAAGTAGCCGCCGTAAATGGAAACCAGAAATTGAAAGCCGACGGCCCCCCAGGCATGGGCGGACTTTCCGCCCGAAAATTCAGCCTTGGGTGCGCTGGCGTAGCGGCGGATAAAGCCATTGGCCATGAAGAGAATCGTGGCGAAAAAAATCAGAAAGGGAACCAGGTGGGCGAAGGTTTTGTCCGAGGTGTGGGTCAGCAGGGCGCTGCCAATCAGTCCGCCGAGGATGCTCACCGGCAGAAAGCGCCGCAGCCAGGGCCGGATGGCCTGGTTGTGCTGCCGGTTGCCAAACATGCCGCCACTGGTGCCAATGACGAGTGCGAGGGTGCTGGTGGCATTGGCCATCACCGGGGTGGTGCCGAAGGCCAGGAGGGTGGGAAAGGTCAGCAGCGTGCCGCCGCCCGCCACAGCATTAATTGCCCCCGCTCCCACCGCTGAAGTAATCAGTCCGAAAATCTCCCATCCCGACATCGTCATGTCCAATATTATTGCGGCCCGCCGGTTTTGAAAAGCTCCAAGCACCGGCCGCCAAAACCGCTTGCCTGTCCCAGGGCCAGCTTGCCGGCCAGTGGTCCGGGCTCTGGGTTTGCTTTTGCGGGTTGTTTTTGGCAGTTTCATCCTTGGCTCGCCGAAGCGGCTAAGCTGGTGCAGAATTTTTTATGGAATCACCAAAATATGGCATGGCCTGGTCACAAGGGCTCGGGGTGGCGGCCGTAGCCACGCTGGCCCTGTGGTTGCCCATAGCTTTGGTCGTGAACAATCATTTTGCGGAAGCGTGGTGGTACGACTATGCCATCGCCTTGATTATTTTGGCCGCCGTGGCCACGCTGGCCGGGGTCACCTGCACCGTCTCCGCTTACCTGGAACGGCAACGCAAGCAGCACTAACTTTAAATTCCCATTTACCGGGCGGGCGGTTCCTCCGGGTAACCCAGTTGGTGACGGACTTCCGCGTGGCATTTCTGCAAAAAACGCAACCACGGTTCCCGCCCATAGGCCCAGAGAATGGCCAGACAGAGGCAATACAGCGCCAGATCCATGACCCCGCCCACCGCGCCACTTTGCAAAGGCGGACCGTCCCCGCCGGCCGAAATTTGACAGGTGGCGATGATGGTGTAAGCCAGTGTGAAGGCATTCACCACGGCGGACGTATAAATTAAGGGAATCGCGAGATATTCATTGGTGGTGGCCGGGGTGGTGGCCAGCATCACGCACGAATACAGCAACAGGGAATCCAGTGCCGCAGCCTTCCGGCACACGAATGCGAACCCAATCAAAATCAGGAACCATACGGTTTTGGCATCGACCAGGCTTTGCACCAGGGTGGGCATAAGCACGTTGTAAAAATAGGGGTTGGGGTAGGATTTATACTGGAAGACATGCGCCATGATGCCAGTGTGACCTTCCCGCCAGTACGGGGCGAAACTGAGCAGAAACATCGCCACGGGCACCAAAATCACCACCGCTTTTTGAAGCAAACCTTTCTGCTTCACGGCCAGCCAGAGGGGGAAGGCAAACAGGATGTGTTTGGTCATGAGGGAAAGGCCCAGGAGCGCGAGCGCGCCCAGTTTACGGCGGCCCACGGGTGCCGCCGGGTCATTGCCGTACATCAGGACCGCCCCGAGCCCGAGCAAAATGGCGATGTTATCAAACTGGTTGTGGTAACCGGTGATCATGATGGACACCGGGTTGAGGAAAAACAGGGTGGCGGCGAGGCGGCCATAATGACGCCAGAGAATCCAGGCGATGCCCGCATCCACCGCGCTCAGGCAGGCAATCAACAACAGGCGGAAAACCGCCGGGTTGTGCCCGCCCAAAATATCCAATGACTCCAGCAAGTACATCCAGATGGGCCCATAGTTGTAACGGAAGGTGCCCATCCACACATTTTGGCCCGTCTCGGCGAGGTTGACGGCGATTTTCCAAGAGTCCAAATCATAATTGCTGCCGTAGGTGGACACCCCAAAGCGGGCAATGAGGCCGACCAGCAAAACCACGGGCAACCAGCCCAGCCGGAGGGCGGCTTGCCAACGAGATTCTGGTGGCGGTTGCGGGTGCATCGGGAAACTTTATTGTTTACGGGGTGGATGATAAGCCATAACGGACCAGAGTTTAACATTCAAAACACAAAATTCAAACCTCCCAAGTTTAACCCGAACTCCGAAATTAAAATGGCTGGGAGGTTCCTCGCTGTTTTCGGTGGCATGTGAATCGAGCTGACCATTTGAGCGGTTGGGGAATTGCTGCTTCAATCCCAACGGGATTGCGTCTGCTAGCCCAAGGTTGCGCGGCACGAGCTACCTTGGGTATTCCCCCCAACGA
>CAIQWB010000048.1 GCA_903875465.1 uncultured Verrucomicrobia subdivision 3 bacterium
AAACCAGCGAGGAACCTGTTTTAAAATTCAAAGCGGGCCAGCGGCGAGGGATTTTGGCGCTGACCAAGGCGGCGAGGTCCGCGCATACCCGCAGCGGTCTGGTAAGACTGCCTCTGCGCGAAGCGCGCACCCTTAAATGGGAAACTGATTGGCAGCGGCTTGGGAAGCCAATTTTCCAAACCGTTAATGCCCAAAAGATTGATGCCGACCGGCCGTTTTAATTTCGGAGTTCGGGTTTAGACCAAGTCAAAAGCGGCATCTACTCAGAAACCCAAACTCCATTGGCATTTAGCAGGCCAATGGAGTTTTCGGGGTAAAAACCGACTTGGTGAGCACTTATCCTCAGCGACGCCGCCAGCGGACAATGAAGCCGCCGACCGCCGCCAGGCCCACCAAGGCCAGAGTGGACGGTTCCGGGGCACTGGCCACGGTGGTAATGGATGAACCCGGGACATCGTTGTAAGCCATGCTCACCAAAGTGATGCTATAGTCGTCGTTCAGGGTTATTTCCGCATAGCCATAATCCGCCGCGCCGCCCGTGCCCCCAATCGTGAGACCCAGATAGCCATGCTCACCCGCCGTCCAATTACCAAAGGTCGGCCCCAGATCGGTATAGCCCGCCCCGGGGGATTGGTAGCCGGAGGCGGAACCAATGGTCGCGCCGTCGCCAAAATAAGCCGGGTTGAGATTGGAAGGGCTGTTGTAAATCACCCCGTTACCCCGGCTGAAAAAACCCTGCGTATAAATTTCCGCCTCGGTCTGCGTGTAGGTCTGGTCCATCACCAGAAAAAACTGGCCATCGGCAAACAAAGGGTTGGGGAAAAAATAACCACGACTTTCCGAGTAACCTGTCAGCACATTAAACCATACCCCGGTGCCATCGCTGTTGCCGCCACTAGGATTCGGACTCGTCGTCAGATTAATATTGTCATAAGTATGAATCGTAGCGTGGCCAGCCAATGGCAGGCAGGCGGCGGCAGCGGTGAAAAGGATCGTGCGTAATTTGTTTTGCATGGCAATGGTTACTGAATGTCTGTTTCTAATTAATGTTGGGTGATGAAGCAACATAAAAATGAATAGCAAAATTCATGCCAGCAAACCGGCCGACCAACCAACGGCCGTGTCTCCCAAATTGCTCAATGGTGGAGGGTCGTTTTGAGCCGGCCGGCGGAAGCCCCATCCGGAATGGCCGGCTCAGTCACTGTCCATAATTGATCTTGCTGGCCATATCCCGGCAAATGATTTAGCCCTTGCAGCGCCATTAAATTACTGGCTGGCCGTGACTTTAGGTTGACTTGAGCACCAACCAGTTTCATGTTTTACGGGTAGCGGTTACCTCCGTTTTTTTGCCAAGCCATGAATTCTTCCCAACTAAACCTTTGGCCTGCCCGCAGCCCCAAATCCCGCCGGACTTTGACCTGCCCATCTTTCCGCCTCCCCCAGCAAACCTTCGGTTGGCTGCTATTCAGTTTGGTCATCAGTCTATTTCGGGCGTCTGCGGCCGTCCTGCTGCTCCCCCCGCCGCCGCCCGCCATTCCGCCGCTGATTGGGGCCACCTATCCCAATGATACCGATGGCGATCATGTGGCAGACCAATTAATGGTCCGCCTGCAACAAGCCGGCACCGCCCTGCAAACCGCCGGTTCCGCCACCCAAACCAATGCCGCCCAAGCCCGGCTCGACGCCCTGGTGGAGGTGGAATTAGTCTTTCGCCAGCCAGTTACGCCAACCCAAATCAACACGTTCCTGGCTCTCGGCGGGGAAATTACCCATCTCTATAAAGCGGTTTCCTATGGCTGGAATGGGCGTCTGCCCTTGCGTTCCATTGGGCTATTACCCGCCCGGATGGGGGACTCCCTGGTGCTCGTGGAAGAGGCCAAATCCGCCGAATTGCACCTGGATCTCGCTACCCAGACCGGCCGGGTTCGGCCAGTGTGGTCGCCCGGATTTGCCAGCAGCACCGCGGGCTTTGCCGGCAATTCCAACATCACCATTGCCATTGTCGATTCCGGCCTGGATGCCACCCATGCCGACCTCGCGGGTCGTGGTGTTTTTTGGCAGGACTACTCCACGGATGCCGCCGCCAAGCCAGTGGATATTTCCCAGCATGGCACCTACGTAGGTTCCGTCGCCCTGGGCACCGGAGCGGCCAGTGGCAGCGGAACCGGCACCCTCTACGGCACGCTTTATGGCAGTCTCAGCGGAATATTCAGCAACAACTTTGTGGTCACCCCCATGACCCTGCCCACCAACCCCATCACCTTCACCGCCACCGCGCGCTGGAATGGCGGCGGTAATGGCAAACTGGAATTGCTCTCGCACAATCAAAACACCAAGACCGGTTACACCTTGGAAGGCAGCGCCGCCACCGGCCCTTCACCCTTGTCACTTAGTGTGACGGTCACCGGCAACCCCACCCGCGAGTATTCGCCCGCGCTCATCTCCAACGGTTCCATGACCGACTATGTCATCACCTACCAGGTGCCCCAATCCCCCGGCGTGGACAATTTCAACCGCCAGCGCGGCGTTGCACCCGGTTGCAATTGGGCGGCCGCCAAAGTCTTCGCCACCAACGGTAATAGTCTGCTGACCTGGGATTCCGCCGCCGTGGACGACCTGGTGGCCAATCGCGTGGCGGACAACATCAAGGTCATCAACCTGAGCCTCGGCGTCACCGGCACGCCGGGACTCTCCGCCACCACCCGGCAAGTGGTAAATACCGCCGTCAACAACGGCATGCTGGTGACCGTTTCCGCCGGTAACAATGGCCTGTTCTCCCCCGGTAGCGCCGCGGCCGTCAGTGACCCCGGTCGCGCCGCCCTGGTTCTCACCGTGGCCGCCGCCAATGATATCAATCAGTTGACCGACTATTCGAGCCAGGGCTTCGGCTCCCCCGGCACCGTCGCCGGGCAGGAGGAGGATTACAAACCCGACCTCCTGGCCCCCGGTGGTTCCAGTTATTATTCCGATGTCCTCGCCGCCGACAGTAATTCCGGCGATGGCACCGCCTTTCCCGACCAGCAATCCAATGATTACTGGAGCATTCAGGGCACCTCCGTAGCCGCGCCCTTTGCGGCTGGGTGCGCCGCCCTGGTCATTGATGCCTTGCAGCAAAACGGAATAACCTGGGATTTTACCTCCGCCCAATCGCCGCTCCTCGTGAAAATGCTGCTCTGCGCCACCGCCACGGAGACCACCACCAACCGCGAGAATTCCCTCTATAATCCCTACTTGCAACGCGCCGCCGCTGGCACCAATGGCTTTCCCGCCGGCAAAGACCAGTTTGAAGGCTACGGCATGATCAACCCCGACGCCGCTGTCGAAGCCGTCCAGCAAAACCTGGCGTTTGGCACCCCAAATACCTTTGTCCTCGGCCCCGGCCCCACCGATCCGCGCGCCTGGGCCTGCCATGTCAGCTTGCCCGCCAACGTCAACCTCGCCGTCAATCTAGCGGTGCCATCAACGGGCGATTTTGATTTGTATCTCTATCGCGCCGCTCCGGGACAGTATGGCAACCCCGTGATCCTGGCCGCCAGCACCTCGGCCGGCCTGGGGCAGAACGAATCACTTACCTGCCAGTCCCCCACCAACACCAACGCCTACCTCGTGGTGAAACGCGTCCGTGGCTCCGGCAGCTTTAGCCTCACCGGCAATGTGCCCCCCCAGGTGAATTTCTCCGCCGCCCCCCTGCGCGGCACGGCCCCATTGACCGTTACCTTTACCAACCTCACCCTCGGCAGTGGCACCTGCATCTGGGATTTCGGTGATGGCAATACCAGCACCAATTCCAACCCGGCCAACCCCTACACCCGCAGTGGCACCTATACCGTCTCCCTCACCGTCAGCAATTCACTCGGCACCAGCACCCAGACGCAAACCAATTATGTAACCGTCATCACTCCCCCGGTCTTGCTTTCCCCCACCACCGATCAAACCAACCTGACCTTCACGTTTGCCACCTCCCCGGGACTCAACTACGTGATCCAGTACAAAACCGATCTGACGGACCCCAACTGGCAAACCCTCTCCACCCAACCTGGCGATGGCACCCTCCACCAATTCACCGAGCCCTTGTCCACCCCGCAACGCTTTTACCGCATCCTGGTCCCTTAACCGTTCTACTTGGCCCTGGTGATCAAGCCATTTTCCGAATAGCTGAAAAGCCACGCTGCGGCCCCTCAGGCAATGGACCGATAAGGGACTGTGGCGGCATATCCTAATATTGGCGCCTTTTCCGCTTTGGCTGGACCGGGCGGCACTTTAGAATCCCGTCCGATGTCGCAAATGTTAAAGTCTTCCGGCCTCATGGCCCTGGCCACGCTCACCAGCCGCATTCTCGGCATGGTGCGCGAAATGGTTTATGCCAGTTTCATGGGCGATGGCTGGGTGGCCGGGGCCTTTACCATGGCCTTCCAAATCCCCAACCTCTTCCGCCGCCTCCTGGGTGAGGGAGCATTGACGGCCGCCTTTATCCCCATTTTCAAAGAAAAGGAAAAGCTCCAGGGGGAGAAGGAAATGTGGCGCGCCGCCAATGCGGTGATTTCCGGCCTCATCATCTCCGCTTCGGCCATTATCGCCCTGGTGATGCTGGGCTTGACCATCGCCTTGGCGATGCATCCCTTCGCGGCCAAAACGGAACTGATGCTCCGGTTGTTGCGGGTGATGTTTCCTTACATGCTGCCGGTGTGTCTCACGGCTATTTTCATGGGGATGCTGAATGCCCGGGGCTTTTTCTTCGTGCCGGCCCTGGGGGCCACCATGCTCAATGTCGTCATGATCGCCTCCGTGCTCTGGGTGGCTCCACATTTTGGCCGCGAATTGCCCACGCAAATTTTCGCGCTCGCCCTTGGGGTGCTGGTGGCCGGCATTGCCCAGGGGGCGTTTCAATTGCCCACCTTGTTGCGAAATGGCTTTGCCTACCGTTGGGAAACCCCTTGGGGGAATGAAACCGTCCAGTTGGTTGTGCGCCGGATGGTCCCCGGCATGCTCGGCTTGGCGGCCTTCCAAATCAATGTGCTGATTACCCAGGTGATGAGTTTTTGGGTGGATCCGCATATTGTCGCCTCGTTCAATTACGCGGTACGACTCATGGAACTGCCGCAGGGGATGTTTGGCATTTCGCTCGCCACGTTTCTGCTGCCAGCGTTGTCCGGCCTGGCTGCGGAAAAGAAATTTCCCGAATTTCGCAGCACCCTTCGTCACGGGATCGCGACCCTGCTGTTTGCCAACCTGCTCGCCGCCACGCTGCTGGTGGTCCTGGCGGAGCCGATCATCCGGCTGCTGTTTGAGCGGGGCGAATTTACCGCCCTCGCCACCCAGCGCGCCACCTGGGCGCTGGTTTGTCTGGCCCCCGGACTGATTGCCTTTTCCACCGTGAATGTGCTGGTGCGGGCCTTTTATGCGCTGGGCGACACGCGGACACCCATGCGCATTAGCATCGTCTGCCTGGGGTTGAACCTGGCCATTGCCGCCATGCTGGTGGTGCCGTTGCATCAAGGTGGCCTGGGCATTGCCAATACCCTCACCTCCGCGGTGAACCTGGGCCTTTTGCTGTTTGCCTTGCGCAAGAAACTGGCGCGGCTGGAACTGGCCGAACTCCGCAAGACGCTCCTGCCGCTGGCCGCCGCCGCCCTGGCCGCCGGGTTGGTGGCTTGGGAAGGCTGGCGCTTATGGGAGGAAACCCTGGGACATGCGACGATCTGGTTGAAAATCGGCGCGGTGTTTGCCCCGGCGATCGCGGCCGGTGTGGTTTATGTGGTGATCACCCTGAGCTGTCAGGTCCCGGCGGCCCGGGAGATGGGCAATCTGCTCACCGCCCGGCTGCGCCGGAAGTGACGGAGGGATTCCAATTTTCACAGCCACGCTTTAGCGTCGCGGTGACCTCTTGAAGTTTGCGACTTGGCTTCAGACCGGCACCACGGCGGTCCAGCAGTTGCGGCCGAAAAAGGCCAGAAATTGCTCCCGGACCGTTTCAGCGATCGCAACGGTCTCAAAAATGGCAAACGTGGTGGAGCCGCTGCCGGACATCAGGGTGGCCAGGGCGCCGTATTCGCGCAAAAACTTCTGAAACACGTCGAGCACCGGATATTTATCCAGGGCGGGTGCCTCCAGGGAGTTATACATTTCCGACCGGATCGCGGCCCAATCCCAAGTTTGCAAGGCCGCGACCAATTGCTGGGCCCGACCGGGGCGGCCATTCAGTGCCTCGGGAAAACGCCCGAGGTTTTGGTAGGCCCAAGGGGTGGAAATGCCAAAGCCAGGATGGATCAAAAAGAAAGCCTTGCCCGTCATGGCCGGGAAATCCGGGAGCGACTGCACTTTTTCTCCGCGTCCCGTGGCCAGGGCAGGCTTGGTTTGGAGGAAGAAATTGATATCGGAACCGAGACCGGCGGCCAGTTCATCCAACTTATCCAAGCTTAGCGGCTGGCCAAAAATTTCGTTCAAACCCAATAGCGTGGTGGCGGCGTTGCCGCTGCCGCCGCCCAGGCCGGCAGCCATGGGGATGCGCTTTTCCAGATGAATAGCCACCCCGTCAGTAATCCCGGTGGCGGCAAGAAACGCCGTGGCGGCGCGATGCACGAGATTCCGGCCATCCACCGGCAGGCTGGCATCGCTGCAAGTCAGGCTGAGGCCACTGGCCGTGCGCGTAAAAGCGAGCTCATCGCATACCCGGACCGGCTGCATGATGGTTTCGAGTTCATGGTAGCCATCCGGGCGGCGGCCGAGAATGTTAAGGATCAGGTTGACCTTGCAGGGGGATGACTTGATAAGGGACATGATGGGGGACAAAGCAAAACGCGCCAACCATGACAGTTGGCGCGGATGGAAATCAACAAGGGGGTGCGTCGGTTTTAGTTGTCGAACACATGAAACCGACTGCCGGGAATAAACGGGGCCACATCGCCGCCGCTGAAACCAGTGTAGGTGTCGGTGTCAAAGATTGGATCAGACATGCGTCCGGGGGTGTAGCTGGCCGGGAATACGGCGTTCGGGCTCAAATAGTCGGTGCAAACGGGATCGTAGGAAGGAATCGGAAACGTGACGACCTCATACAGTCCGATGCCGGTGCGGGCGATCGAACGGTCAAATCCAGTCACCAAACCCGTGGTAAAACTGGGGCCGCTGGGGTCGAAGATTTCGGCCTGCTCAATCGAGTGGCGCATTTCGCCCAGGCGGACGATTTCAAAAGTGTTGCTCAAACCACGGCCCAGTTTTTGTTCGGGGCCGGCACAGCCGGTGCCCAGCGCAGCAGCGAGGGCAATCACAGCGAGAAAGGGAATGGCATGTCGCATATCGTATTTTAGATGTTGAAAAAGCTTAGCCCGAATCCACCGGTTGTAAAGCGTGATTTTACTTTTTGGGCTGCCAATTTTGAAATTACTTACGATTTCAATGCCCGCTTGCGGTCGCGCCATTCCCAGTACCAGGCAATCCAGACGGTGATTTCGTACAGGAGGTACAAGGGCACAGCCATTAGCACTTGAGTAAGCACTTCGGGGGTGGTCAGGAGGGCACCCAAAATGAGGTTGATGACGATCATGTAGCGCCACATGCTGCGCAGCATCGTGTAATTCAACACGCCCAGTTTGACCAGGGTGAGCAAAATGACCGGGAGTTCAAAGCCCAACCCCATGCCGAGCATAAATTTGCAGACGAAACTAATGTAGTCCTCCGCCCGCCATTCATAGGCCCCCAAACCGAGCCATTGGGAGTACCGCTGAGAGGCCTCAAGGGCAAATGGCATCAAACCAAAAAAGCAGAAGGCCACGCCCAACAGAAACAAGGCGGCCCCGATGAACATCGCGCGGAAGATATGTTTTTTCTCGTGAATTTTGAGGGCGGGAAAAATAAAGGAGGTCAGGAAAAACAGGACAAAGGGTCCGGCGATGACCAACCCGCCATAAATGGCCACTTGGAAGGCCACAAAAAAACCGCCGGCGGGGTTCAGGTTTACCAAATTAATATGCATCCGCTGGGCATCGGCGGCAATCGCGGGATCCGTGCTCACCTGCCAGCCGAGCACCTGGTTGGTGCCGATCCGCACGGGCTTGACTTCGACCGAGGAAAACTGGTTGCTGCCCACGTTCAAAAACGCGGCTTGTTCCGGGGAAAGGACGAATTTGCCGAGCTGGTTGGTGCCGTAGTTAATGACAACGATCTTTTCGGAGAGGGGATAACTCACCGAGGCCCGGGTCATGGGCCATTTGATAATTTGAATGACGTAGTTGGCGCCAATCAAACAAAGAAGCATGGCTACGCCGACGGCGACGGCACTTTTAACGAGCACCCAGCGGAAATCTTCCAGATGCTCGAGGAAATTTTTTACTGGTCCGCCCTCATCCGCATCAAAATCGGGCGTTTCGTCGTGGCTGGGCATCCCGGGAACCTTGCGACTCAAGCCTTGGGTGGAGTGAGGGGTTGGGAGGCCGTGGACAGGAGCTGCGGCCAGAATATCCTCACGCGATTCACAAGACCTTGGTAGTGGGGATTTGGGAGGCCGTGGACGGGGGCTGCGGCTGACTGGTGGCGGTCAGTTTGGGCGCGGGGGCGTCGACGGGGGCGTTTTGAATTTCATCGGTGACTTCGCGGGTGGCCTTTTTGAATTCCTTGATGCCGGTTCCCAGTCCTTTGGCCAGTTCCGGGAGCTTCTTGGCACCGAATAAAATCAAGACCACGGCGAAAATCAGCACGACTTCCCAGCCACCAAAAATTCCTGCAAGCATGACATTCATATTAATTTCCAGTTCTAAGCTTCAATCTACGCCCGGGGGCGGGAATAGTAAAGCGGCAAAACGGGCCGGGTGAGAGCGCGCGGGAATAACTCCTGTCACCCATTGCCAAGGACGAGGGAAACACGTTCGCAAATCACGTTAACCCATGGCAAAGGCACGATTAGGTGCGATTTGCCTGGATTGGGTTGGCTGGGGGAAGGGCTAAAGGCAGGGATTAATCGGACGATTTTAGAGGCGCCCCCTACCCTCTCCGTCATTTCCCCCATGGCTGTCCGTGGCCGACGCACGCTGGGGGCATGAAAAAGGCCGCGCGCAGCGCGGCCTTGGTGAAATAGCGATTAACGTTGTGTCCGGTCAGGGCTTGGCGGTATTGGGATGGAGCAGCACGAATTCGCCCCGGCGGTTTTTGGTCCAAGCCGCGGCGTCGTGGCCGGGGTCAACCGGCTTGTCCTTGCCATAGCTGATTTCCTTCACGCGGGCCGCGTCCAGATTCAGTTTGGCGAGGGCTTCGCGCAGGGCGAGGGCGCGGCGTTCGCCGAGCGATCGGTTGTATTCCTCGGTGCCGCGTTCGTCGCAATGGCCTTCAATGAGCAGTTTCAACGTGGCATCGGCGCCCAAGGCCGTCGCCACCGATTGCAAGTTGGCCTTTTCGGAGGACTTCACCACCGAGCTGTCGTAATCAAAGTGCACAGTGTAAGCGGCCAGGGCGGCACGGTCCTGAATCATGCCATCAAAGAGGTCCGGATTGGACGGCGGTCTGGTGCCGTCGGGATTGAGAGGGATATTTTGTCCGCCGCCGCCAACAGGGGGTTCTTGGGAGATGGGCGGCGCGGTGGGTAACTGGACCTGCTGCGGCTGCTGCGGTTGGGTGGTCACCGGGGGGACATCCCCCACGTTGGGAGCATCGGCGGGGCCAGGCAAACGGGTGAGTTTGGCCGGTCCGTGTTTACAACCAGCGCCGGCAAGGGCGACCGCGAGGGCCAGGGACAGGGGATAGATCAGGTTCAGCTTTTTCATAAAATATGGTAAATTATCTAAAAATAATTGGAATCACTGCAAATTTTAAAAATTATTCGGTATCAAATTAAACTTCCGGCAAAATTATAGTTAAGGGGTATCCTTCAGCGCGCCCACGCAGGCTGGGAGTCATTACCCGAAATCCGCTTAATATCCTTGACCTGTTTGGTCATTACGTCAAGCACAGACAGCGCATAACTTCCGCCCGCAGTGCGGCGGGTGAATATCAGCGTACGCGAATTGGGGGACCAGGAGGGGTCTTCACCGGGGACCAGAACGGTGGGTGGGATGCTGCCATCCGCCGGCACGACGCAAATGTCAAATTCACCGGCCTGGCGGGTGAAGGCGATCCATTTGCTGTCCGGGGACCAATCCGGCTCGGTGGGGTTGGAAACCCCGGCGGTATGAATGACCGAGATTTCGCCGCCTCCGGCCGGGACCTTGGCTAGAACGCGGCGCTCGCGGAGCTTGGTGGCAAAACAGATCCATTGCCCATCCGGCGACCAGCAGGGGGAGGAATCCTCGAGGGTGGAGGTAAGCTTTTTGGGATTGGTGCCATCGGCATCGGCCACCCAAATGTTGGGGCTGCCACCCTTGCTGAGAACCATCGCCAGGTGGGAGCCATCAGGGGACACGGCCGGCGAGGTGTTCAGGCCGGGATATTTGGCAACGATGGTGCGCTGACCGCTCGTCAGGCTCTGGTAAAAAATATCCGGATTTCCGGGGTAGTAGGAGGTGTAGCAGACGGCCAGTTTGCCCGGCACCCAGCACGGGGCGGCCACGATGGTGTCGTCATGAGTGACGAACTGGGGGTTAAAACCATCAAAATCCGCGACGTAAATTTCACCGTGGCCGAGGGCGATTTCCTTCTTGAAGGCAATTTTGGTCAGGCCAACGCCGGGGCGGTGCGCGATGGCCGAGACGATGTCATTCGCAAAGAAATGGGCCTGGCGGCGCAGGGTGGTGCCGGAATAAGCGCGAGCAAGAATGGGCTGTTTGGCAATGCTATCCAAAACCGTGCCCGTGACGTTTTCGCCCGGCGTGCCGGTGATTTGGTATTGCGCCACGTCCGGCGTGGTGAAAGCGAAGCCCTGCACGTAGAGGTCGAATTTCAAGACTTGCAGGACTTCCCCGCTGAAACCAGCAATGGCCAGGGGAATGGGTTTGGTCTGCCCCAGCACTTGAATATTTTGGGTGATGACAATGTCCTGGTCCGCGCGGGCCGGGGACAGGGAGCCGAGGGCCAGGGCGGCCGCCAGGCACAGTTTAAGCGAGTTTAACATGGTAGTGTTCATCCGAGCATGCGTTTGGCTTTAAGGTCAAATTTGATGTTGTAAGCGCGTTGGGTTTCTTTCACGCCGGGGGGGAATGCGTGAATGAAATTAACCCGGTCCAGCGTGCGCTGCACCGAGGCATCCAGGGCCCGGTCGCCCGAGGGCTCAATAATGTGCGCGGAAATGACGGAGCCATCGTTGGCGATAACCACCTTCACCCGGGGGCTGGCCTCATCGTTATCCGCCGTATCCGGGGGGTTCCAGGCATTCTGGTACACGCTTTTAACGAGCTGTCCGTAATTCACCATGGCGGCGGAACTGTCCCCGGGCGAGGTGTCAATTTCGGTGGCCGTGCTGGAATTTTCGCGGATGTTATTCAAGGCGGTCTGAAAGGCCCGGGCTTTGCGGCGGGCATCGGCCTGGGCGGCCTTTTCCTCGGCAGCCGCCTCATCCTGCGCGGAAGTGTCGGGCTTGGGTTTCACGGGCACATGGCGCTTGATCAAGGTCAGATTAACTTCTCTTTTTTTGACCGGCTTGGGCATCGGATCGGGATGCTCCGTAACCACGGGCGTTTCGGGCTCGGCGGGTTCCTCGGGTTCGGGTTTCACGACCACCTTGGGGGTGGGGGCATGAGTAACCACCGGTCTGGGCGGTTCCGGCGCGGGCGTGGGCTGGGGCGGCGGCGGCGTGGGATCCGGCGGGGTCACCACCGGCGGTGCCGGCGGCGGCGGGGTCACCACCGGGGTGGCGTGGCTGGAGCCACTGGTCAGGGCATCGGTCACATCGCCCAGGGGAATGACCTTGAGCACCGGGAGATTATCCGGCGGCGGCTCATGACGGAAAAAGCCGGGGCCGACAAATAAAATGACCAGCAACAGCAGATGAAAACCTGCGGTGGCGAGGACGCATTTTTTTTGGAGCGGGTTCATCGGTCGGGCCGGGGATCGGTGGCCATGGCAATGGTGATGCCATTGCGCTGGCAGGTATCGAATAATTTGGCCAGTAATTCGTAGCGGCTGTCCTTGTCCACCCGAATGTAGGCGATCAAGTTCGGATTGGTGCGCGCCTCGGTGGTGAGTTGCGTCACCAACTGGGTCTGGGTCAGCCGCAGGCGGTCCATCTTGAAAAAGCCCGTGCTGGTAATTTCAATGGTGCGGATGTTGTGCTTGTCAATGGCCTTGTTGGTGCTGCCGCCATGCGGGAGTTTGACGTTGATACTATTGTCCAGCAAGGGCGTGGTGATCACGAAGATGATCAGCAGCACGAAGGCAAGGTCGAGCAGCGGGGTGATGTTGATTTCACTCAACGTCACCAGATGGCTGCGGTCGGAAAACCTTCTCATGGCCGTAAAAACACTTAGTCGTCCGCGAGGAATTCGGTTTCCATCCGGGAAACGAGTTCCTGGGCAAAATTATCCAGGCCCACGGTAAACGCGCGCAGGTTATGCACCAGCCAGTTGTAGCCAAACATGGAAGGGATGGCCACGAGGAGACCGGCCACGGTGGTGACGAGGGCGGCGGATACACCCGGGGCCATGGCGGCCATGGTGGCGCTGCCCTCCTGGGCAATGCCGGCAAAGGTGCTCATCACGCCCCAGACGGTGCCCAGCAGGCCGATGAACGGGGCGCCGCTGACGGCAATGGCCAGCAGGATCAGGCCGGATTCGAGCTTCAAAGATTCCTGGGCGACGACGTTTTCCATGGCGCGTTTGACGTGCTCCATGTGTTTCAACGAGACTTGCTGCTTATTGCGCTCGCCAGCGGGACCGCGCAGGCGGGTGTCCAGGTTGACACAACCCGCCTGGTACACGGCGTAGAGGGGGCAGCCTTCGACCTCCAGTTTGCGGTCAAAGATGCCCAGCACGGTCGGCTGGGCGCGAAATTCCTCGTAAAAGAAATGGTTCAGCTTGTGGGCGCGGCGCATCTGGATGGCTTTGGAGACCATCACGGACCACGCCAGGATGCTGAAGATGATGAGGAAAAAAATGATGATCCGCGCCTCAATGGTGGCCTGGCCCCAAATATAGACCAATTCCCACTTGTTGGAAGCGGTTCCTGCGACGGCAAATAGATAGAGTTCACCCATAATACATGCGACTGGTGATCTGACCGTGAGGAACCGAAGCGGCCAGACGGCAGGCGGTCGTAACACGTCCTACCAACGGAATTATTAAGGGATGGGTGGGAAAAAACCAAGTCTTTTTGGGATAAAAGTGCAAGCCGGGAAAACGTTAAACTGACAGCCCACCGGCCGGGAACCACGGGGGGGCGGGTCAAGGAGGGGACACGGTTACGCCCTCGGCGGCCAGGAGGGCCTGTTTCCACTCCAAACCGCCCGAAAAGCCGCCCAGGCGGCCATTCGCGGCCAGCGCCCGGTGACAGGGAATAAACACGACGATGGGGTTGGCTCCGCAAGCCCCGCCAACAGCCCGAAATGCGTGCGGCCGGCCAATCGCCCGGGCCAGGTCACCATAGCTGGCCGTCTGGCCGCGCGGAATCTGCTGGAGCGCGGACCAGACCTGGCGTTGGAAGGCGGTCCCGGCCAGAATATCCAGCGGCGGCAAAGCCAGGGGTTCGCGACCAGTCAAAATCATTTTGAGCGCCTGGGTGGCGAGCCGGTGCCAGGCGGAAATGTGGGGGAGCAGACCCGCTGGCAGGGCCGGGCGGCGCGGTTGCACCTGGGTGGCGCCACGGGGGAACGCCAGGCCAGCCAGACCATTGGCGGAATAGCGGGCGGTAAAGGTGCCCCGGGCGGAGGGAATCGCCAGTTCAAACAATTGGACGGGGGTGGAGTCCGGCGGGTGCATCAGCGGTGTTGGTAGTAATGCCAAACGATGAGGAACAGGATGACGAACAGCAGGGCGGCGAGCCCAAAAAACCGGCGGCGGGCGATGCGTTTTTCATAGCGCATGGGGCGCAGCCCTTGCACTCCACCGGCCGCGAGGTAACTTACCAACCGGGGATTGGCGGTGGTGGGACCGCTAAAAAACTGGCAGCCACGCTTCCACAAGGCGGGTAAATCCAGTTTACGCACGCCGAATTCATTAAAGTATTCCGGGGCCGGCGGCGGCTCTGGCGGTTGAATCGGCCGCTGCTTGACGGGGGTAAACTCAGGTTCCCGCAACGGGGCGGGTTCGGGTGGGCGGGGCCGGGCGGCACCCGGCGGAAGGGTACTGGCCCGTAACCGGGGGCCGGGGGCGGGGTGCAATTGTGAATCCAGCTTTTTGATCTGGGATTCCAGCGCGGCAATCTGCTCGTTCAGAGCGGCGGCGTGAGCGGAAATGGGATCGTTTTTTTTCTTCAGCCAGGCCATGAGCTTGCGCGGCAGGGGTTAGTGGTGCCGGAGAAGGAGGATGAATGCTCCCAATGCGAGCAAGCCCACCGCCACCAGCGGCAGGGTGAAGGCCAGCCCGAGTTTGCACAGATCGCCAAACGGCAGGGCGGCCAGCGTGGCGGCACTAAGGGGGGCTGGCTGCGCGGCGGCATCCGGAGCCGGGGCATCGGCCAGCAGCGGGAGTTTCAAGCGGGCCGAATTCCATTCCAGCCGGGCATTTTCGACCGTGACCAGGCCACGGGAAAGTTCGGTGGTGTAGCTGTCCCGGGACCAGGCTTCCTCGCGAATGGCGGAAACTTTGCCCAGGGCGGTGCGAAAATCCGCGATGGTGCGGGCCATTTGCTCGGCATCCCGGCGGGCGGTGAACTCGGCCTTTTCCAACAAACCCAGGCCGCGCGTCAGGTGCTGGATCATTTCCTCCCGGCCCGTGGTGAATTCGCTCTGGCGGCGGCGCAATTCCTCCAGCGTGGCGCGTTCGCGTTCCAATTCCTCCTGCGCGCGTTTCAATTCCGTGAGCTTTTGCTGGGCCTCACCAACTTTGCGGTCCACGTCCTCGCGGTTGGGGGCGCGGTACGGGTCGTGCGCAACGGCGGCCGGGCGAGGGGCGGCGGGCGGGGTGTAAGGCACCTTGTGCACCACAAAATCGGGGTCTATAAACTCAGTCGCATCGTGTTCGCCAGCCATGGACCGACTTTAGCCCCGGCAAGCCGCCCTGTAAAGACGACAATCGGCGAATACGCTCGGGCGGTGGCCAACCCACCGTTGGGAGGCGGGTGGGGATTTGGCGCTGGTTAAAAAATCAAAATCGCACGATTGCGGGAGCAGGCAAATCGCGGGGAACGAGGCGGGGTGAGATCAAATAAACTGCCGTTTAAAATCCAAAATCGCCTGGCTAGAGACCAGATTACCGGATGATGGCGTGAGTGGCACCAATGGGCATTTCCTTTTTTGGGTGTGGCACAATGGCGGTGCGGCCGTTGGTGTGCAGGTGCTGGGTGTGACTGCCTTTCTGGGAGATAAAAACAAATCCTTGCGCATGGAGCACACGGATAACTGCAACCGAGCCGGGTCATTTAGGCATTAACGAACTCCTCGCCCACGTTGAAATCAGCCACCACGGCAAATTTGGAATCGGGTTCATCCTCAAAATAAAGTTCCACGGCTTCCTTGAGGCTGGCCACCGCCTCGGCGCGGGTGGACCCGAAACTTGAAACGTCCACATTCAGGCACTGGGCCAACATAAATTCGTCTTCACAATAAACAACATAGGCCAGTTGTTGCATGAATGGAATCTGACAAAAGCCAGCAAACGTCAAACGCCCCACCGCCGCCCGGGTGGCTTTGGCCGAAGCGCGAGCAAGGCGGGCGAGGATCATCTTTCCGGTTTCCGCGCTGGCAGCTCTCAAAATGTTGCCATCCAGTGGCAAAATATGGCTGGGCTTTGCCAACGGGCGAGAAGTCAGAACCGGGTTTCAGTGTCAGTGTATGCCCAGATTTGCGATGAATGACATTAAATGATGCTATGACGACCACTCTACTTTCCGCCCGGCGCACCGCCGACCTTAACCCCCGATCCCAAACCTCAGCCCCGGTGATCACCGGCGATAAATTGGAATCCGCCCACGACATCCTGCACCAGACCCGCCGGCGGCCCCTGGACCCCATTTTCTCCCCCAAAAGCATTGCCATCATCGGGGCCACCGAAACCGTCAACAGCGTGGGCCGCACCATTCTGGAAAACTTGCAAAAAGGCGGGTTCGCCGGCGACCTGTACCCGGTGAATCCCAAGCGCCCCACGGTGCTCGGGCTCAAAGCCTATCCCAGCATCAAGGACATTCCCGGCACCCCCGACCTGGCGGTGATCATCACCCCGCCCGCCACGGTGCCCGGGATTGTGCATGATTGCGTGGATAAAGGGGTGCCGGGCGCCATCATTATCAGTGCCGGTTTCAAGGAAATTGGGGCCTCGGGCGTGGAATTGGAACGCCAAATCATGGCGGAAGCCCGCCGTGGCGGCCTGCGCATTGTGGGGCCGAACTGCCTCGGGGTGATGGCCCCGCACGGGAAGTTAAACGCCACGTTTGCGGCCGACATGGCCCGGCCGGGGAGCGTGGCGTTCATCAGCCAGAGCGGCGCGCTCTGCACCGCCGTGCTGGACTGGAGTTTGCGCGAGAATGTGGGTTTCAGCGCGTTTGTTTCCCTGGGATCCATGCTGGACGTGGGCTGGGGTGATTTGATTTATCATTTGGGCGACGATCCGAATACCCGGAGCATTGTCATTTACATGGAATCCATCGGGGATGCCCGCGCCTTCCTTTCCGCCGCGCGCGAAGTGGCGCTGACCAAACCCATCATCGTCATTAAGCCGGGACGTACTGCGGCGGCGGCCAAAGCGGCGGCCTCCCACACCGGCTCGCTCACCGGCAGCGACGAAGTGCTCCAGGCGGCTTTTCAACGCGTGGGCGTCCTCCGCGTGGACGCCATCTCGGAACTCTTCGACATGGCCGAGGTGCTCTCGAAGCAACCCCGCCCCAAGGGACCGAACCTGACCATTGTGACCAATGCCGGTGGTCCCAGTGTGATCGCCACAGACATGCTCATTACTAGTGGGGCGCAACTGGCCGAACTGACGCCGGAGACCATGGAAGCGTTCAACGCCATTCTGCCGCCCACCTGGAGCCATAACAACCCGGTGGATATTATCGGCGACGCCAAACCGGAGTTGTACGCCAAGGCGGTGGAAATCGCCGCGAAGGATCCCAACACGGACGGATTGCTGGTAATTCTCACGCCGCAGGCCATGACGGACCCGGTGGCGACCGCGGAACAGCTCAAGCAATTTGCCCACATTGAAGGCAAGCCCATCCTCGCCAGTTGGATGGGGGCCGGCCAGGTGGAAAAAGGCGAGGACATCCTGAATGCCGCGAACATTCCCACCTTCAAATATCCCGATCGCGCGGCGCGCGCCTTTTATTATATGTGGCGGTACAGTGAAAATCTGCGCGCACTCTATGAGACGCCCGCCGCCCAGCCGGAATCCGCCCGCGGCATCAACCGCATCAACCACGCCAAGGCCGCTGAATTAATCAATGGGGCCCGCGCCGCCGGCCGGACGATTTTGACGGAATATGAATCCAAGGAATTGCTCGCCGCCTACGGCATTCCCACGGTGGAAACGCACATTGCGCGCACGGAAGCCGATGCGGTAAAAATCGCGGCCCGGCTGGGCTTTCCCGTGGTGCTCAAACTCTTCTCAGAAACGATCACCCACAAAACCGATGTGGGCGGGGTGCAGTTGAATCTCCGCACTGCCTCCGCCGTGCGCCAGGCCTGGGCTACGATCGAGGAATCTGTCACCAAAAAAGCCGGCAAGGAACATTTCCTAGGGGTGACGGTGCAACCGATGATCAAACTCGAAGGCTACGAACTCATCGTGGGCAGCAGTGTGGATTCCCAATTTGGACCAGTGCTGCTGTTTGGCACCGGCGGCCAGTTGGTGGAGGTGTTCAAGGACCGGGCGCTGGCGCTGCCGCCGCTCAACGCCACCCTCGCGCGCCGCATGATGGAACGCACCAAGATCTTTACGGCCCTCCAGGGCGTGCGCGGTCGCAAATCAGCCAACCTTGCGGAACTCGAACAATTGCTGGTGCGCTTCAGCCAGTTGGTGGTGGAGCAGCCGTGGATCGCGGAAATCGACATCAATCCCCTGCTCGTTTCAGCGGAACGCATTTTCGCCCTGGATGCCCGCGTGGTCCTGCACGACTTGAAGACGCCGGAGGCGGAATTGCCCCGGCCAGCCATCCGGCCCTATCCCGTGCAGTACGACTCGCCCTGGCGCATGAAAAACAAGGCCACCGTCACGATCCGGCCAATTCGCCCGGAGGACGAGCCCCTGATGGTAAAGTTCCACGAGACGCTGTCCGAAGAAACCGTGTATCACCGCTACTTCAGCGCCTTGAAGTTGTCCCAACGCGTCGCCCATGAGCGCCTCACGCGCATCTGCTTCAATGATTATGACCGGGAAATTGCGCTGGTGGTGGAACACCTGTCCGCGCGCTCCGACGTGCCGGCCATCCTCGGGGTGGGCCGCCTGAGCAAGCTGCACGGCACCAACGAGGCGGAATTTGCCCTCCTGGTCAGCGATGCCTGGCACGGCCTGGGCCTCGGCGAGGAATTGTTGAAACGCCTCATTCAAATTGGCCGGGATGAAAAACTCGACCGCATTGTGGGCGCCATCCTGCCGGACAACCAGGCGATGCAGCACATTTGCAAAAAAATTGGGTTCAAGGTGGAGTACAGCCAGGAAAATCAAGGTTTCACGGCCGTTTACGAGATCAAATAATATGAGCACCCCGGAAAAGCATTTTAAGACGATCGACGGCTGTGAAGCCGCCGCTTATGTGGCCTATCGCTTAAATGAGGCCATGGCCATCTATCCCATCACCCCTTCCTCGCCCATCGCGGAATGGTGTGACCAATGGGCCTCAGAAGGCAAAAAAAATCTCTGGGGCACCACGCCGGCCATCGTGGAAATGCAAAGCGAAGGCGGAGCTGTGGGCGCGGTCCATGGGATGCTGCAAACCGGATCCATCAGCACCACCTTCACGGCCTCCCAGGGGCTGTTGTTGATGATCCCGAACATGTTTAAAATCGCGGGTGAACTGCTGCCCACGGTGTTTCATGTCACGGCCCGGACGGTGGCAACCCACGCCCTCTCCATCTTCGGCGATCATGGGGACATCATGGCCTGCCGGGCCACTGGCTGGGGCATGCTGGGCGCGGCTTCCGTGCAGGAAACCATGGATTTCGCTCTCATTTCGCAAATTTCGGCCTGGCGCTCCCGGCTGCCCTTCATCCATTTCTTTGATGGCTTCCGCACGTCGCATGAGGTCTCGAAAATTGAATTGCTCGATGAGTCCGTAATGCGGGCGTTGGTGGATGATGAATTACTGGCCCGTCTGCGGGCGCGGGGCATGACGCCGGACCAACCCACGCTCCGCGGGACCGCGCAAAATCCTGATGCATTTTTCCAAGGCCGGGAAGCCGCAAACATTTTTTATGACCTCTGCCCGGGGAAAGTGCAAACGGTCATGGATCAGTTCGCGGCCCTGACGGGACGCAAATATAATTTATTTGATTACGTGGGCGCGCCGGATGCCGAGCGCGTGCTTGTGCTCATGGGCTCGGGCTGCGAGGCCGTGCACGAAACGGTCGATTATCTGGTGGCTCAAGGCGAAAAAGTGGGTGTCATTAAAGTTCGCTTGTACCGGCCCTTTGACGGCCGCCGCTTTGTCGCCGCGCTGCCCGCTTCGGTTAAAAGTATCGCGGTGCTGGACCGCACTAAAGAGCCCGGAGCCACCGGGGAACCGCTTTACCAGGATTGCGTCACCGCGCTCATGGAGGAATTATCCGCCGGCCGAACGAACTTCTCCCGGCCGCCAAAAATGCTGACCGGCCGTTACGGCCTGTCTTCGAAAGAATTCACCCCGGCAATGATCAAAGCGGTGTACGACAACCTTGCCGCCGCCAGCCCCAAAAACCACTTCACCGTGGGGATCAATGACGATGTGTCCCATACCAGCCTGGCGGTGGACAGCCGTTTCTCGACGGAACCGGATTCCGTCGTGCGCGCCCTCTTTTACGGCCTGGGCGCCGATGGCACGGTGGGGGCCAACAAGAATTCCATCAAAATCATCGGCGAGGAAACCGACAATTACGCGCAGGGTTATTTCGTTTACGACTCCAAGAAATCCGGTTCCATGACCGTTTCGCATTTGCGCTTTGGGCCGCAGCCGATTCGCTCCAGTTACCTGGTGACGCGGGCCAATTTCGTGGCCTGCCATCTCCCCGGGTTTTTGGAACGGTATGACATGCTGCGCAGCCTGGTGCCGGGCGGCACGTTCCTGTTGAACACCCCGCGTCCGCCGGCAGAAATCTGGGCCAGCCTCCCCAGCCCGGTGCAGGCGGAGTTGCAAGCGAAGGGGGCGAAATTTTTCATCATTGATGCCAGCCAGGTGGCCCGCGACAGCGGCATGGGCGGACGCATCAACACCGTCATGCAGGTGTGCTTCTTCGCCCTGTCCGGGGTGCTGCCCAAGGACGAGGCGATCGCGGCCATCAAAAATTCCATCAAAAAAACCTACGGCAAAAAAGGCGAGGAAGTGGTGCGGATGAATTTGCAGGCCGTGGACAACACGCTCGCGCATCTGCACGAAGTGCGGCTGGCCGACTGCCAGTTAAACGGTTCCGGCCCCCTGCTCCCGCCCATTTCTCCGGAAGCTCCCGAGTTTGTCCGCCGTGTGCTGGGCACCCTGGCCGCGGGCGATGGGGATGATCTGCCCGTCAGCGCGTTCCCCAATGACGGGACGTTCCCGACCGCAACCGCGCAGTTTGAAAAGCGCAACCTCGCGCTGCAAATCCCGGTGTGGGATGAAAAATTGTGCATCCAATGCCTGAAATGCGTGGCCATCTGTCCGCACGCCACCATCCGCGCGAAAGTCTATGAACCCGCCCGGCTGTCCGGCGCGCCCGCCACGTTCAAATCGGTTCCTTCCCGCTCGCCCGAATGGAAAGGCCAGACCTTCACCCTGCAAGTGGCGGCGGAGGATTGCACCGGGTGCGCCCTGTGCGTGGATGTGTGCCCCGCCAAAAACAAAACCGAGGCCAGACTGCGCGCCATCAACATGCGGCCGCAACCGCCCCTAGTGGCGGAGGAGCGCGGCAACTGGAACTTCTTCCTGACCCTCCCCGAGGTGGACCGCCGCAAACTCAAAACCACCCAGTTGCGTTCGCAACAACTGCAGCGTCCGCTCTTTGAATTCAGTGGCGCCTGCGCGGGTTGCGGGGAAACGCCGTATATCAAAATGTTGACGCAGCTTTTCGGCGACCGCGCCGTGATCGCCAACGCCACCGGCTGTTCTTCGATCTATGGGGGCAACCTGCCCACCACGCCTTATTGCAAAAACGCCGAGGGCCGCGGCCCCACCTGGTGCAATTCCCTGTTTGAGGACAACGCCGAGTTCGGCCTGGGCTTCCGGGTGTCGCTGGATCAGCAACGGGACTTTGCCCTGGAGTTGCTAAAGCAACTCGCCCCGCAGTTGGGGGATGACCTGGCCGACGCCATCATCAACGCCAACCAAGGCGATGAGGCCGGCATTGTCGAGCAACGTGAACGCGTCACCGGCCTGAAAGCCCGGCTCGCCAGTCTGGACACGCCGGCGGCCAAACTACTGCTCACCCTGGCGGACAAACTCGTCAAAAAGTCGGTCTGGATTCTGGGCGGTGATGGCTGGGCGTACGACATCGGCTACGGCGGCCTGGACCATGTGCTGGCCAGTGGCCGGAATGTCAATGTGCTGGTCATGGATACCGAGGTGTATTCCAACACCGGCGGCCAGATGTCCAAATCCACCCCGCGCGGTGCCGTGGCCAAATTTGCGGCGGGCGGGAAGCCGGCCGGCAAAAAGGATCTGGGCCTGATCGCCATGAGTTACGGTAACATTTACGTGGCCAGCGTTGCCATGGGGGCGAAAGATGAGCAGACCTTGAAGGCCTTTGTGGAGGCGGAATCCTATCCCGGCCCTTCGCTGATCATCGCTTACAGCCATTGTATTGCCCACGGCATTGCCACGGATCTGGGCGTGGGGGCACGCCAGCAAAAGCTCGCGGTGGACGCCGGCCACTGGCTGCTTTACCGCTATGACCCCCGCCGGACCGAGCGGGGCGAAAACCCCCTGCAAATGGATTCGTCCGTGGCCCGCCTGAAAGTACAGGACTTTCTCCAATCCGAAAACCGGTTCAAAATGCTCACCAAAAGCAAACCGGAGGACGCGAAGAAATTTTTTGCCCAAGGCCAGGCGGATTCCGAGAAGCGCTGGAAATTTTACCAATTCCTGGCGGGACGGGAAATGCTGCCCACCACACCAGCCGGCCAGCCGGCGGCCCCGGCCACCCTTTCCCCCAGCTAACGCCCACTGACTTTAATATTATGGACCTTACCACCGAATATCTTGGCCTGAAACTGCGCACCCCGCTGGTGGCCGCCGCGTCACCGTTGTCAGAGGAACTGGACAGCATCCGCCTGATGGAAGACTCGGGGGCGAGCGCCATTGTGCTGTATTCATTGTTTGAGGAACAGTTGCAGCAGGAGGGGCTGGAGTTGAACCGCCAGCTTGAGCATGGCACTGAAAGTTATCCGGAGGCGCTGAGTTATTTTCCCGAGGCGGTGGATTATAATCTCGGGCCGGAAGATTATCTCAAACACATCGCCCGCGCGAAAGCCGCCGTGAAAATCCCCATCATCGCCAGTTTAAACGCCGCCTCCCCGGGGAACTGGACCGAATACGCCGCCCTCATTCAGGCCGCGGGGGCGGATGCGCTGGAATTGAACATTTACCGCGTCCCCACCGACCTCAACCTGTCCGGTGCCGAAGTGGAACAAAGCTGCCTGGACATCGTCAAGGCGGTGAAAGCGGAGGTCTCCATCCCGGTAAGTGTCAAAGTGAGCCCTTTCTTTTCCAATTTCGCCAACCTGGCCAGCCGCTTGGAACAGTCCGGCGCGGATGGCCTGGTGTTATTTAATCGCTTCTACCAACCAGACCTCGATCTGGAGTCCCTTGAACCGCGACCGAATATTTTGCTCAGCACCCCGATGGATCTCCGGTTGCCCCTGCGTTGGATCGCCATTTTATCCGGCCAACTGGACCTCAGCTTGGCGGCCTCCAGCGGGATTCATCGCGCCACGGACGCTTTGAAAATGTTAATGGTCGGGGCCGATGTCACCACCCTGTGTTCCACCCTCATTCGGCACGGCATGCGGCAGATCAACCTGATCGAACGCGACATGGTCACCTGGATGCAGGAGCATGAATATGAATCCATCCGCCAGCTCAAGGGCAGCCTGAGCCAGAAAAACTGCCCGGACCCGGCCGCCTTCGAGCGCGCCCAATACATGCGGGCCATTTCCAGCTATTACGTGTCTCCGGCCTGACCGGCGGATACCTCGTGGTACAAGCTCTGTTTAGTGGGTCGGTTCAATCCCAAAACCCGCCCAGCCAACCGGCATTCGGCTGACTGGTAGGGCTACACCTGCCCACAACTTTTTGGTTTTAGCCTTCCCTAAATGAATTCCTCGCCCATGGCGCATTACTTTCCCGGCTTCTCTTCCCCCGCCCAATCCACTCCTAATAATTTTCAAACGAGTAGTTGACTGTTTAGTCTAATATGATAGAGTTAACGTGTGATTCGGAAACGGTTCGAATCAATTTAAGCTTTTTGAAAGATATCAACTATGGGCCGTGTCAGTGATGCCAAAGTCAGATTGATGGATGCCGTGCTGGAGTTGCTCTGGACGGGATCCTATGGCAGCACCACGATTGACCATATTTGCGAGCGGGCCGGGGTGAAAAAAGGCAGTTTTTATTACTTTTTCAATTCCAAAGCCGACGTGGCCGTGGCTGCACTCGACACCAGCTTTCAAGCCCGGCGCGTGGAACTGGATGCCATGTTCTCCCCGTCGGTGCCGCCGACGGAGCGTATTCGCAAATATTGCGAGTTTGGCTACCTCCTTCAGGTGGAAATGAAGGCTAAATTCGGGTATGTGCTCGGATGTCCGCTGTTTACTCTGGGCGCGGAGGTCTGCACGCAGGAGCAGGCCGTGGGGGCCAAAATCCAGGAGATTTTAGAGTACAAGGCGCGCTATTTCGAGACCGCCATTCGCGATGGTCATGCTGCGGGCGCGTTTCACGCCCCGGATGCCGCCGCCAAGGCCCGGGTCGTCCGGGCCTATATCGAGGGTTTGTTGACCCAGGCGCGCATCCAGAACGATTTGGAAATTTTACGGGAGATGCCCGAGGGCGTGTTTGCCATGCTGGGAGCCAGGTCCGTGAATGCCGTGACCGTTTAATTTTTTTTAAACAAAATTACTTTACTAAATAGACAACTACTACAAGCAGAGGTGATATGAAAACAAATCTTAACAAGTTAGAGTACTATGGTGAAAACCACCTGCCAACCCCCGCCACCGTGAGCCGTTGCGCCCAAGTGGCGGCCCAATTGGAGACGGCAAAAAACGTCGTTGCCGCGGAATTCAGCGGCCAGCTCGACGGCCATCCCACGATCTTGCGCCAGGCCTTGAGCGAGGCGGAAGCCCTGGCCTGGGAAACGAATTATCCCCACCTGGTCTTTGCCACCCTCGCCATGGAAAAAGCCCAAGCGGCGGTTACTTGGGAAAACCGCCAGCAATTATTCACGCGCCACCGGCCCGCCCCAACCGCGCCCGCCGCCGCCCCCCTCGACCATGTTTAACCATCCCTTTAATAAAACCCAGCAACACCCGCTACCGCATGAACGCACCCGCCTTTCGCTTCGGCATTTCCGCTTTAACTCTGGCCGCCCTCGCCCTGATCACGGGCTGCTCCCCGCAGCCAGCGGCCCCATCCGCCCCGCCCGCCCCAGCCGTGACGGTGGCCCCGGTCTCTCAGAAGGAGATCGTGGAATGGCATGATTTCACCGGACGCACAGAACCCGTGCAATCCGTGGAAATCCGCCCGCGCGCGTCCGGCTACATCACCGAGGTGCGCTTTCAATCCGGACAACTGGTCAAACAGGGCGACGTGCTGTTTGTCATTGATCCACGGGATAACCAGGCGGTTTATGACCAGCGCAAAGCCGTGTTCGACCAGGCCCGCCGCGTGAATGAACGGACGGCCCAGTTGCTGGCCAACAAAGCTATCTCCACCGAGGATGCGGATGCGCGCACAGCCCAGTTTGAGGAGGCTCAGGCCGCGTTGGAAACCGCGCGCTTAAATCTGGAGTACACCCAGGTGCGGGCGCCGATTGATGGCCGGGTGAGCCGGGCCTTGCTGACCCAGGGAAACTATGTGAGCGGGGTGGCCGGCAGCGCCTCGTTGCTGACGACCCTCGTTTCCGTCAATCCCGTTTATGTCTACGCGGATCTGGACGAGGCCTCGCTGTTGAAATTTAACGACCTGGTCTATGCCAAAAAACTGGGCACCAGCCCGGATGGCCGCGTGCCGGTGGAATTACAACTAGGGGACGAAGTGGACTACCCCCATGCCGGTTTTATTGAATCCTTCGACAACCGGGTGGACCCGGAAACCGGCAGCATCTTGGTGCGCGCGGTGTTCCCCAATGAGGACGGACACATTTTGCCCGGTTTGTTTGCACGCCTCCGGCTGCCCTTGAGCGAGCGCCATGCGGCCTTGCTGGTGAATGAAAGCGCCATTGGCACCGATCAGGCCGATAAATTCGTTCTCACCCTGTCCTCCACCAACACCGTGCAATATCGCCCGGTGAAATTAGGGCCCTTGGTCAACGGCCAGCGGGTCATCACCGAAGGCCTGTCCGCCGGTGAAAAAGTGGTGGTGAATGGCATGGCCCGGGTGCGTCCCGGCATGCCGGTGACTCCCGAGACGGCCACGGCTGCCCTCCCGCCCGTGACCACCACGGCCAAACGCTAAGCCCCATCCCCCCGTCATTATGAATTTCTCGGATTTTTTCATCCGGCGGCCGATTTTTGCCGGCGTGCTGTCCATTGCTGTATTCATCATCGGCCTGCTGGCGATGTTTAAACTGCCCATCGCCGAATATCCCGAAGTGGTCCCGCCGACCATTGTGGTGCGCGCCACCTACCCGGGGGCCAACCCCAAAACCATCGCGGAAACGGTGGCCTCCCCCCTTGAACAGGCCATCAATGGTGTGGAAGGCTCGCTTTACATCTTTTCCCAGGCCACCGGGGACGGCGTGCTCACCACGACCGTGACCTTCAAGCTCGGCACCAATCCCGACGAGGCCCAGGTGCAGGTGCAAAACCGGGTGGCCCAGGCCCTGCCCAAACTCCCCGAGGAAGTGCGCACGCTGGGGGTCACCACCACCAAACAATCGCCGGACCTCACCATGGTGGTTCACTTGTTCTCGCCGGATGGCCGCTACGACGACGTTTACCTGCGGAATTACGCCACCCTCCAGGTCAAGGATGCCCTGGCCCGCATCCCGGGCGCGGGCGATGTCGAACTCTTCGGCTCCGGCGATTACGCCATGCGCATCTGGTTGAATCCCGACAAAATTGCGGCGCGCAACCTCACCGCCAGCGATGTGGTGAATGCCATTCGCGAACAAAATGTGCAAGTGGCCGCCGGCGTGGTCGGCCAGCAACCCGTGCATGACCCGGTCAATTTTGAAATGGCCGTAAACGTCAAGGGCCGCCTGATTTCCGAGGAGGAATTCGGCCAGATCGTCGTCAAAACCGGCACCAACGGCTCCAAGACCCTGCTTAAAGATGTGGCCCGCATTGAACTCGGCGCCGGTAGCTACTCGCTCCGCTCGCTGCTCAATAACAAATCGGCGGTCGCCATTCCCATTTTCCAATCCCCCGGGGCCAATGCCTTGCAATTGTCCCAGGATGTCCGCGCCAAGATGGAGGAACTGAAGAAAAACTTCCCCGAGGGTGTGGATTACTCCGTCGTTTATGATCCCACTGTCTTTGTGCGGCATTCCATCGAGGCCGTGCTGCACACCCTGGCCGAGGCCATCCTGCTGGTAGTCATTGTCGTGATTTTGTTCCTGCAAACCTGGCGGGCGGCGATCATTCCACTCGCGGCCGTGCCCGTATCGCTGGTCGGCACCTTCAGCGTCATGCTCCTGCTGGGTTTTAGTATTAACGCCCTCTCGCTCTTCGGTCTGGTGCTGGCCATCGGCATTGTCGTTGATGATGCCATCGTCGTGGTCGAAAACGTCGAGCGTAACATCGCCCTGGGGCTGACTTCCCTCGAAGCCGCGCGCCGGGCCATGCGCGAAGTCACCGGCCCCATTGTGGCCACGGCCTTGGTCTTGTGCGCAGTGTTCGTGCCCACCGCTTTCATTAGCGGACTGACCGGCCAGTTCTACAAGCAATTCGCCCTGACGATTGCCATTTCCACCGTGATCTCCGCGTTCAATTCCCTCACCCTGTCACCGGCCCTGTGCGCCGTGCTGCTGCGCAATCATCATGATCCCAAGGACCGGCTCACCCGGGTCATGGATGCCTGCTTCGGCTGGTTTTTCCGGCCCTTCAACCGCGCCTTCGCCTGGGCGGGCGAACGGTATTCGAGCGGCGTTAATCAAGTGCTCCGCAAAAGCTTTGTGGCCCTCGTGCTCTACGCCGGACTGGTCGTCCTCACCGGCTGGAGTTTCAACCAGGTCCCGACCGGCTTTGTGCCCTCGCAGGACAAACAGTATCTCGTGGCCTTTGCCCAGTTGCCGGACGGCTCGTCCCTCGACCGGACCGAGGCCGTTATCCGCCGCATGTCGGACATTGGTTTGAAGACCCCCGGCGTGGAGGCCTCCGTGGCCTTCCCCGGCCTGAGCATCAGTGGTTTTAGTGTGGCCCCCAATGCGGGCATCGTGTTTTTCACGCTCAAACCGTTTGACGAACGCACCACCTCCGACCTCAGCGGGCCCGCCATCGCCGCCGCGCTGAACCAAAAACTGTCGGTCATTCAAGACGCCTATGTCCTCGCCGTGCCGCCCCCCGCGGTGATGGGATTGGGCACCATTGGCGGCTTCAAGCTGTATGTCGAGGACCGTGCCGACCTCGGGTACGACGCCCTCTATGCGAACTTGCAAGGCATCATCGGCAAGAGTTACCAAACGCCCGGGCTGGCCGGGGTGTTTTCCATGTTCACCGTCAATGTGCCGCAATTGGACGCCGACGTGGACCGCGTGAAGGCCAAAACCCAGGGCGTGCCACTGGCCAACCTGTTTGAAACCCTGCAAATCTACCTGGGTTCGTTGTATGTCAATGACTTCAACCGCTTCGGCCGCACCTACGAGGTGTTCGCCCAGGCCGACGCCCCGTTCCGGGCGCATGCAGCGGACATCACCCGGCTCAAGACCCGCAATGATCAGGGCCAGATGGTCCCCCTGGGTGCCCTGGTGAAAGTCACCGAATCGCACGGCCCCGATCGGGTGATGCGCTACAACGGTTATCCCGCAGCGGAGATTAACGGCGCCCCCGCGCCTGGCTACAGCTCCGGCCAGGCGGAGGCGGCGATGACCCAAGTCGTGGAAAGTTCCCTGCCCCGCGGACTGGCCTATGAATGGACCGAACTTACCTACCAGCGCATCCTTGCCGGCAACACGGCGGTGTATGTCTATCCCCTGTGCTTGTTGTTCGTGTTTCTTGTGCTGGCCGCGTTATATGAAAGTTTCCGGCTGCCGCTGGCCATCATCCTGATTGTGCCCATGTGCCTGCTGTTTGCCATTGCGGGCGTCTGGCTCAAGCACAGCGACAATAATATTTTCACGCAGATCGGCCTGATCGTGCTCGTCGGCCTCGCGTGCAAGAACGCCATTCTCATCATTGAATTTGCCAAGCAAAAGCAAGAGGAGGGCGTGCCGCCCTTGGAAGCCGCCTTGGAAGCCTGCCGCCTCCGCCTCCGGCCGATTCTCATGACCTCCATTGCTTTCATCGCCGGGGTGTTCCCGCTGGTGGTGGCCCACGGGGCCGGCGCGGAAATGCGCCAGGCCATGGGTATTGCCGTGTTCTCCGGCATGATCGGCGTGACGGTGTTCGGGCTGTTTCTCACCCCGGTATTTTATGTCACCCTGATGAATCTCGGTTCCCGCAAAAAGGCTGCTGCGACCACGCCCCCCGTCGTACCCGTGGCCACGGGCGGGGCGGTCGTCAGCTTGTTGTTCCTGGGCCTGCTCGGCACCTCCCTCGCCACCCACGCCGGCCCGCTCACCGTGGGACCAGACTACCAACCCCCCACCAACGCCCTGCCCGCCCACTTCAAGTCCCTCGTCCCCGGCCAATGGCAGGAAGGCAAACCCCTCGATCAGGTGCCCAAAGGCAATTGGTGGGAAATTTTTGGCGATGCGTCGTTAAATTCCCTGGAGGGCCAGGCCGTGGCCGCCAGCCCGGATTTGCAGGGCGCCCTCGCCCGGCTGGATCAGGCCCGCGCCACCGCCCGGGTTTCCCGCGCCAGCCTGCTGCCCAGCGCCAGCCTCGACCCCAGTTTCGAGCGCCAGCGTTATTCACCCAATGCCAGCCCCAGTTTTGGCAACCTCACCGCCAGCAGCCTCAGCACCCCGCTGGATCTGAGTTATGAAATCGACCTCTGGGGCCGCGTGCGCCGGGGGTTTGAAAGCGCCCATGCGGATGCCCAGGCCAGTCTGGCCGTTTATTACAACACCCTGCTCAGCCTGGAGGCCAATGTCGCCCAGGATTATTTTTCCCTGCGGTCGCTGGATGCCGAAATCGCCACCGTCACCAGCACCGTGGCGCTGCGCCATGAACAGGTCCAGCTGGTGCGCAGCCGCTATGAGGGGGGTATCGGTAACGAACTCGACGTGGCCCAGGCGGAAACCGAACTCGCCACCACCGAGGCCGATGCCGCCGCCCTCGCCCGGCAACGCGACCAACTGGAAAATGCCCTGGCCATCCTGGCCGGCCAGAACCCCGCCGCTTTCCATTTACCCGCGCTGCCCGAGTCTAATCTTAACTGGCATCCCCAGCCACCCGTCATTCCCGCCGGCCTGCCCGGCGACCTCTTGCAACGCCGCCCGGACGTGGCCGCCGCCGAACGTCAACTCGCCTCCGCCAATGCCAAAATCGGCGTCGCCAAAGCGGCCTTTTTCCCGGTGTTGACGTTGACCGGTTCGGGTGGTTTCCTAAGCGGCGACGTGGACTCCTTGTTTAACTGGAATAGCCGCACTTGGTCCATTGGCCCGAGCCTGTCGCTGCCCATCTTTGCCGGTGGGCGCAACCGGGCCAATTACTCACGCTCCCAGGCGGCCTATGCCGAGGCGGTCGCCCACTACCGCCAGTCGGTGCTCGTGGCTTTCAGCGATGTGGAGAATAGCCTCTCCGATATCCGGCACCTGACGGACCAGGCCGCCGCCCAGGAGCGGGCGGTGGATAATGCCCGGCATGCCGCCGACCTGGCCACCGATCGCTATCGTTCCGGCATCGTCGCTTACCTCACCGTGGTGGACGCCGAACGTGCCGCCCTCGAAAATGAACGGGCCAACGCCCAACTGGCCGGCCAGCGCTTGATCGCCTCCGTCCAACTCATCAAGGCCCTCGGCGGCGGCTGGCAGGCCGCCCCGGCGCTCACCCGCGCCGACACCGCCCCCACCCCCGCTTTGTCGCCCTCCCACTGAACGCAAACTAAACACCCTTCATTAAACCAAATATAATTCAATTATGAGTACTATCACCGCCCCGCAACTGCTGGAACAACTGCAATGGCGTTACGCCACCAAACAATTTGATCCGGCGCAGAAAATCAGTCCCTCCGACTGGGCCGCGCTCGAAGAATCCCTCGTGCTCACCGCCTCCTCCTTCGGCCTGCAACCCTGGAAATTTGTGGTGGTCACCGATCCGGCCCAGCGCGAAAAACTCGTGCCTGTCTCCTGGAACCAGCGCCAGGTCGCGGATGCCTCCCACCTGGTCGTGTTCGCCCTCAAGAAAAACTTCAGCGAAGCCGACGTCGCCGCCTACATCAACCGCATCGTGGAAGTGCGCGGCATCCCCGCCGCCGCCCTGGCCCAGTATAACGACATGATGATCGGCAGCCTGTTCAAGGGCCGCGATGCCGCCGCCCGCAAGGTCTGGGCCATCAATCAAATCTACATTGCCCTCGGCAATTTCCTGACCAGCGCCGCCTTGCTGGGCATCGACACCTGCCCGATGGAAGGCATTGACCCGGCCAGGTATGATGAAATTCTCGGCCTCGACGCCCTTGGCCTCGCCACCGTGGTGGTCGGAGTCGCTGGCTACCGGGCCGCGACCGACAAGTATGCCAGTTTGAAAAAAGTCCGCTTCGCCAACCCGGACGTCATCGTCACTCTCTAATTTCGTTCCAAAAACAAAAACAACCACATCTCCCCAACCATTATGAGCCACCTCATCACCGGACCCGACCTCACCCAGCGCCCGCCGCGCAGCCCGCGCGTGCGCCTCGGCGGCTTTGTCATCCTCCCCCGCATGCTCGATAAATGCCGCGCCACGATCATTGGCAAAAACGGCGAGTACCATTACAACTGCCCGCTCGACCACCACTTCCTTAAGTTCACCGGCATTGACGCCGACCTGCTCAAAGCCGAAGTGGCCAAGGGCTTGGGCGATGGCGAAATCCTCGAATGGATCCTCGCCAACGCCTCCATCAAAAACCAGCCCTGGCAAATCCTCCAATGGAGCGCCTACCATGACCTCCGCGGACCGGATAGCGACGCCGAAACCCTCGGCTGGTTTGCCGAGACCGTCGGCAAACTGAGCAAAAACCGCGAAGACATCCGCACCTGGCAGGATCTCCTCGACTTGGACGACCACGTTAGTTTCGGTGGCAAAGCTTAATTCTCCACCACCCTCGCTGGGTTGTTTTGAGCCTGCCGGCAAAGCCCATTCTCCCCGGGGGAGAATGGGCTTTTTCTTGACCCCCCGGAATACCCAAATCTATTTGTAACTCCCAAAAATCGTGTTAACGTGAACCTGTTCGCAAGGTGTAACTTAACGTGAGCGACCCCAATAAAATATCCGAGCGCGAAGTCACCGACCCGGCGGTTTACTTCAACCGCCGGCAATTCCTCCAGACCGGCCTGCTCGCCGCCAGCGCCGTCGCCACCGGCCTCGCGTACCGCCAGCTCAACCCCACTTCGACCGGCTCTGTCACCACCGCCCCGCTTGCCCACCTCGTCACCCCGGCCGCCACCACCACTGTCGATAATGGCTTCCGCGCCACCGAGCCGCCCACCTCCTTCGCGAACATCACTCACTACAATAATTTTTACGAGTTCTCCACCGACAAGGAAGCCGTCGCCGCCGCCTCTGCAAAATTCGACACCAAAGGCTGGCAGGTGTCCGTCGCAGGCTTGGTGAACCATCCCCGTGTATTCGATCTCGATGACCTCCTGAAAATCAGCCCGCCCGAGGAACGCATCTACCGCATGCGGTGTGTCGAAGGGTGGTCCATGGTCGTCCCGTGGGCAGGTTATTCCCTCTCCAAGCTGCTCGCCCTGGTTGAACCCCTGGGCAGTGCCCGCTATGTGGCCTTCGAATCCCTCCTTGATCCCCAGCGCATGCCCGGCCAGCGCGGCGAAGTGCTGAACTGGCCCTACGTGGAAGGCCTGCGCCTGGATGAGGCCATGCATCCGCTCACCCTGCTGGCCAGCGGCCTTTACGGTCGCGCCCTGCCCCCGCAGGATGGCGCGCCCCTCCGCCTCGTCACCCCGTGGAAATACGGCTTCAAAGGCATTAAATCCATCGTCAAAATCAAGCTGGTCGCCGAACAACCCCGCACCACTTGGAACGAGGCCGCCCCCAATGAATACGGCTTCTATGCCAATGTGAATCCCGAAGTGGACCACCCCCGCTGGAGCCAGGCCACGGAACAGCCCATTGGCAAATCCGGCCGGCAGCCCACCCTCCTGTTCAATGGCTACGCCGCCCAAGTCGGGCATTTATACGCCGGCCTCGACCTCCGCGCCAATTTCTGACCGGCATGAAAGCCAACGATCTGCGCTTCGCCCAATGGTTCGTGCTCGTGAATGCCGCCGTGCCCGGCGCGCTGCTTGCCTGGGATGCCGCGCACCGCCAGCTCGGCGCCAACCCCGTCAATTTCGCCATCCTCACCACCGGTCTGCTCGCCCTGATTTTCCTGCTCCTGACCCTGCTCGTCACCCCGCTGCGCAGCCTCACTGGCTGGAACTGGATCATCTTTTCCCGGCGCACCCTGGGCCTCTATGCCTTCTTTTATGCGGCGGCTCATTTCCTCATCTTTTTCTTTCTGGATCGCGGTGGCAACCTCGCCAGCACGCTGTCTGAAATGGTCAAACGCAACTATTTAATTGTCGGCAGCCTCGGCTTGTTCGTCATGTTACCGCTGGCCGTCACCTCCACCAACGCCATGATCAAGCGCCTCGGCGGCCAGCGCTGGCGCGCCCTGCACCGCCTTACCTACATCGCCGCCATCGCCGGCGTGATCCATTACTACATGCAGTCCAGGAAAGACGTCCGCCAGCCCCTCGCCTTCGCCGCCATCCTGGTCCTCCTTCTCGGCTACCGCCTGCTCGTCGCCGCCCGCAAATCCCAATCCGCCCCCGTCAAAGCCGCCGCTGCAAAACCCTCCTCCACCCGGCCAGCTTGACGCACCCCGGCCAATATTTAGGAGTGCGGCGACATGTCGCCGAGCCCACCAGAAATGGCTTGATGCTTGAATATTGAATTTTCTCTGAAGTTTGGATTTTGGAATTTGCAGTTTCCGCCAACTCATTTGGCCGCCGGCGCATTCGTCTCCGTCGCCGCCGGCACCAACAGCGTCCGCTCTCTGCCATCCAAGGGATCATCCGGTAGCGGCTGATCCCGCCACAGCCACCGCAGCATTTCCGGCATGATCGCCCCACCCTGCTTGTTGGAATGCGTGCCAATCCCCCACGTATAATTCACGTCATAATGCTTCGCGGTCAATTCCTTCACCATGCGGATGTTTTGCCAGTGCCAGTCCCAGCTCGCCCGGTACTCGCCCCCGTTCTTCCCCACCCCCCGGTTGTCGTTGCGCCCGTCCTGCAAAAAAATCCGAATCGGCTTGGCGTCATTCGTCCGGATGATGTCCGGATAAGCATCCCCGCCCAAAATCCCCGTGAAACTGCCAATGGTGCTGATCACTTTGCGAAACTGATCCGGCCGTTGCCAGGCCACCGTGAACGAACAAATCGCCCCGGAACTCGCCCCCGCCAGCGCCCGATCCTCCGGGTTCGTTGAAATATGATACTGGCGGCGAATCACCGGCAGCAACTCATCCACCGTAAACCGCGCATACCGGTCATCCAGCGCATTGTACTCCACCCGCCGGTCGCCCGTGCGATCCCCCCACTCGGAATCCGTGGGCTCCGACTGGTCCGGCAGGTGCCCCGGATTCACAAACACCGCAATCGTCACCGGCATTTCCCGCCGGTAAATCAAATTATCAAACACATACGGAATCCGGTAATCCCCCTGCAAATTTAGAAACGCATGACCATCTTGGAAAATCATCAGGCACGCCGGCTTGGCCGGATTATATTGCGCCGGCACATAGACCCAATAATTCCGCGTGGTATTGGTAAAGACCGAACTGGCCAGTGTGGCGGGCCCGATAACTTTCCCCTGCGGCACCCCGGGATGCGGCGCTGCATCCGGGCCCAGGGCATATACCTCATCCAACGGCCCCGCCACCAGGCCCGCCGTCGACATCCACAGACCCAGCACGCAACCAATCAAATGTTTCATAAATCGAATAACTAATTTGAGCGCCTGGCCGCCCTTGGCCAAAAATTCCCCCCGCTCGGCTTACCCTTTCACCAGCGTGCGGGTGCAATAACCATTAAGACTTTCCCCCGCAGCCAGGGCTTTGGCCGCCAGCCGCCGGTGCAGGGACGGCTCCATGCGCAAGACGAATTTACCGCTGAACCGTTTGGCGGCCAGCGGTTCCGGCAAGGGCTGGCCATCCTTCTCCAAAGTTTCCAGCCATTCCGCCACAATCTGGCACAATTCGGCATAAACCCGGGCCTCGTCCGAACCATGGCAACAGGGGCCGATCAGCGGCGGTGCGCTGCCTACAAAGCAATTGTCCTCCGCGCTCCATTCCACAATTTTTAAATAACCGGCGGCCCGGGGCGGCGTTGTGTTTTTTTTCATCGTTGGCTTTCCTCAATCTGCCGCCGCACCTGCCGTTCCTGATAGGGCAGCGCATCTTGTCCAGGCTGACCACTGATGGTCACCCGCACATCTTTTGGATGCTGGTAATTGCGATGACTGCCCTTGCCGCCTCGGTTTACAAACCCGGCTCTCTCCAAGTCGGCAATCAACTGTCGCACTTTGCGGGGCATTCCAGTATCAAAGCAGTATCATTAAAACCTGCCGCAGTCAAATAATCCCGAACTCCGAAAGTAAAATGGCTGGGATGCGTCAAGATATTGGAGCAGAAACACTTTGGAAAAATCGCCGCATACCCGCAGCGGTCTGGTAAGATTTTTCCAAACCGTTTATGCCCAATAGATGGATGCAGACCGGGCGTTTTAATTTCGGAGTTCGGGTTTAATTTCGGAGTTCGGGATAATTGGTCCCGCCGCAACCAGCCAACCCATATCTGCCCCCGGCGTCCACTGCCTTGCTTTCGCCCCTCACTTCCCCACCACCCGCACAAACACCCGCAGCTCTTTCACCTTAAAACTCCCCGCATTCTTCGCAAATGTCCAATCCGGATTTTCCCCCGGATTATTGCCAATGCCCACATCGCCCCCCGGCCCGGCATGCCAGTCATTGAGTGAGAAGATGGTTTGGCGCGCTGCATGATTGTGCACCTGCATGCTGCCATAACCATCCTCCGGGTCAGAAGGTTCATCGCCAAAATCGAAGGTGGCCGAGGATGCGTTCGGCACCTTGGCCGCATTATTTTGCCCGTAATTATTCGGCCAGAACTCAATATTGCCCCCGTCCAAACCGGTGCCCGTCACCAACCCTTTGACATTCGAGAACACATTCAGATGCGCCACGTTTTGCTGAAAGTGCGCGCCCGAAGCCACCGTGGGCACCCCGATTTGGTCCAGCGACTTCGTGAAGGCGTCCATGGACACAAACACCGATTGATAAACCCCATTGGCATCCTGCAATTCCAGGCAATACGCCACCCGGTCAAACGACCCCGCGATTTTGTCCCGGTTATCCACGTCCCAATGAATCTCCTGCCCCATCCGGTTCAGGTCCAGGTCATAGACCAGCGTGTACTCCTTGCTCTCCGGCACCTGCTTCGCCAGCCAGTCGCGCTTGGGTACCGTGCCCGCGCGAAACGCGCCGGTCGGCAGCCCCTCTCCATTGACCAGATTCGGCTCCGCCAGCTGACTCCACGCAAACCGCATCGCCGCCGGATGCGCCACCTGCGGCGCCGAGAGCACCACCGAATCACCCTCAATCTTCGCGTCCGCCGCCACAAACCCGTCCCCTTCGTCCCCGATGATTTCAAACCAGTTCAGCGGCTGCCCGTCGCGGCTCTTCAACCCGCCGTCCGCATGCTCAAACTTCACGCGCAGTGTGCTGCCCTCCACCGTGATCCCTTGCAGCGTCGGTCCGGAATCCACCACCCCCGCCTGGCCATACGTCCGCGCCAGCGCGAGCCGTGCGAGCCGGCGGCCGACCTCCTGCTTGTTCCGCGGATGAATATCCCCCAAATTCCCGATGTCATTGATCACTGCCATGCCCGCCTGCGGAATCGTCCGGGCCGCCGCCGCCTGCGCCTCCCAAATTTCCGCCAGGCGCGCCGCCTCCCCGCCATAATTAAACGGCGCCAGTTGGGCAAAATAAAAGGCAAAATCCCCCTCGTTCCACACCTGCCGCCAGCCCCCGACCAGGGCCTTCATCTTTTCCGCGTACAGCCTGCCCTCGCCCAGGTTCGCTTCCCCCTGGTACCAAATTGCCCCGCGCATCCCAAACGGATGCAGCGGATAAATCATCCCGTTATACAGTGCCGTGGCATTCTGCAAGTCATGCGGCGGCAGCAAGTCGGAGGGAAAAGCCGGCATCGCCGGTGCCAGACTGCCGTCATTCAGGGAGGCGTGGGCCGCGGCCAGCCAGGTCTCCGTCTCGCCCAAAAACTGCTTCAACCGCTGTTTGTGCTCCGCCGTGTGCGGATCCCCCAGTTTCACCGCGTCGTTCAAGCCAGCCAAAGCCGGCACCGCCGCGAACCCTTCCGGCGGCGTCCACGATTCAATCCGCGTACCGCCCCAGGTCGAATCCATCAAACCCACCGGCACCTTTAACTTCTGGTGCAATTCCCGGCCAAAAAAATAACCGGCCGCCGTAAACCCATTCCAACCACCCTGCGCAATGGTCTCCGGCGAACAAGTCTTCCAGTTCGCCGCCTGATTCGTCTGGGCCTGGGGCAACCACAGCTTGGGCACCTTCAAGAGCCGGATCTCCGGGAAATTCGCCGCGGCCATCTCCTGGGCGCCATTATTCGCCATGCCCACCCCCAACTCCATGTTGGACTGCCCCGAGCACAACCACACCTCGCCGATCAATATATCCTGCACCACCCGTGTGGTGGACCCCGCCACCGTCAGCGTTTGCGGCGTGCTATTGGCCGGCCAGGCCGCCAGCTTCACCAGCCACCGCCCGTCCGCCCCCGCCACCGTGGCATAATCCTGCCCGGCAAAGGACACCGTAACCTTCGTGCCCGGCGTGTCCCAGCCCCAAATCGGATCCGCCTGCTGCTGCTGCAACACCATGTGGTCACTAATGACCCCGGGCAATGCAAGTTCCGCCCGCAACGCGGGCACCAGCGCCAGTCCCAGCGCGAGGCATAATCCAATTTTATTCATAAAAACCGGCCGGGTAGCGTGGCGCGCGGACAATAAGTTGTTTGGCATAAATCACAAATTAAAAGGGCAAGCGCCACTTTAAGGGAGCCTCCCCCTCCAACCCAAGCACGAATTCAAAAGAACTCCCGCGACGCGTTGCCGCCCATGAAAAGAAACCGCCGCCAGGGAGGGTAAGACCCCATGGCCGCCCCCGTCCCGACGGTTCAAACTAATCATCTTAAAAATCAACTCAAACTGGTTTTTATAATCCATTAATTATTATGCCCACACCCACCCTAACCCCCGTGTCCACCCTGCTCGCTGTTTGGTTTGCTCGTTGGTCTTGTTGGGTGATGACCGGCCGCCACTGGTGCGGCCAGCTGGCTTGGCTCCTGGGCATGCTCTTGCTTTTATCCACCGCGCCGACTGCCCGGGCGGACCAGAGTCCGCCCGGGTGCACGGGGAGCGGTTTGGGGATTCTGTTGTACACGGGCTCCGCCGATGTGCACGTGGGCGACACGCTGGAATACAGCGCCACCGTCTTCAACGGCACCGGGGTTGGCCCGGTGGTGTGTGATGCCACCGCCAT
>CAIQWB010000049.1 GCA_903875465.1 uncultured Verrucomicrobia subdivision 3 bacterium
ATGGGGCTGGGCCGGCCAACGGGCACAACCCCGTTGGGGTTGGCGGTCGTTGAGGGGAATACCCAAGGTAGCTCGTGCCTCGCAACCTTGGGCTGGCGGGCGCAATCCCGTTGGGATTGAAGCAGCAATTCCCCAACCACTCAAATGGTCAGCTCGATTGGCAGGCCACCGAAAACAGCGAGGAACCCTAAGATTTTTCCAAAGTGTTTCGGCTCCAACATTTTGACGCATCCCAGCCATTTTAATTTCGGAGTTCGGGTTTATTTAACTGGCACTAACGCCAAACGGGAATTTTTCACGCGCACCTGGGTGAGGGCCGGGCCGGTGGCGGGGGTGATGGATACCTGAGCGAAGACGATGTCCTCGGCATCGGTCAGAACGGCACCGGTGCGGGCGGTGAGGGCGACGTTGGTGAAGGTGAGGTTGTGCAGGGGCATCTCGGGCAGGCCGCTGAGCACCAGCGCCTGGCGCGCGCCGCGACAGATGATATTCTCAAGATGGATGTCGCGGAATTGCGGGGTGGTCTCGCTGACGGCGGGGATGGTGGCATCCGCCGGCACATCATCCGCTTCGAGGGCGGATTTGCCGCCATAATAGAGGTCGAAATTGATGGCGGCGGCAGTGATGTTCTGCATGCGGATATTGGATATGGAAATATCCTCGACCACACCGCCCCGGCCGCGCGTGCTTTTGAACCGCAGGCCGACCTCGGTGCCCAGAAAGGTGCAGTTCTCCACCCGGACATGGCGCACGCCCCCGGACATTTCGCTGCCAATGGTGAAGCCGCCATGCGCATGATATACGGTGCAGCCGGTCACGAGGACATCCTCGGTGGGCACGCCGATGCGGCGGCCGGCGGCATCCTTGCCGGATTTGAGGCAGATGCCATCGTCGCCGGCATCAAAGGTGGAGTCGCAAATGAGGGCCCGGCGGCAGGATTCGAGGTCGAGGGCATCGCTATTTTGGGCGGAGGGGGCATTGTGCACGGTGACATGGCGGAGGGTGACATCCTCGCACAGGGCGGGATTGAGCGTCCAGTTGGGCGGATTTTGGAAGGTGACGTCTTCCAACAGGACGCGATGGCAGGCCAGCAGGCGCACCATCCGGGGCCGGAGATATTGGTGCGCGGGCGCATAATCGGCCGGGTTCAGGGAATGCGCCTGCCGGAGGGCGGCGACCAATTTTTCCCCGGCGAGCGCGGCGGGGCTGGGCCACCAGGTGCTGCCTTTGGCATCGAGCACGCCGCCGGATTTGACGAGGGCCTGCCATTCGGATTCATTGAGCTTGCTCTTTTTCACGGGCCGCCAGGCCGCGCCGCCGCCATCGATGATGCCGGGGCCGGTGATGGCGACGCTTTCCAGATGTTCCCCATGCAACGGGGAGGTCACGTCGACTTGTTTTTCCCCATGCACATCGGTGACGGCGAGGGGATACAGGTGGTAGTCGCCGGAAAATTGGATGAGGGCGCCGCGTTCCAAATGGAAGTTGAGGTGGCTGATGAGTTGGATGGGGCCGGTGAGCCAGAGGCCGGGGGGGATGTCGAGTTCACCGCCGCCGGTTTGCGCCAGGGCGGCGAGGGCCCGGGCAAAGGCTCCGGTATTGAGGGTAGTGCCGGAACCATCGGCGCCAAAATCGGTGAGTTTGACCACATTGGGCGGAATTTCCGGGGGGGCCACAGGGGGCATGGGCTCGCCGGCCCGGGTGGAAACGCCCAGGACGAGGCTGGTCAGGAGCAGGACATAGGCACGCCGCAGGTCAAAGGTGGATGAGGGCATGGGGCGAGTATGACCCACGCCGCCAGCGGAGGCATTACAAATTTCGGCAAAAAGAGTTGAAGAATGTGCCTCCCACACCGGGTCGAGGTGCGGCGATCTAACCGACGGAAACGATGCGGTAATCGGTCTTGTGACCGGGCAGTTTCAAGCGGTCGCCGGCTTTTTTGCCCTTCAATTGTTCGCCCAAGGGGGACTGGAGGGTGATGACGAGGACTTCGCGCTTGTCCTGGATGACTTCGGTACCGCCGGCACAGGGGCCGATGAAATAGGCATTGGTGTCGCCGTCCTGCTCGACTTCGACGACAGCACCGGTCTGAATGGGCTCGCCGGGGGCGAAGGCGCGGACCTTGAGTTCGCGGTAGGTCTCGATGGCGGTTTCCAATTCGGCGGCCTGCTTGGACTGGCCGCGGGCGAGGTAGGAAGCTTCGAGGCCGCGGGTGTCGTACTTGCTTTCGGCCTTGTTCTGCTCGTGGGTGGCCTCGGCCCGCGAGAACTGCGCGGCCCGGTAATAGACGGCGAGTTCGGCGGTGAGCCGTTCGATGATTTTTTTGATGAGCAGACGTTTGTTCAGAGCCACAGCCAGCAGTTTGCACCGCCGCAGCCCGGGAATCAATGCCGGGGTGGCCCCGGGAAAGGCGGGAGCGGGTGAAGCCGTCAAGCTTTAGCCAGGCGGTGGATTTCCCGGTGACACAGCCAGAGGGGGATGATGCCGAACACGCCAAAGGAGCAATCCACCAGCCGCCAGCCGAGGGGAATCTCCCGGACCGCGCCGGCACACAGGGCGAGGGGCAGAACCATGACGCAGGCGATCATGCCAAATTCAATAACCCAGATATTTTTTACCGGGTCCCGGAGCGGGCCAATAAACACCACGGCGATGACCAAATGGGCAAAGGCCAGCCAGTCGGTGCCGTAGGCGACAAAGGGATATTTGGCATAGGTATCGACCAGGCCGGAGTGGATTTTAGCCAGATAGACGAAGAGCGCGGATTGATGGAGCCAGGGATGCGCACCCAGGATTTGCAAGAGCAGACCGAGCTCCGTGGCCAGGGGAAAAGCGGTGACCCCGCTGAGGACCAAGCCGATGATGAATATCACCAGCAGGATACGAATTCGCTGCAGGGACGGGGGGCGTGAGGTGGTCATGGGATTATGGAACTGGAGCCAAACTTAAGGGATGGATTCAACCCGGCGCAAGTGCAAGGTTAAACCCGGGTGGTTTGGCGGGGTCGTGATTTGGCCAGAGGGGCGGCGGTTTGGAGGGCGGCGTTGAGGCGTCCTGAAGGACGCGCTCCGGGGGGTGGGGGCAGTGGTCCAAGCAATGCCCATGGGATGCGCTGGCTAATTAAAGCGGCCCCAAATCACACTGTAGGCCGCCACCAAGCCGGCCAGGTCCGTCGCCGGGCTGCGCAACTGTTTTTGCAAGTGGGCTAATGATGCGGGTGTGGACAGGGCGTTTTCCTCCCAGAGCAACAGCGGCAGGGTATTGAGCAGGCGTTCGCGGGGATAGCGGGCACTGGCGAGGGCGGCGGGGCCGAAGGCGCGGAGGTTGACGAGGCGGTTGCGGAGGCCGGAGGTTTCCGGGCATTTATTCACGCCGCTGAGGGCGTAAGCACGCGCGGAGGTGAATTTCTGACCGAGGCGCTGGCTTTCGAGCCAGAGCCAGAGTTGGGCGCCGAGGGCGCTGAGTTCCTGATGCCGGGCGGCAAGGGCGGCGCGGGTCGCGTGGGAGCGGGTGGGGTGGAGCTTGAATTCCACGCCGGCGGCGTGTTGCGATTTCAAGGGGGCGGCCCAGGGAATGGGCGTGAAATCGAGCCTTTCGAGGCGGGCGTGGCGTTCCTGGCAGCTCCAGTGATACTGGCCATGCGCCGTGAGCAGCACATCCCCAAAAGCGAGCTGGGCCTTGGCGAGATTGCGGCCGACGAAATCGGCGTCGTCGCTGGTAAATTTTTCGGCCTGGAGCCGGGCGAGCGCATAGAGCAGGCCGGAGCAACGGTTCATGAGGAGGCGGGTGGCCTCGGGCAGCGGAATGTGGGCGGCGTCGCGATGCGGTTCGCAACCCGCGAGTAGGGTGTCGTCCCCGGCGAACCAGCGATGGCCCATGACGAGGTCATAATAAAACATGCTGGGCGGGCTGGTCCGGAGTTTGTCCAGGGTGAGGACTTTGAACTCGACCTCGAGGCCGGCGGCGGGGGACAGGGATTCGCCCAGTTCATGCAGGGGCTGGCGATACTGGCGTTCCGCGAGGACGGCCTGGCCGCGCACGAAGACGTAAAACTCCAAATCGTTGTAGGGCAGGTCGCCGGCGGGCGTGCGCAAGACCCCGCCTTCGCCGCGGCCGTAGCCGCCACCGAGCAGCAGGCCTTCGAGCCGGGCGGCGGGAATTAGTTTTTGCACCCCGGCCAAAACCTGCCCGCAGGTGTGCTGCAAGTGGGCCTCAAGCGCCGGGCTGCCGTCCTGGGTGAAACGCAATTGGCTCATGCCGGCCCCCTTTGATAATCTTGCCAGCCCTGCCGAAAACCAGCCAGCCGCCCACGCCGCTGGTGCCAGCGAATGCGGGCCGCGTGGGGAAGTTCGCCGAGGCGGTGTTCGCGCCGGCAAAATTTAACATCCTTCCGCAGATCCTGCGCCCAGCCGAGGAGGACGGTTTTGACAAAATTAAACTCCCCGGGCGAACTGCTCCAGGTGGCGGCAAGGGCCCGGGCATCGCCAAAGGCGCGTTTGTATATTTGCGGGGCGGTGTAATTGTGAGAGTGCATGGCCACGGATTCCGGCACATACACCAGGTCGTAACCCTGCGCCCGGCACCAGCGGGTGTATTCGTCGTCCTCGGCGTATTGCAAATCCTCGCGGAAGCCGCGCAAGTTCCACACGTCGCGCCGGAGGCCGCTGCTGACCATGCTGAAAAAATGGTCCCAGCGGGCCGATTCGCGCTGCGGGCCGAAACAGCGGTCGTAATCACTGGCAAAGACAGCCTGGCAATTGGGCCGGGGAATCTGGCGTCCGAAACAGGCGGCCACCCGGGGGTTTTGCAGCGCGGTGACGAGGGGGCGCAACCAGCTGCGGCCCTGGGGCGTGGCATCGGCGTTCAGGAAAATGCCAAAATCGGATTTGGCCAGGCGCATACCCTGGTTCATCACGCGGCTGGGGTTGTACTCGGCCGGGGTGATTTGCACGAAATGGGCCGGACGGGCGGCCTGGATTAACGCTTGCGAACCATCGGTGGAACCGGAATCAATGACGATGAGCTCCCAGTTTTGGTAGTCCTGCGCGGCGAGGGCGGGCAGCGTGCCCTGGAGGGCCCAAGCCTCGTTGTAGGAGCGCATGATGATGCTGACCAGGGGATCGCTCATGGGGTGGCGCCCTCCGTGCGGCCGGCAAAATTAATCACGGCCTGGGCCAGGTCATTGGCGACTTTGGCGGTGGCATAGAGCGAGAGGGAGCGCTGCTTGAGCCGGCGGCCCAATGCTTCGGCCGCCGCCGGGTCGGCCAGGAGCGCCCGGGTGTGGGCGGCGAGTTCCGCGGCGGTGTCACCGATGGACACGGTGTCACCGAGGTCCAGGCCCTCGGCGCCAATGGTGGTGGTGACCACCGCACGGCCGAGCGCGGCCGCCTCGAGAATACGCGTGCGGGTGCCGGAGGCGATGCGCAGGGGAAGCAGGACAAACAAACATTCGGCGAGCGCGAGTTCCACGGAATCGACCGGTCCGACCAGGTCCACGCGGTCGGTCCCGCGCGCGCGCAATTTCTCGGCGAAGGCCGGCGGCGGATTTTTGCCCACCACCCGCAGGCGGACGCCGCACCGCTTTAAATCCGCCTCAATGAGGGGCAACACTTCATCCACGAGGAATTGGAAACCATCCACATTCGCGGAGGAATCGAGACTGCCGAAAAATAAAATCACGGGCTGGCGGGGGGGATGCAGCTCGCGCGCAGGGGGCATGATGTTGGGGAGCAGCGCGAATTTGCCGGACGCGGCTTGGGGCGCCACTTCCGCGCGCACGCCTTCCAGCTCGGTGCCGTTGGTGAAGAGAAACAGCCAGGGCTGGCGGAACAGTTGGCGCTCAAAATATTGGAGCTTCCATTTCTCGAACAAGAACCAGCGTTTTTTGAAGGAACGGTGGGCGGCCCAGGTGAGGGCCACGAGGCGGGAGGACACCATGTCCACGTCCACGACAATGGTGAGGTCCGGGAGTTCGCGGGCCACGCGGTCGAGCAATTCATAGCCGACGGTGAAGCGGCCGAACACGACGTCAAAGTTGCCGTCGCGCACGATTTGCACGAAGCGGTCTTGATCGGCGGCGGCAAAGGCCGGGGCGGCGCCGGGCCGGGGAAAGGGCGGCGGCTGGGTGGGTAAAATGGCCAGGGGCGGAAACTGGCTCGCGGGCGGGGGAGTTTTGCCGGCGGTCCCCAGCAAGACCAGGCTGACCTCGAAGCGTTCGCCGAGCGCCCACCAGAGAAAACGGCTGCGGTTTTTGTCCCCGCCGGAAACATTTTCAAAGGGCGTGTCCAGATACAAAACGCGCAGGCGTTTCATGCGGTGCGGCCTTTCCCCTGGCCGCCGAATTTACGGCCAAATTTCGCGCTAAAACTGGCGCGCTCCGCCGGGCTGAGGGCGAATTTCCACAAGCAGAGCAGTCCGAACGCCACCACGACACTGCTCTCCAGCAGCATGCGAAGGGTGTTACTGCCACTCAACCACCAGGGTTGGAAGCGGAAGGCAGCCGCCAGCAACGCCATGGGCACACTGGCGACCCACGTTTTTAAAATGACTTCGCGGAACAGCGCCCAGCGGCCAAGCCCGGCTTCCTTGGCGGCCCAGCCCCAGATGAAGCCCCAGCCAAAGATAAAAGTTGGGACGACTGATCCCAGGGCCACGCCGAGAATACCCCAGTCCACGCCCCAGACGCGTTTGATCCACATGGTTAGGCCAATGCTCAGCGCGAGGTTGCAGATGGCCTCGGTGACGCCCTGTTGCATCATCTTGCGTTCCTGGCCGGCCATCATGAACATCGTCTTGAACACCCAATGGGTGAGCACCAGGGAATAATACCAAAACAACAGCAACTCGCCGGCCCAGAACATCGGCCCGGTGACGATCTTCACGCCGGTGAGCAGGCGGATGACGCCGTCCACGTAGGCGGCGGTGACCACATACAAGGGCGTGGCCGCCAGCACGCTGAAGCGCATGCCGTTGATCATCATGGTGCGCAGGGCCTGGGCATCGCCCTTGGCATGCAAGTGAGCGGCGGAGGGGGAGAGCACGTCGGCGATTTGGCGGGTGAGAATGCCGAACATTTCGCCCACCTTGCTGCCGGCCTGGTAGGGCGTGATGGCCGCCACACCGAGCAGGGTGCTGATCACGGGCTGGTCGGTCTTGTTGCGGAGCACATTGCTCAGAGTGTTGGTGTAGGCATAGACGCTGAATTTGCCGGTGTCGAACATGGTGTCCCAGGAAAAGAGACTGGGGCGGATGCGCACGCCGGGCAGGTGATCCATGGAGAGCTTGGCGGCGTAAATGTTCGGCAGCAGCATGCTAAGCAATGACAAGATCACCAGGGTGAGAAAACTCAGGTGGAAATACACGACGCAGCCCACGGCGATGAAATTCAGCACGGTGGCCATGATGCTGATGTTGTTGCTGGCGGCGATGCGCTGCTGGCCCTGCAACACCTCGGGGAAAATGCCAAAGGGGAAACAGAGGCCGATGCCGGCGAGAAACACCATCATGATAAAGCGGTATTCTTCGCGATGGGCGGCGCTGACCTTGAACAAATCAATCAGCGGCCCGGAAGCCAGCACGCCCACGGCCACGGCCACGGCGGCCATGATGCAGTAGAAAAAGAAAATCGTGCTGAGCACCCGGCTCAAACCCGGCCAATCCTGGTGCACGCTCAGCTCCGCCACGCGTTTTTGGGCCGAGTAACCAAACCCAAAATCCAGGAGGATGCCGTAACCAAACACCGCCCAAAGCAGAGACCAGAAACCGAATTGTTCCGGCACGGTGCTGAGCCCCTGATACAGCATCCGGAAGGTCACGAGCCCCAGGCCCAAGCGAATGAAAATGCGGACATAGCCCGTGAGGGCATTTTTCACCACGGTTTTATTGACCTGGTCGTTCGTCATGAGCGGCGCGCGCAATGTTCCTCAGCGCGCTGATAAAGGTTCTCCAATTGTTGTCCGATTTGCTGCCAGTCGTAATGGGCGCGGGCCTCGCGCCGGCCGGCCTCGCCCAAGGCGGCGCAGAATGGGGGGTCGGCCGCGAGCCGGGTGAGCTGGGCGGCCAGATCGGCGGCGGCGGCCGGGGCGTTGGGATCCAGGAAGAGCCCGGTCTCGCCATCGCGCACGAGGGCCTGCAAGCCGCCCACGCGACTGGCAATGACGGCGCGGCCCGCGCTCCAGGCTTCCAGCACCACAATGCCGAATGGCTCATGCATGGAGGGCAGCACAAAGACATTCGCGGCGTGAAACGCCTGCACCAGCTCGGGCTGGTCATTGCGCATGCCCGGCAAAATTTTGACGGAACCGCCCAGGTTCTCGGTTTTGACCAGTTCCCGCAATTGCGCGGCGTAGCTGGGCTGGGTTTCGGGGCCGATGAGCACGAGAAAGGCTTTGGGCTCGGTGCGCCGGAACCGGGCAAAAGACGCCAGCAAGAGCAGTTGATTTTTCTGCGCGTCAATCCGGCTGATGTTCAGCACCAGGAACGCGTCGGCGGGAATGCCGTGTTGCGCGCGGAAGGCCGCGCCGTCGCCGGTGGCGAACTTGGCGCAATCGACGCCGTTCGGCAAATAGGCGATGCGGTCGTGCGTGAGTTCTTGGCGTGCCTTTTCCAGCTCGCTTTGGCCCACGCAAATCACGTAGTCGGCATCCGTGAGCACCTGGCGCGAGCCGAACAGCGCACCGAAGGGCTTGCCCCATTCGGTTTTGTTTTCAATGGGCTTGAGCATGGTGCCCAGCTCGGCCTTGGGCACATCAAACACGCCGCCATGCAAGGACACCACGAAGGGCTTTTTGCGCAGCCGCGCCGCGGTGCGCACCTCGCCGCCCACGCGCTTGAGGGCGTGCGCGTGAAAGAGCCGCACATTGGGCTCGCGATAGAGGGCGTAAAAGAGGGAGAGGGAGAGAAGATTACCGCCTTTTTTATCGAGGGCCGCGCGGTCGGCGGCGCTTAAACCGAAAAAGGGATAGCAGTAGGGATAACGTTTCACCAGCACGCCGCCGATGGTTTCATGGCGCAGCTTGGCCAGGGCCATGGAGGTCATGATCACCGGCGCGGCCCCGGCCCGCTGCTGCTGGCGCGAGATTTCCAGGATCACCGTTTCGGTGCCCCCCCATTCCTCCGCCACGAAACGGCGGGGAACATGCACGATGGTCTGGGCGCGCGGATCACTCATCAGGCCGGCTTCCCTGCGGTCTGGTTGGCCGCCTGGGCGGCGGTGGCATGGGCCACCATCAATTTATGGATGTGGGGAATATGGGTGATGTCCTCCGGAATCGCGGGCTGGTTCGTCAGCAGGGCCGCGTAGCTCTGGGGATCGGTGGGATGATACCCGTGCATGGCCCGGATGGGCCGCTCACCCATGTGGCTGGGCACGATCAAGACGCCCTCGCGCATGAGGAAAATCAACTCGCCAAAATAGCGGTCCTCAAACAGGGCGTTCATGTGCTTCAATTCGGCATCCGGCACGATGCGGCCCTCGGGCACCTGGCCCAGCGCGGCAATGATGAGCTGACGGGCCTGGTCATTGAAAAACCAGAACCGCGCCATGGTGGAGTCATACACCACAGCGTAATCCTTTTCCATTTTCACGGGCAGGGCGTCGATGCGGGCCTTGAGGTCCACATGCTCGTCGCAGTTGGCCATGCCGTGGTCGCTGAAAATGTACAGGCGCACCTCAGAGTAGTGGTTGCGGGCGGCGGCCAGCACCTGCTCCAGCCATTGCTCGTAAACCCGCAGCTTGGCGGGCACTTCGGGGGATTGATTACCCACCATGTGGAGCAAGCCATCCAGGCCGGCCCAGTATTGAAAGGCAAAATCAATGCGCTCGGACTCGATGGCCGCAATCAGATTATCCCGGTTCTGCTCCTCGCTCTTGGTCGTGTCGGTGACGAAATACGGAATCTTGCGGCCGACCAGGAAATCAAAAATATTCGGACCGGAATTCATCCCACCGGGCTGCAACGGACTCTTCTTCTCGGTGAAGTCGAAGAGGTTGATGTATTTGAAAGGGATGTTGTAGAGGTCAAAGTAGCCGCGAAATTTGAGCTGCACCTTCACGAACTTGGTGAGGTAACGGCGGAAAATGCGCCGGCCGGTGACGGCCGTGGGCAGCCAGTGCAGCCAGCGCAGCGAACGGAAGGGGGAATTCTTCGGATCGTAAACAAAATAACACCAGTTGCGGTGCTCAAAGGGCCAGCGGCCGGAGAGAATGGAGGGCACGCAGGTGGAGCTGTAACCGAACACGGACTCCAGTTTCTTGCGATGGGGCGCAAAATTCTTTCCGAAGGCGTCGTTGCGAATGATCTCCCATCCACAGGCATCCACCATGATGAAGAGCGGCAGAATCGGTTTCATAAGCGGGATTGGGTTACTGCCAGGGGGTTTACCGCAGGTTGCGCCGCACCAGACAGTCCGCGCGCGTCAGTGGCGGCGGGAGTTGCAGGAAAGCATTCTGATGGCACATGCACGCCCCATTTTAGCATACGACCACGGACCGGGGCAAGCGACCGTTTCCACGAAAGGCCGGAAAAATGGCCCGCCGGGGCTGGTTGCACGATTGGTACCGGAAAAAAGGGACCCGGTAAAAAAGAGAAAGCCCGGACACAACTCCGGGCTTATCACACACAACGCACTTGAGAACTGAGGGCGTCGAACACGAGACCAATCTACCAGATTCGCCGTCACCAGCCAGTCACCAGTACTGGGGACAAGGGGGAAGCTCCAAGCTCCAACATCCAAGCTCCAAGGAAACTTCACTGGATATTGCTTGCCACAGGGCTGCCCGGCCGCGAGGAGTTTCCCGCCCAGCCGCTCCGGTGTCTTTGCATTTGAGGCAACGCGCAGGGAGCACGGCGGCCAGGCAACACCTTGAACTCCGTCGGGCCGGTCCAGGCTTTTGATTCACGGGGCCAGGCTGGTGGGGGTAACACCCTATTGATAAAGTCCGGCCAGGCGTTAGACTTCCGGTGAACTTTACGATTTAACCTATTATGAAAACCGGCAAACAAATCCTTTTTACGCTAACGCTGGTGGCGGGCCTGTGCCTGGTGCAGGGCTGTGCCTTGTTGCTGGTGGGGGGCGTGGCGGCCGGGGCGGCTTACGGGACGGTGAAGTATGCGAGCAATACGTTGCAGGTGACCCAAAATGTGAGTCTGGACAAAGCCTGGAAGGCGGCCAAGGGGGCGCTGGCGGGGTTGCAGATTCCGGTGACGTCCTCGGCGAAGGACGGGGCTTCGGGCCGGCTGCAAGGCCTGAGCGCGAAAAAGCAGCCGGTCATTATTCAATTAACGCGGAAAGGTGACACACTGACCAACATTCAGATCAGTGTGGGCACGTTTGACAGCGAGGACAACCGGATTGCGGCCCAGCAAATTTATGACCGGATGACGGCGGCCATGTGAGGGCCGAACGGATCAGGCGATCAATTCTTTAACCTTTGCGGGGATATTACCGTGTTTCACGAGCGATTCGCCCACGAGGATGGCGGCGGCGCCGCATTGCTTCAGGCGCACGACATCGGCGCGGGTGTGAATGCCACTTTCGGCGACCAGCAAAATCGCGGGGCGGGCACCGGAGGCGGCCAGCTTTTCCGCGAGTTGCCCGGTGGTGGCCAAATCCACTTTAAAGGTTTTTAGGTTGCGATTGTTGACGCCGATGAGCTCCGCGCCGAGCGCCAGGGCGCGGGTGAGTTCGGCCTCGTCGTGCACTTCCACCAACACCGCCAGACCGGCGGCGGTGGCGATGGTGTGAAAGCGCAGGAGGCGCGCATCGTCGAGAATGGCCACAATGAGGAGGATGGCGTCGGCACCCCACTCAATCGCCTCGAGAATCTGGCGTTCATCAATGATGAAATCCTTGCGGAGCAAGGGGAGCTTCACGGCGGCGCGGATTTGCCGCAGGTATTCCAGTGAACCTTGGAAGAATTTTTCATCAGTCAGCACAGAAAGGCAACTGGCGCCAGCCGCCTCGTATTCCGTGGCGATGCGCACGGGATCGAAGTTCGGACAGATCACGCCGGCGGAGGGCGAGGCTTTCTTGACTTCGGCGATCAGGCCGATGTCCCCGGCGCGCGGGTGGCGCAGGGCGGCCAGGAAATCGCGGCGTTCGCCGCGTTCCAGCATGGCATCGTGCAAATCACCGGCGGCGAGGAGGCGTTCCGGCAGGAGCGCGACTTCGCGCTGCTTTTGCTCCACAATTTCGTCGAGAATATTCACAGGCTTAATCTTCCTCATCCTTCACACCCTGCATCCGCTTGAGCGGACAGCCGGCGCGCAGCCAGCCATTGACGTACGGATCGAGGTTGCCATCCATGACGCCCTGGACATCGCTGGTTTCCACGCCGGTGCGCAGGTCCTTGACCATGCGGTAGGGCTGGAAGACATAACTACGAATCTGGTTGCCCCAGGACACGCTGCCTTTGTCGCCATAAAACCGTTCCATCTCGGCCTTGGCGGCGTCCTGGCGCTGCGCGAAGATGCGAGAGAGGAGGAGGGCCATGGCGGTGGCGCGGTTTTGATGTTGCGAACGCTGGGCTTGGGACGCGACCACGAGACCGGTGGGCAAATGCGTGATGCGCACGGCGGTTTCCACCTTGTTCACGTTCTGGCCGCCCTTGCCGCCGGAGCGGAAGGTATCGACGTGAAATTCATTGGGGGGAATGACGATTTCGGTGGTGTTCTCCTCGAGCTCGGCAATGGTGTCCACGCTGGAAAAACTGGTGTGCCGGCGCTTGTTCGAATCAAAAGGCGAAATGCGCACGAGGCGGTGCACCCCGCGCTCGGCCTTACAGAAGCCGTAGGCGTTTTCGCCCTGGATGCGCAGGGTGGCGCTCTTGATGCCGGCACCTTCGCCGGGGAGGGCATCGGTTACTTCCACTTCCCAGCCGCGCGATTCGGCCCAGCGCTGGTACATGCGCAGGAGCATGTTCGCCCAGTCGCACGCCTCGGTGCCACCGGCGCCGGAATTGATGGTGAGAATGCAGTTGTTCTGGTCGTGCGGCCCATTCAGGAATACGCGCAGCTCCATGGCTTCCAAGGCCTTGAAAAATTTGTCCAGGTCGCGCTCGAGTTCCTTTTCCAGCTTCACCTGGACGTCGGGCGGCTCGGCCTCGCCGAGTTCCACCATGACGCGGAAATCGTCGAGTTGCTTCTCGGAATTGATCAGGGGCTCGATCTTGTTGCGCAGGGTGTTGCTCTCATCAATGAGCTTCTGCGCGGATTCGCGATTATTCCAGAAGGTGTCGGACGCCATCAGCGAGTTTAACTCGCCCAGTCGTTTTTGCGTTGTGGGGACGTCAAAGAAACCTCCGCAAGTGCGTGAGCTTGTCGGTGGCGGTGGCAATGCCGGTCTTGATGGTATCGAACATGGCTCCAGCATAACCAACGGGCCGGCGGGACGCCAGCCGGAATCCCGCGCGGGTGGAGGGGGGTTAGCTCTGACCCCGGAACAAACGCCACCAAACGCCGCCCAAGACCGCGGCGATCACGAGCAACAGGAGCCAGCTTCCGGCAGCGCTATTATAGGGGAAGAAGCGGGGATTGACGGTGGTTTTCAACCAATAAAAGCCGGGATCCGATGGGGCGGGGGCGGATTCACGGGGGGGAGGTGTCACGGCCGGCCCATGGCTGGTGGCCGGGCTGACGGAGCCCGTCCCGCCCGGGGCAGCGCCGCCGGGCGAGTTGGCGAAGCTGCCGGGGTCGGGGGTGGCGGGGTAGGGCCGGTTGCCGCCGGAAGGCTGGGATTGCGGCAATGGGAGGGGGCGGGAGGGCCGGGCCGGCTGGTTACTGCCACTGCCGCTGGGCGGGTGATAGGCATTGCCTCCCGGACTGCCGTACCCTTGGGCATAAGCATTGGCACTGGCATGGGGACCGGAGGCGGCGACGGGGCCGAGGGCGGGCAGCAGCATGACGCTGGGATTGGTGGCGGTTGGGTCGCTGGCCAGTACCCAGTGTTGACGGCGGTTCTCGACCCGGCCATCGGCGAACAAAATATCGCCCTGAAAATAGTGCAGCTCACGGGTCCACCGGAGGACCTGGCCACCGGACACGGTCTGCCGGGTGGCATTGGTGGCGTCGGGCCATTCGATATTGCGGTCACCGGCCAGGACGGAATTGGGCTGGAAATAACGGGCGCTGACCCCGATGAAAAAGCTGACGTTGGGATTGGCCAGGCTGGCCATGCTGGCGGCCGGCCGGCGATTATCAGTCGGGCAGATGAATTCGGCGGGCGCGGCCCCGGCGCTGGCGAGGGTTTTAAAACTGTGATAGGCATCAAAAAACTGACTGCCCGGCCGCAAATCATTTTGCACAAAGTCCCGGGAACCGCCATCCGCCACAGGCACCTCCATGGGGAAGCGGTTATTGTGATCGTGCACAAACATTTGGAAAGAAATCCCAATCTGTCGCAGATTATTGATGCACACGATGCGTTTGGCGGCTCTTTTTGCTTGAACGAGGCCGGGCAGAAGCAGGGCGGCGAGGATGCCGATGATGGCCAGAACGACCAACAACTCCACGAGGGTAAACCCGGCAGGGCGACCTTGAGAATGGGCGAGTTTCATAGCAACAGGTTGAATAGCATAACGTGTGCCAGCCCGCGCAAGCGGGAAACAGGTGCGATTAGGGCTTAGTTCTACTTTGTTAGAATAGCTTTAGATTTCCGGTGTTTTTTGTGAGCGGAGTCGATGGCTTTTTGGCGGGCCTGATGGCGAAGAGACATGGCTGCGAGAACGTCCTCCGGCTCGCGCGCGCGGCGGGGCAGGTAAATTTCC
>CAIQWB010000050.1 GCA_903875465.1 uncultured Verrucomicrobia subdivision 3 bacterium
CCCGCCCAACCCCCGCCCCGGTTGCGGCCCCGGCCCCCGCCCCCGCTCCGACCCCCACCCCCGCCCTGCCGCCGCCGCCTTGGGCTCCCGCGCCCCCCCCGGCTGCCGCCCCGGCGCCGGCCCAGAAACTTGCCGAGGCCACCGCCACCGCACCAATCGCCCCCCCCGGCCCAATCACCCCGGCATCTGGTTCCTTTGAAGATTTGTGGAAAGCCCTGCTGGAATCCGTCGGCCGGGCCAGTCCCTTTGCTCGCAGTTATTTAATCGAAGCCCAGCCAGTGAGCTTTGAGCGCAACCTCTTGGTCATCGGGTTCGACCCTGAATTTACCGATTACCTCGGGCTGGTGGATAATCCCAAAAACCACGCCCTGCTCCAAACCAAGCTGGCCGAACTGGGCCATCCCAATTCCCAAATCAAGTTTATCAAGCAGGACCGTGGCCTCGTGCAGCCCAAGCCCGTCCCCACGCCTGTGGCCAAACCCGCCGCCCCGGCAGTGCCCGCGCCTGCCCCCCCCAAACCGGCCGCCGCCCCCGCTCCCAAGGCGGAAAAACCCGCTGCCACCCCTTTCAACAAGGAGGATTTTAAAAACGACCCCCTCATCAAAAAAGCCCTCGAAGTGTTCAAGGGCCAGATCATCGATGTCCGGGCTTAACCTCCTCCGATCACGCATTGAACCCACGAACCAAGCAAGCATTTAACCGATTTAATTCGCTTTAACGGAAGTTGATTCTTTAACCTTTTAATCAAAAACCATGTCTAGTCTCGGAAAATTCATGAAACAGGCTGCGCGGATGCAGCAGCAAATGGAACAAGTGCAGGCCCAACTCGCCCTGCGCACGGTGGAGGCCACCAGTGGTGGCGCCGTGAAGGTCACGGCCAAGTGCGATGGCACCCTCGCCGGCATCAAAATCGATCCCCAGGCGCTGAATCCCGCCGATGCCCAGTTGCTCGAGGAAATGATCCTGTCCGCCGCCAACCAAGCCCTCAGCCAGGCCAAGGACATTTCCTCCTCGGAATTGGGCAAGGTCACCGCCGGCATGAACATGCCCGGCTTCTAAGCTCCCCAATGCTGCCCGAATCCATTGCGGAACTCACCGGAGCGCTGAGCAAACTCCCTGGCGTGGGCCCGCGTTCCGCCGAGCGCATCGCCCTGCATTTGGTGCAAACCGATGTGGCCGTCGTCCGCCACCTCGCCGAAGTGATTGTGCGCGCGCGCGAAAAAATCCACTTCTGCACCACCTGCGGCGCCCTCACGGAAAAATCCCCCTGCGTCATTTGCGACGACCCGCGCCGTGATGCGGGCATCGTCTGTGTTGTGGAACGGGCGGTGGATATTTTAAGCGTGGAAAAATCCGGCACTTTCCGGGGTAAATTCCACGTGCTCGGCGGCAAAATCTCGCCCTTGGACGGCGTGGACCCCGAAGACCTGCGCATCAGTGAACTGGAGGATCGCCTCCAGGCCGAACCCATCAAAGAACTCATCGTCGCCTTGGGCACCGATGTGGAAGGTGACGCCACCAGCTATTATCTGGCCAAACGCTGCCAGCGCCCTGGCTTGAAGATTTCCCGGATCGCCTACGGCCTGCCCGCTGGCAGCGGCTTGGAATTTGCCGACGAACTCACCCTAAACCGCGCACTCGAAGGCCGCCGCGAAATGTAATGTTCGTATTTATGGAAAAGAAACCTGTCATCATTTTCGATCTTGGCAAGGTGCTGGTGGATTTTGACTATTCCATCGCCGCCCAAAAAATCCGCGCGCGCAGCACCAATCCGCCAGCTGAGGCGGACCTCTTTGCCGTTATCGCCAATCTGCTGGTGGATTATGAAACCGGCCTCATCACCCGGAGCCGGGTTTTTGCCGCCCTCCGCGATGCCGTCGGTTTCCAAGGCTCGCCCGCGGAATTTGGCGACTACTTCGCCAAAATTTTCAGCCCGATTGCGCCCATGATCGAATTACACGCCGCCCTCCGCCGGACCGGTCACCGCACGTATATCTTCTCGAATACCAATGACCTCGCCATCGAACACATCCGCCAGGACTATCCATTCTTCCAAAATTTTGATGGTTACATTCTGTCCTACGAGGTTAAGGCCATGAAACCTGCCCCGCCCATCTACGAGGCTATGGAACTCATGTGTGGCGAGCAGGGTGCGGACCTGATTTACATCGACGACCGCGCGGAAAACGTCGCTGGCGGCGCAGTGCGCGGCTGGCGGACGATTCTGCACGAGACGCCGGAAAAAACCCGTGCCGCTGTGCGCAGCCTCGGTGTCTCCGTATAAAGCCAGCCTCCCAATTTTTCCTTTCGCGATCTTCGCCTGAGCCATTGGTTCAAAAATTGGGCATCGGGGTTTGATATTCCTCCGCTGCCCGCCCACGCCATCACTGCGCCCATAAGTAATGGCGGTTGTATTCCATCTCATGACGCCATAATCATTAAATAATCTTATTTTTTACTTGTAATAGGTAAATGAAGTTGAAACGAAATTACCCGGAATGGTAAAATGAACCTCGATAATACCCAATCAGAAGCAACCAAACACAATAGCAATGCCAACTATCAAACATAAATCCGCCTTACTGCTGGCCCTGACGGCGACCATCGCCAGCACACAACTGGCCCCGGCGCAATCCAGCACGTTGTCGGGACCGTTCACCTTTCAAGGGGCGCTCCAAGTGACAAATACCAGCGGCGGTTATCAACCCGCCCCGGATGGTCCCTATACCTGCTATGCGTGGCTGTTTTGGTGGCATTGTGACTGCCCCATTCCGGCACCCTGGCCGCCGTGCGGCAGCGACTGCCCGCCAACTGACTTCACCAATTTCGCCGTTCAGTATCCGGGTCAGGTTGTCCTGGGGCAGTTGCAAACCAACTCGATTACTTTGCAACAAGGGGTGTTTACCATTCCCTTGGTGGCGGACCAAAAATTTCTGGAAACCAACGTCCATTCGGGCAATTTATATGTCCAGTTATGGGTGCAGGGACCGCAAGATCCCACTCCCGTACCGTTTACTCAACCGCAGGCCGTAACGTCGGTTCCGTTCACCGCTGTGGCCGGCACGGCCGGCAGTTTGATCGGCACCCTTGCCGCGAGCCAGTTGACCGGGACTCTGCCGGCAACCGCACTCACCGGCACCTTCGGGGGCGCGGTGAACCTGAGCAACCCCACCAATACTTTCACCGGCAATGGCACAGCCCTTACCGGCCTTAACGCCGCCCAGTTGACCAGCGGCACCGTGCCTTCGGCCGCACTGTTTGGTACGTATAGCAACGCGTTAAACTTCAATAATGCCAGCAACAACTTCACCGGTACTTTCGCGGGCAACGGCAGTGGCCTGACCGGCCTCAACGCCACCCAGTTAACCACCGGCACTGTTCCTTCGGTCGCGCTGTCCGGCACCTACGACAACGCGTTGAATTTCAACAACACCAGCAACAGTTTCACCGGCAATGGCACGGGCCTCACCGCTCTCAACGCCGCCCAGTTGACCAGCGGCA
>CAIQWB010000051.1 GCA_903875465.1 uncultured Verrucomicrobia subdivision 3 bacterium
TAATTCTTCAACTGCAAAAACCATTAAACCATTGTAAACATTGACTAAAATAGATGGTGCATCCGGAGGGACTTGAACCCCCAACCGCCTGATCCGAAGTCAGAAGCTATATCCAATTGAGCTACGGATGCACAAAACGAATGCGGGCGCTGTGCGGCCGGCCACCCAAGATTGCGCCTTTTGGGTTCGCAACTCAACTCGCGAATTCACCGCCGTTCAGCACCGCAAACTAACCGCCCGGTGATTATTTGCCCGCTTGTACCAGTGGCATACACTTAATTTCCGTGCCATCGCGACAGCTCAGCACGGCAAAACCGCAAATCACTTAAACCCTCTCGAGGTGCCCGCTTGCTTCACATTGCCTTAAGCATTCTTCCGGCCGGGAGCCTCGGCCCCGAAAATATCTCGCTTGCGGCCGCTTTTTTTTGCAAATTGTGCCGGATGAAATCCATGACGGGCTACGGCCGGGGTGAGTGCTCCCAGGACGGGTTCAAAATCACGGTGGAACTGGCGGCCGTTAACCGCCGCCAGTCAGAAATCTCGGTAAACCTGCCGCGGGAGTTGGAAATGCTCGAGGCCCAGGTGCGCGACGCCATCAATGGCACCGTGGCGCGCGGGCGCGTGACCGCCCGCGTCAGCATCCATGCGGCCGAGGGCAAGCTTTCGGCCCGTATGCATATCAACGTCCCGCTGGCCCAGGCGTATGCGGCTGAATTGGGCCGGCTCGCCAAAAAGCTCAAGCTCGCCGGCAAGGTGAATCTGGACCAAATCGTCCGCGCCCCCGGGGTCTTTCAGAGCGACGAAGAACTGGTGGATCCGGACACCATTTGGCCGGTCGTGGAAAAAGCCATCAAACCCGCCCTCGCCGCCCTCGTCAAAATGCGCGAGCGCGAAGGCCGCCATCTGGCCCAGGATTTGGTCGCCCGCATCGAGGTCATGCGCGGTGCGGTGGAAAAAATCCAAAAACAAGCCCCGCAAACTGCCGAAAATTACCGTGGCCAGCTCAGCGAACGCATCAAATGTGCCGGCCTGGAAGGCATCGCACCCGACGACGAACGCCTGCTCAAGGAAATCGTCCTCTTTGCCGACCGCTCCGACATCACAGAGGAACTCACCCGTCTCCAAAGCCACTTCCAGCAGTTTGAGGACTGCCGCAAGGCCAGGGAACCTGTCGGCCGCACCCTCGATTTTCTGGCCCAGGAAATGAACCGCGAAATTAACACCATTGGGTCCAAGGCCAACGACGCCGTGATTTCCCGCGAAGTCGTCACCCTCAAGGCGGAACTCGAAAAATTCCGCGAACAGGCGCAAAACGTGGAATGAAAAAAACCACCCAAAAAATCGCCCTCCCGGCCGACAAAAACGCCCCGGCGTCCCCGGCGGCGGAACGGAAATCCGCGCCCCTGCTCATTCTGATCTCGGCCCCTTCGGGCGGCGGGAAAACCACGCTTTGCAACCTGCTGCTCGAAGCCCGGCCGGAAATGACCCGCGCCATCACCTGCACCACCCGCGACCCGCGCGCGGGCGAGCGCGAGGGCGTGGATTACTACTTTCTGGAGGCCGAAAACTTTCTCAAACGCCTGCAGGCCGGCAATTTTCTCGAACACGCCACCGTCTACGGTCACAGCTACGGTCTGCTCCGCTCCGAACTGACCAGCAAATTGCGCGACGGCCACGATGTGCTGCTTAATGTGGACGTCCAGGGCGCCGCCACCATCAAGGAACGTGCCCTGGAGGACCCGGAACTTCGCCGGGCCCTCGTCTCCGTATTCCTCACGCCGCCGTCCCTGAAAATCCTGGAGGAACGTTTGAAAAAACGCGGTGCCGATGCCGAGGCCGTCATGCGCAAGCGCCTCGCCGTGGCCCGGCAGGAAATCGCCCAGTGGAAAAATTTCGATTACCTCCTCATCAGCGGTTCCAAGGAAGAGGATTTGCGCCAGATGCTGGCCATTGTGGAAGCTGAAAAAATGCGCACCACCCGCGCCCATCCCGGCCAGTTCTAATCGCATTGCCCCCGGTTCAGGGAGCCGGCGTTTTCGTGGAACTATTCGTGGAACTATTTCACGAAAAATCCTGGAGTCCAAAGCTCAGGGCGTCAGCGGGAGAACCCAGACGTTGCGATTGAAGCCGACCGCGATCAGGTTCTGGCCGTCCGTGGCCAGGCCCATGAAGAGTTGGTTGCCGTTGGCGCTGGGGAAAATATTCGTCCACGTGGTGCCGTCATCGGTGGATTGCTCCAGCACGTTGTCGCCGGCCACGTAAATGGCACCGTTGAAGGTAAGCGCAGCCCGGAGGGAGGCGGTGATCGTTTTCTCGCGCAAGGTCCATTGCTCCCCATCCGGGCTCGTGTAAATGGTGGGTAATTGATCCAAGCCCAGGCCGCAGGCGAGAAACTGGCTGCCGGTCCAGGTGCAAGCGGTAAAGGGCACCCGGGCAACTTCGACCCAGCTGACCGGTTTTCGCCAGGTGCGGGCATCGTCGCTGATAATAATCCCGTCATTGCCCACCGCCACATAGCGGGTGCCGGAATAACCAAAGGCAGACAGGTGAATGTGCGTCCCGGAAACTCGCGGGGTCCAGTTGATGCCATCCGGGCTGGCCAAGAGGGTGCCATGATCCCCGCCCACAAGATATTGGCGGCCATCCCAGAGCACGCCCAGCAAGTTGTTGGTGACGGTGGAATCACGCGGCGTCCAGGCCTGCCCATCCGGACTGGTCTGGATGCCACCGCCTTCGCAAACGGCGACAAACTGGCCGTGGGCATAAAGGATGCCGCGGAAATCTTTATTATCGGCGACCTTTTCCATCTGCCACACCCCGGAGACGGGATGGCGGGTGGCGAGCAGACCGTGCACGCCGGCGGCCACAATGGTATTGCTGGAAGCGGCCACGGCATAACCCGGGCCGATTTCCTGATGGTTATTCCAATTGGTCCAGGACATGGCGCCGGGGAAGCGGCCGGGCAGCCCGGGCTGGACCCCGGAAGTATCGGCCAGATCCAGCTTTCGCTCCGCGGCCACTTCCGCCGGGTTGCCAAAATAAACATTGGCGAAGGGGTGGCCATGGGCGTACATCGCCACGTGAGGCAGGCCCGGCACCACGTGGTTGTTCGTGAGGCTGAAGTCGCCCCAGCCGGGGAAAATGGTTAGTTCCTGGGAGGCGGCCACGGGCGTGCTGGCAGGGTTGGTAGTGGTCAGGAAAAGCGCGAGGCGCGCCTGATCCTGGCTGACGAGATGGTAATGGCCCTTGACGATCATTTGATCACGAGTCCGATTGATGGAGGTGATATCGATGAAATCACCTTGTGGAAACAAGGCCTGGCCGATGAAGGAATCCGGGGTATTGGCGAGCACGCCGGTATTCGACGCGCGCCAATAGACGCTGAAGACGCGGCCGATAACGTCACCGTAGGGAATGGTGACATCCCCCTGCCCGTTGCGGTTGACCAACAACCCCTCGCGGGTGCGGCCCGTCACCCGGCCCACATTGTTCCAATTCGCGGATTGATAGGCAACGAGATCGCCGGGGGCAAAATTGCGCGCCAGTTTCCAGACAAAGAAACGGCTGGCACGCGGGATTTCGGGTGCGGCGGCATCGGTCTCCGCACGAAAGGGTTGGACAATGAAAGCCCGCAGAATCAGCGCGACCACGATGCCAGCGGGCAGGTCAAACTGGACCATGCGCAGGAGGCGGGCTTTGAATTTGCCGGCGGGCGGTACCGGGGGTTTCCCCAGCGAGCGGTGCAGGCAGCGCAGCGCATAAGCAATGGCGCCAAGGCAGGCGGCAGCGATGGCGATCAGCCAGGGTTCGGGCAGGATCGGATTTTGGGTGGCGCACCACAGGGCGGTGGTGGCGGTAAAAATGCCGTCGATGGCAATCAGCCGGCTGGCGAGGCGGGCATATTTGGCCGGCTGGCCGGGCAACAGGAGCAACCCGCTGGAGAGGATCAGCAGCGCCAAGCCCCACGTTTCAATCAATCGCCCATAAGCCGCCTGCGGGACATTTTCGCCCATGAAGAAACAGGCGGCCGCGAGGGCGAGCCCCCAAACTACCACATCCCGACGCGAACAGCACCCATCCGCCGGGGCGAGCGCCGGTGACGGGGGTGGAACGCCGACAGGTGGCGATGTGGAGGGGGTGGCACCCGGGCCGGACGGGCTCCGGGATTCCGGGGTGGCGGTGATGGTCTCCACGCAGGTCTTCACCTCGCTGGCCTGCTGGAAGCGGAGTTCGGGGGTTTGCTCCAGGGCCCGCAGCACCACCTGGTCCAGGCGGACATCAATCTGCACTTTTCGGGAGGGCGGTTCGATGCGCTGGCCGGGGAGTTCGCCAGTGAGCATTTCGTAGAAGACGACGCCGAGGGAATAAATATCCGCCCGGCTGTCCACGCGTTGGGGATCGGTTTTTTGCTCGGGAGCGCTGTAGCCGGGGGTGCCGAGGGCGTTTTGGGTGGCGTTGTCCGGCGCGGTGGGCTCGGCCGCCGGGCCATGGCCATTCGCGGAGCCAAGCATTTTGGCGATGCCGAAGTCGGCGACTTTGACCCGGCCGGTTTTGTCCAGGAGCAGGGTTTCGGGTTTGATGTCGCGATGAACGATGCCGCGCTCATGGGCAAATTGAAGGGCGTCGCAGAGGGGCGGGACGATGGCCAGGGCCTCTTCGGGCGTGAATTTGCGGGTGCGGAGCAACTGGCGGAGGTTCACGCCATCCACATATTCCATGAGGAGGTAATAAAATCCGCCGGCCTGGCCGAAATCGTGAATGGTGACGATGTTGGGATGGTTAAGGGCGGCCAGCGCCTGGGCTTCGCGGGTGAAACGATCGGCGAATTTGGCATCATGCACGCGCTCGGGCGCAAGCAGCTTGAGGGCCACGAAGCGGTTGAGGGTTTTTTGCCGCGCCTTGTACACCACGCCCATGCCGCCGCGGCCGAGGCATTCGAGGATTTCCAATTGCGGGAAGTGGGGGGCGAGCGCAGCGGGCGGCAGGGGTGGTTGCGCGGCGGGTGTGTCGTCGGTAAAAACGGTTTCGGTCTTCAGGTTCAGCGCCATGAGGCAGCGGGGGCACAAGCCCCCGGGAGCCCCGGCCGGCAGCGGGGTGCCACAGTGCGGACAGTTGGGTGAGGCGGAGTTGCTCATGCTGATTACTTACCGGGCCACCGGGAGTTGTTACCGGAAAAGTTTATCACCATGGCAGGGTTCACAGCGCGGCGGCGAGGTGGCGCAATTCCTCCTTTAAATCGGCTCCCTCGGCAAGGGTCTGGGCGATTTCTTCACGATAAATCTCCCGGAATCGCTTGCGGAGCCGGTGCACGGCCACGCGGGCGGCCCCGGGCTGGAGGCCCAGGCGGGCGGCTATATTGGCATAATCAAAGCTGCCCGGTGCGGCCAGCAGGCAGCCTTTAAGCACACCAAAGTCGCCAGCCCGGCTGCCGGTGGCGAACTCGGCCTCGAGCCGTTTCAGGGCAAGGTCCAACAGCGTCAGTGCCCATTGACGGTCGTAAGCGGCGTCCGGGGCCAGTCCGGCGGTGGGGTCCACGGCATACTGGCTCTCGGCACATTGGGTGTCGAGTTCCACCGGGACCATCCCGCCACCGCGCTTTTGGGCGGAGGCCCGGCGCCATTCCTTGTGGAGGAAGTGTTTGAGCGCAACGATGAGAAAGGTGCGCAAGCGGCCACGCTCGCGATCGGCCGTTTCGAGCCAGTGATGTTCCAGCAGCCGGGCAAAAAATTCCTGCGTGAGATCCTGGGCATCATGCGGGGACTGGCCGCTGCGCCGGACATACGCATAGAGGGGATACCAATACGCCCGGCACAAGTCCTCCAGAGCCCGGGTGGACTCCGGCGAATGCCGCCGGGTGGCGGCCAGCACCACCGACCAGCGCGTGGGCGGAAACATCCCGGGCATAGTCCCGGCGGCAACTTGCGTGCTCATGGCAGACATCGTATGCAGGAGAGTTACCCATGGCGAGCGGGGTGTTACCGAATTTGTTTGGCGGCCAAGGTTCGCGGCGCGGGAAAACCGCAAATTCCAAAATTCACACTTCCGGGCCTGGGCCAGCATCCATCAGCAGCGCCGACGCAGCTATATTTATTGTTACGTTAAATAATCTCTGAGCGACGGTTTTAACGTTAATTGCCTTAATCTATGAGGTAATAGGCGGTCGTTGGAATTGCGCGGGGTGCGGGTGATCTATGCCAGCAGTACGCAATCCCTGGCGGCCTTGGAAACACTGGTGCATCTCAACCCGCCGGTGACTTTCAAATACGTGTTGTTCCAACTGGAATTCGCCACGGCTCTGGTGGAAGTTTTTCCCCGCCAGCGTTTGCCGGCGGGCTGGCGGAACATGCCGGCTCCCGGTTTTACCCGGACCTTGGGCGATATCTGTGTGCGAGCCAGCCGGTGAGCGGTGCTGGCGCTGCCGCGTGTCCTCATCCCGGGCGAGCTCAATTACCTGCTCCATCCGGCGCATCCGGACTTTCCGAAGATCATCCTACACCAACCGGCGGCCTTTGCGTTTGACCGGCGACTACTGGATTGAAGGATCTTAGCCGGAACCAGGCCTTCACAGCGGCGCGCCCACATTAATATTGTGCTTTAAACAATAGGCGGCGTTGCTGACGTATTTTTGGCCCCACCATTTCAGGTGGGCGCGTTCCTCGGGGGTGAGTTTGCGAACGATTTTGGCGGGGGAGCCGAGCACGAGGGAGCCGGCGGGAATTTTCATGCCCTGGGTCACCAGGGCTTTTGCCCCAATCAGACATTGGCGGCCAATCACCGTGCCGTCCAGCACCACGGCGCCCATGCCCACGAGGGTTTCATCGCCAATCCGGCAGGCATGGATGATGGCGGTATGGCCGACCGTGACCCAGTTGCCCAGGATGCAGGGATAATCATCGGCCACGTGCAGCACGGAGTTGTCCTGGATATTGGAGTGGTGACCAACGGCAATGCGGTTGATGTCCCCGCGCAGGACGGCGTTGTACCAGACACTGCTGTGCGCGCCGAGGGTGACGTGCCCGAGCACCATCGCCCCGCGCGCGAGGTAAACACCCCGGCCCAGCTTGGGCTTGGCCCGCAAATAAGTATCCAACTGGCGGTCGAGGTTGTCCATGCCTGCTTGATACCCGATTCCCCGCGAATGCCCAAGCAAAAATCCGCTGGCCGGAGCCGGGGGCGGCGGCGGGTCAAGGGCCCGGGCGCTGCGCGCTGAGCATGCGGAGCGTGAGGTAGTTGGCCTCGTCCGCCGGGTTTTCCGCCAGGAACCCAACCACCCCGCCACAGACCAGTAAAGGTGGGCGGGGGGCGGTCACCAGCAGGGTCACATCCAGGGTGGGATGTTTGTTGATGACGAGGTGCGAGGGCAGGGAAAAGGTGGGGGCATTGGTGGGCAGGGACCAGTCCAGGTTGGTCAGTTGGTTAACGGCCTCCTCATCGAAATTAAATTCCACCTTCACGCCCAGGTTTTTGACGACGGACCACGCGGAGGGCAGGCTGATGACTTTTAGCAGCATGTCCTGCAAATGCGGTGTTTTTCCCACCGTGGTGAAGTAGGCATCCATGGCCGGGTCCCAGCCAGTCACCGCCCGCTCTTCCGCCGGGGTCACCTGCCAGTGGCGGGCCAGTTGGGCATCGTGATTGGTGCGGTCGCTGCTGAAAGGTTTGGGGTCAAACTCAAAGGCCTCCATGAAATTAGTCGCGCCCTGCAACCGGGCGGCCTGCACCCAGCGGATGACTGCCGCCGCCCCCTCGTCCAAACCGACCCGCAAAAAACTCTGATTGATGGCCACCCGGGTGCTTTGGTCGCCCCCCTTGGGGCTGGCCCCCCGGTGCGTGTCAGCATCCGCGAACGGGCCGAGGAGGCGTACCCGAATGCTGGCCGGCACCCGGTCGAACTCAAACCGGTGGCCCGTGGAAGTGTACAAAACCAGCGGCTGGGGCGGCTTGGCGGACTTGGCGGGAAGGTTGGTGATGGCTTCAAAACGAATCAGCCACTGGGTGACCCCACGCTTTTTTTCGTGCAGGGTGATCAGGCCGGTCACGGCATCGCCTGGCTCCCAATCCGCACCCGGCGGCGGGGGCACAAAACCCGTCAGGGGAATGCCCGCGGACTGGGCGGCCGCGCACACGGCGGGAAAGGGCGGCACGGGGGCCAGTTTCGCGGCCAGGGTCGCTGCCCCGACCGCGCCAGCTTCGGCGGCCAGGAAAACGGTGCCCAGGACCAGCCAGGTTGCGAGCTTCATCATGCGCGTTTGTGCCAGAATTGGCGGGGATTGGACAGCAGAAACGCTGCGAGGTTCAATCCTCACCCGGCGGGAATTTTGGTTTTGTTCACCCGACCGAAGGTGTACTGTGGTATCTTAGTCATGACCAAGCCGACCAAAACCGGACTCAAGCGCAAGTTGCCGCGTTCCTTCAAGGATTTAACCCCGGCCAAGCATTTCAAACCAGCGGTCTTTTTTCGCGAACTGGTCATCAAGGCCCTGCTCACACCGCGCACCGGAAAATCCCAGGTGCCGGTCTTTCCCAAATTAAAATATGGCGAGGTGGCCATCACCTGGATCGGGCATGCGTCGTTCCTGATTCAGTTCACGGATTTAAACCTGTTGATCGATCCGAATTTTGCGAACTGGCTGTTCCTGCTCAAGCGCATCAAGCGGGCGGGCCTGAAGCTCAAGGATTTGCCGCCCATCGATGTGGTGCTGCTCACCCACGCGCACTTTGACCATTTCCACCGCCCCACGTTGCGCCGGCTGCCGCATCCAAAAATCGGCGTGATGCCGCGCGGCGTGGGCGATCTGGCCCACAACCTGGGTTTTTCCCGCGTGATCGAACTGGACCATTGGGAGAGCTTCGGGCAGGGCGGCTGGAAGGTGACTTTTACCCCCAGCAAACACTGGGGGGCGCGCACCCTGCACGATGAACACCGGGGCTACGGCGGCTTTGTGCTGGAGCATCAGGGCCGGAAGATTTACCACGCCGGGGACAGCGCCTACTTCGACGGCTTCAAGGAAATCGGCGCGCGGCTCGCCCCGGAAATCGCCCTGCTGCCCATCGGCGCCTACTACCCGGAAACCTTCCGGCGGGTGCACATGGGACCCGATGAGGCGATTAAGGCCTTCCAGGAGCTGGGGGCAAAATGGCTGATACCAATGCACTACGGCACCTTCCGGCTCGCGTTTGAGGAGATGGACGAGCCGCCGCGCTGGTTGCTGGAAATTGCCGCCCGGGAGCATCTCACCCGGCAGATTCGGATTTTGACCGAAGGCGTGCCCGAGGTGTTTTAAGGACTGGCCAGATCAATTTGCCGGGCCAGCGCAAAATCCTTCTCCGAGAGTCCCCCCGCGTCGTGAGTGGTGAGCGCCAGGGTCACCCGGTTCCAGCGAATATCAATATCCGGGTGATGCGCCGCCGCCTCGGCCAGGCTGGCCACCTGATGCACAAACGTCATCGCGCCCAAAAAATCTTTGAACTGAAAGGTGCGCGTGATCGCCTCCCCCTGGCGCCGCCAGGCCGGCACGGTCAGGAAGGCCGAGGGCAAACGCTCGACGGACAGGCGGTCACCAGCGACCCGCAGCAACGGGGGCGGCGGCGCCAGCTCGGCCAGCCGCGGGGGCGGGCCCGACCGGTTCACGGGGGCGGACCGGGAAATGGCCATGGCTTCCTGCACCAGACTGATGCTGGTGCTCAGGGACCACAGCCAGGCCAGGCCAAAAAACAGCACCCCGGCCTGCCACCAAAAAGCCGGCACTGGCGGGGCATCCGTGCCATTCAGGGCGGCCGTCATGGGGCCCATGGTGGCTTTAAACATCCACGTGGTAATCAGCAAAAAGCCCGTCACGGAAGCGCACAACTGGCCGGCCCCGGCAAACTTTCGTCCGCCCATGAACGAACCCAAACCGGGCGTGGCAAACTGATTAATCCCCAGATAGGTCCACGCCCGGGTGACTGTCAGGCTGCGACCAGTGGCGGAAAAGAGGGCCATGGGCGGGTTAGTGGAACTGCCCCTTGATGCCCGGTTTGCGGAGGGCCACAATCGCCCAAATGCCGAAGGGCAGGCCCAGCAAGCACATGGGCGTCATGCAGGGCAGGATGGCCAGAATGGCCGCGATCAAACTGAATTCGTAGTTCCGCAGGGCTTTCATGTGCCAGGCACCCAGGGCAATGAGCACGGAGATGGCCAGCATGAACAGGTCGTTGCCCACGGAAAAGGCCGTGCCGCAAAAGAATTTGATCATGGGACCATTGAGCATGGCCTGCACCTGGGGATCTTTCACATCCACCATGGGCGTGACCAATTTCGTAAACTCCTCAAACTTATGGTTCGGCGTAAAGGCATCGCCCAGCAAAATATAAAGGGACCACAGGCTGTTGAGCACGCCGGTGACAAGCAGGGAGGAGGCCGGGCTGCGGACCACGTCCAGGGCGTCTGCTGGGCTGCCCTCGCGCGCCCGGCTCGGCAGGGCGGTCAGCGGGGGCGGGGTGGTGCCCCGGGGCGTGGGAGCGCTGGCAAATTCCGGGAAGGTCGCGAGGGGGCGCCACTCGGTGTCGCTATCGGACCGCATCAAGGAATTGGCATCCAGCCGGCCTTCCGCCTGCCATTGCCGCACTTCTTCCGCGGTCACCGGACCGTATTCTTTTTTGTCCCCGCCGATGATGGTATAGTTCGCCATAGTCGTTCTGCTTCATGGTGTTCTAGTTCATCGGCGGGAGGGGCGCAAGCTCTGGGTGGGTCAATTCTGCGGGTGCGCGCCGGGTCCGCTCCCACCAAAGGGGCTTTCCTTTGGCCGCCAGCCGGGTAATTTGGCGGTGGTGAAGCCTGACGAATCCACTTTAAACCAGCCGGCCGCCGCACCCGCCTCGTGGTTGCTCGATCCGGGCGTGACCTACCTCAACCACGGCGCCTTTGGCGCTTGTCCCCGCCCCGTGCTGGCCGCCCAAACCGCATGGCGCGAGCGGCTGGAGCGGCAGCCGTTGCATTTCCTCGTCCGGGAATTGGAACCCGCGTGGGATGCCGCGCGGACGGCCCTGGCCCAGTTTGTGGAAGCCCGCCCGGAAGATGTGGTGTTCGTGCCCAACGCCACCGCCGGCGTCAACACTGTGTTGCGCTCCCTGGTTTTTCAACCGGGCGACGAGTTGCTGGTCACAAACCAGGAATACAACGCCTGCCGCAACGCCCTGGACTTCGTGGCGGAACGTTCGGGCGCCCGGATCGTGGTGGCGCGCCTGCCCTTTCCATTGTCGCACGCGGAGGAACTGGTCGCCCCCATTCTGGCGGCGGTGACCCCGCGCACCCGGCTGGCCTTGCTGGATCATGTGACCAGCCAGACCGGCCTGGTCCTGCCCATCGCCCGGCTGGTGGCGGCCCTGCGGGAGCGGGGTGTGGAGACGCTCGTGGATGGGGCCCACGCCCCGGGCATGGTGCCCCTGCGCCTCCACGAACTCGGCGCCGCCTATTACACGGGCAATTGCCACAAATGGTTGTGCGCCCCCAAGGGCGCGGCGTTGCTGCACGTGCGGCGCGACCTGCAAGCGGCCATCCGCCCCTTGATTATTAGTCACGGTGCGAATTCAGCGCGGACCGACCGGTCGCGTTTTCTCTTGGAATTTGCCTGGCCGGGAACCTGGGATCCCTCCGCCAGCCTGAGCGTGCCGGTGGCGCTGGAATTTATGGCCGCGCAAGTGCCCGGGGGATGGCCCGCGATCATGGCCCGCAACCGGGCCCTGGCACTGGCGGGCCGGAGCATTCTGACCCGCCTCCTGGGCGTGGCCGAACCGTGCCCGGCAGAATTCATTGGCTCCCTGGCCGCCGTGCCCCTGCCGGACGCGCCCCCGGGGGCCGGCCCGCGACTGCCCTACAATGAGTATCCCCTCCAGGACGCCTTGCGCTGGCGACATGGCATTGAGGTGCCGGTCATTGCCTGGCCGGCCCCGCCCCGGCGATTCGTGCGCCTTTCCGCCCAGCTATACAATTCCCGCCCGCAATACGAATGGCTGGCCCGGGCACTGGCGGCAGAACTGGCGGCGGAAGGCTGACCGCCCGGACCGTGGGCTTATTGCCCCACAATGCGGTAAAAGGCCGCCGGACTGGCCGGTTGTAAAATAAAGGTGTTCGAACGGAGGACGCCGCTGGCATTCACCCAGTTGCTGCCCGCCAGCTTCGTGGCCATTTGCACTTGGAACGGCGCAATTCCCCCGGTCCATCCCAGCCACAGGTTGGTCGGGGTGCTGGTGATGCTCGGCACAATCGGCGGGGCCGGCAGCACGGTGATATAAAACGTGGCGGAATTCGACCGGCCGTCGGTGGCCCGCACGCTCACTCCAAAGGTGTTCGTGCCAATATTCATGGAAAGGGGCGTGCCACTGAGATCTCCAGCGGGCACCAGGTTCAACCACGCCGGCCCGCTGGCCAGCGTGAACGTGAGCGCCGCCCCATTGGCCCCGGTGATCTGGGCGGCCAGATTGGCGGCATACCTCTGTCCCGCCACCACGGCCGGCTCGGTGAACGGATTGGAGGAAAAGTTCAGCCCAGGATTGGTCACGGTCAGCATGCCATTCTGGAGGGTGACGAGATAATTCGTCAGCAAGCCCGCCGGATCCACCAGCGTGGGCACGATCGCATAACTACCCGCCGGACTGTTCAGGGTTGCCAGGGAGGTGTAAATCGCACTGATATTATCCCCGTTCTGAAGCCCGGTCAGGGTGCCGTTGAAAACGGGATTGGTCGTGCCATAGCCGCGCGCGGCATTGCTGGCGGTCACTGTTAAAGGCGCGGGCTGGACCAGCAGGCTCACCGTGCTGGTCACGCTAAAATAATCCACCGTGTCCGTGGGCTGGCAGGTCACTGCCAGCGTATTGGTTCCCGTGCCTGGGACCGTGCCCGCCGGCGGGCTGTACACCAGGGTTCCGGGCGTGCTGACGGTGGCGTTCAATTGGTTGGTGCCCAGGGCCCCGCCATAAACCAGGGCGGCGGGATTCGTCCAGGTAATCACCGGCGTGGCGGGGCTGACGGTCACATTCACATTCGTGACCACATTTGCGTAGTCCGTGCTGTCCGTGGGAATAAACGTCACGCTCTGCGCCGCCGTGCCCGTGTTCGGTGTGGTGGCCGCCGTGGTGAAGAAAAAGCTCCCCGCCACCGAAGCCACCCCGCCGCTCAGGGTGGAACTGCCCAGGCTTTGCCCGTAGGTAATGGGGCTGGCCACCGGCAGGGTGATAATCGCCGGGCGGAGCACGGGGGCCAGGCTGATGGCCAGGATGATCACGTTGGGGTTGGCCGGCAGTTTGAGGCTTTGCAACACCTTGGTCGCATTGAGCTTGAAGCCATATCCATAAATGTTAAACGTCCGGTTGTCCGCCGTGCCATCGCTGCTGTTGCGGTGCCCCTGCGGCAGGGCCTGGACTTCACCGGCATAACCCTGGGGGGAGAACCAGTCACTGAGGCTCTGGACAAACGCGGACGAGGTGCCGTCCGTGTATTTGACCGTGAAGGTTTGGCTGGCCTGGCTGCCTTGCACCCCCGAGCCCAGCATCCGCAAAAAGGCGAAGTTGCCGGCGGGCAGGTTGAGGGTCTGGTTGGTGGCGCTGATGACATTGGTGACGTTGGCCGGCCCAAAGTTAAACAGCATGTTGGTCCAGGTTTGCGCCCCGCCCAGCAGCGAGGCGGAATAGGCCGCACCACCACCATCAATGCCGCCGGTGGCCGGATTCGTGAACGTCGTGCCGTCGGTGTACAAGCCCGGCCGGTTGTAGTAACCCGCCAGCGGGGCGCTGACCGGCTCATTCGCCAGCGCCAGCGCCAGCAGCTCCACGTTGGCATTATTCGGCAGCATCACGCTTTTGACCGTTTTCGTCTGGTTGAGCGTCAGGTTGTAGCCATAAAGATTGACCGCCGTGTAAACATCCTTGGAGCCGCCGCCATTATTACGGTAGCCCATCGGCACCACCACGGATTCCCCGGCGTAATGTTGCGGATTCGCCCAGTCGCTAAAGCTTTGAATATTCGTGGTCGTGGAACTGTCCGTGTAAGTCACGATGAACGTCTGCGCGGGCTGGCTGCCATTCACCGCCGTGCCCAGGATTTGCAAACTGGTGAAATTACCGGCGGGCAGCGTTACGGTCTGGCCCGCACAACTGATCACATCATTCGCGTTGGTCGGCCCGAGCGGGAAGACCAGTCCGTTCCAACTGGGAGCCCTGCCCACGAGATTGGCGGAATAAGCATAGCCGCCCGCATCCAGCCCCCCGCTGAAACTGCGACCATCCGTCCACAAGCCTGCCCGGTTATAAATGCCCGTCAACGTGACCGTGGCCGCCCCCGGCAGTGGGGCGGTGACCACCAGCGTCAGGGTAATGGCATGAACCAGTGCCCCGGAGGTGCCGGTCAGGGTGATGACGTTGGTGCCCAGGGACGAGGCGCTGGTCGCGGTCAGCGTCAATAACGCCGTCGTGCTGGTGGTGGCCGGACTGACTACGGCCGTGACTCCCGCCGGCACACCCGTGACGGTAAAAGTGACGGCCCCGGCATAGCCGTTCAGACGTGTGACGACCATGGCACTGGTGGCCGCCCCGCCCCGGACCAGGCTCACTCCGGCCGGTGAAGTGTAAAACGTGAAATCGTTCGTGCCGCTGCCGGCCAGGGCCGCCAGGGTGTTGCTGCCGGTGGGTGTGCCCCAGCCGGTGCACAAATCATAGCCGGTGACTGCGGGAAACCGGGTGGGATTCTGGCTGTTGAAATTATTGCCCGTCACAATGTCGTGAAAACAATTGGTATAGGTGGTGCGGGGTCCCTTGCCGAAGGCGTAAAGGGCCGGGTTGGCAAAACCAATCGCCGGTTTGCCCAGCGCCGCCGCCTGCTGGTTGGCCAGTGCCATGAACCCCGTCCACAGCGGCGAGGAGCAACTGGTGCCGCCCACCGTGCCCGCCGCCGATCCATTCTTGAAAATTAAATACACGCCGTCGGCGGGCATGCTTACATCGGGATAATTGCGGTAGTTGGTGGAGCCCAGATTGGAACTCATGGCCAGGCCCTGCTGCCAGTTGGGAATGCCATACCCGCTGATGCCCCCGCCACTGCCGCCATTATTGCCCCAGTTCCAGGTGGTTTCCGCACTCCACGCCCCGCCCGCCCCGCTGGTGGACAACGTCGTGCCGCCCACAATCGTCGCGTAAGGATTGCCCGTCAACCCGGTCCCACCATTCAAATCCGCATCGCCATCACCCGAGGCCTGGCTCATGGCCTGGCCCTGGACCAGAAATTGTTGGCAGGATTGAATGATCCCCGCATCTATTTCAAACCCGTATGATAAGGTCATTTGCTTGGCCAGATTGTCGCTGGCAATGCGGTTGAAAATATCCGCGCCATTGCCCTCATAATTCAAAACCACCGCCCCCGGCGCCATGGCGAGGGCCATGCAAATATCCAGCGCCTCCTCCCCGTCGTCCTGGTTGGTGCCCGCCGGAATGCCCGTCCAGCCAGACAACAGCACATTGGTCACCGCCAGGTTGGTGGGCAGTTTGGCGGCAATTTCATACTGGTAAATGTCATTCGTATAGTAAGGCCCTCCCACATCAATCACCGCGATATACTGGCCGGCCCCCGTGTTGGTCACCCCCGGGGCATGGGCGGCGCGAAAGTCCTTCCCCATGAAATTGCCACCCGGACCGGAACCCGTGTAATCCGCCGTGATCCCATTGGTGGCCAGCGGCACGGGCTTCAAGTGGCCGCCCAGCCGGTAAGGCAGCATGAAATTATCCAGGCCGCGCACATGCAGCAGCGGAATGTTGGTGTCCACCACCGGGTCCGTGTCCGGCGCGTAAAATTGCCGGGGTTCCGTCGGGTGCGCATAGTGGTGCAGCTTGATATGGAAGGCCTTCTGAATGTTGCCGGCCGGCGCCTCCACATCCACCAGCATCCGGTTGGTCCACCGGCCCGTGATCTGCAAACCATTGGTCCGCGCAAATTCCACCACCGCTTGATATTCCGCCTCGGTCGGGCCAAACCGCTGGTTAAATTGGTCCGGCGTCAGCCATTGATGATAATTCGTGCTCGCCGGATCGCTCAATTGCCCGATCAAGGCCGTCAAACCCTCCGGGTGATGCAGCGGCAGGGAAAGCACCAGTTGCAAACGATTGGTTTCGGAAAAGGCCGCCAACGGTTGCAGCCGCGCCACCGCCGCCGGCACATGGCCGGGAATCGTGCGGTGCTCCCGGGCCTGGGTGGACTGCCAGTTCGCCAGCACAAACAAGGAAAGGCCCATGAAAAGTCGAAGTGCCTGGCGGTTCATGGAGCGGAATTTATTACAAATCAACTTTGCCCGCAAGGGTTTGCACCGTTCGCCGCCGGGCGCAACTCGACTGCCCGAGCCCGCTCGTGTCCGCCTCATTTTGCCCCCGTGTTCCGTTTGCCCTGGCCCAGGATAATGCTTATGTTGTGTGGCGATGACCGTTTCCCTCCTGCGCAAACCGCTCTCTCCGGCCTGGATTTTGGGCATCCTCACCGGCCTCAATCTGTTCAATTACCTCGACCGCTTTGTCCTCTCGGCCGTGCTGACCCCGCTGCAACACGACCTGGGCATCAATGATGGCCAGGCGGGCCGGCTCGTAACGGCCTTCATGATTGGCTATTTTCTCACCTCGCCCGTCTTCGGCTGGCTGGGCGACCGCGCCTCGCGCAAATGGCTCATCGCCGCCGGCATTTTCGTGTGGAGCGTGGGCACCATCCTGACCGGTTACGCGGCCACGTTTGCCGTCATGGTGGGCTTTCGCATGCTGGTCGGCCTGGGCGAGGCGAGCTACGCCACCATCAGTCCGAGTTTGATTTCGGATAGTTTTGTGCCGGCCAAACGGAACAATGCCCTGACGATTTTTTATGTGGCCATTCCCGTGGGCGCGGCCCTGGGCACCATTATTGGCGGGTACGTCGCCACCCATTGGGGCTGGCGGCATGCCTTCATCTGGGCGGGCGTGCCGGGACTGTTCCTCGCCCTTGTATTGCTGCCGTTTGCCGAACGGGCGCGCGGCCAGGCCGAGGGGCAGACCGTGGCGGCGGCCAAACACCCCGGCGTGCGCGACATCCTGAATCTCTTGCGCATCCCCGATTACCTCCTGGTGGTCCTGGGCTACACGGCCTATACCTTCGCCCTGGGCGCTTTCGGCCATTGGGGCCCCACCTTTCTCCACCGTGCCCACGGGGTGGCGGTGGCGCAGGCGGGCGAGTTTTTCGGGGCCGTGCTCGTGGTGGCCGGCCTCGTGGGCACCTTGATCGGCGGCTTCGCCGCCACCGCCTGGCAAAAGCGCAATCCCGCCGGTTACGCGTGGACCCTCGGACTCTCCGCGCTGGTGGCCGTGCCCCTCGCCTTCGGAGCGTTCCTGGCCACGTCCACGTTTTGGTCCATGGTCGGACTGGCGGCCGCCATGTTCTTCCTGTTCCTGTCCACTGGCCCGGTGAACACCCTCATTCTGGAATCCGCCCCGGTGAATCTGCGCTCCAGCGCCATGGCCGTTTCCATCTTTATGATCCACCTGTTCGGCGACATGTGGTCGCCGGAAATCGTCGGCCGCCTGGCCGATGCCTTCGGCGGTAACCTGGCGAAAGCCGTGTTGATCTTGCCGGTGGCACTGTTCGTGGCCAGCCTGCTATGGCTGGCCCTGGCGGTGAAAACCATGCGGAAACCAAAAGCGGCCTGATTTTTATGGGCGCTGTGAACCGGTGACTGGCAACCACCCGTTGCCCGCCAAAATCACGGAGCCTTTGCCTCGCTCAGCAACGCTTGCAGCGCCCGGTGATTCACTTTGCCCGTCCCCAGCTTGGGAATCTCGGCCACCACTTTAATTTCCCGCGGCACACTGAGATTCGTCAATCCCTTGACTTTGATGGCCTCGCGAATTTCCGCGAGGGTCAGTTTGGCCTCGTTGGTCACCGCAATCAGCACCTCGCCCTTGTCCTCGTCCGGCCGCGTGACCACCGCCACCTGGCAGCGCAGGCCATGCTGGGGAAACGCCCCGGCCAGCGCATCTTCCACGGCGGTAAGGCTCACCATTTCGCCGCTCACTTTGGCAAAGCGTTTCAACCGGCCGAGAATATGCAGGAAACCCTCGGCATCCACCTTAACAATGTCGCCGGTATCGTACCAGCCACCCAGGGCCTGAAAATGCGCGTTGGCATCCGCGTTCAAGTAGCCCTTCATGACGTTCGGCCCGCGCACCACCAGCCGCCCGCCCTCCGCCACCCCCTCGACCGGCTCCAATTTGTATTCCATCCCGGGCATCAGCCGGCCGGCGGACCCATAACGCGGCTCCAACGGCGTGTTGAGGCTCACACACGGCGCGCATTCCGTGGCGCCATAACCTTCCAGAATGCGCACGCCAAATTTCTGCGACCACGTCTGCGCCGTGGCCTCCTGCAACTTTTCCGCGGCCGCGTATAAATACCGCAGGCTGCGAAAATCATAAGGATGCGCCTTGCGCGCGTAACCATTCAGAAACGTGTTGGTGCTGATGAAAATGGTGCAGTCGCGCTCATAGATCACCGCCGGCACCATGCGATAATGCAGCGGGGAGGGATACAGAAACACATAAAGCCCGCGCACCAGCGGCAAAAACGTGCCCACCGTCAGCCCAAAGCTGTGAAACAGCGGCAGGCAGTTGAACAGCCGGTCGCGGTCCGTGAAATCCGTCACGGCCAGCATCTGGCGCATGTTGGCCAGAATATTGCCATGGGTCAGCTCCACCCCCTTGGGCACCCCCTCGGAGCCGCTGGTGAACACCACCACCGCCGTGTCACTCGCGGTCAGGGCCGTGGCCGGGGTCGCCGGCAAATGGGCCACATACCGCAACAGCGTGGCCAGCTTCTGGGTCGGGGTGATCCCGGCCCGCACGTCTTCGAGATAAATCACCTGCAAGCCCGCCGCGACAAAATCCTCCGCCTTGATTTTCGCCCGCTCCAGAAAGACGCGCGACGTGACCAGGTGTTTCAGGCCCGCCAGTTGCACACAAGCCAGCATCGTGGGGGTGCCGCTGGAAAAATTCAGCACCGCCGGCACCTTGCCCAGCCGCCACAGCGCCAGCACCGTCACCGGCATGGCATTCACATTGGGCAGTAGTAAGCCAATGCGCCCGCCCCCCGCCACCGCCGCCCCCAGGGCCTCCGCCAGCACCTCCACCCCCACCATGAGCTGGCGGTAGGTCAGCGCCTTTAAGGTGCCATCTTCCAGAATCACGAAGTTCGGCTGCCGCCGCGCCGTCGCCGCCACCGCCGCCAGCACATTCGGCGCCCCCAGCGCCATCTCCGCCGCAAATTGCTGACGCACCAGTTCATCCCGCAGCCAGGCGGTCAGGCGCGCGCGGGCCTGGACGGTGCTGACCTCCCCCAGTTCCGGCGCCGTGAGCACCGCGCTGAAATGCACGGTCACCCGGGGCAGGGCATGCTTCGCATTCGGATTGGGCGACCAGGGCAGCCGCTCCGCACCGCGCAGGCAGGCCGTGATCACTTTGGCCTTGGTCTTGAAAATCAGAAACCCCGTGCCGTCAAACAGCTTCATCAACTGTCCCGTCCGGGAGAGCCGGCCCTCGGCAAAAAGCACCAGCCGCCCGCCGCCTTTCAGAAACTCCGCCATGCGCTTCACCGCGTAGGGCGACCGCGTGTCAATCGGCAGCGTGTACCGGTTGATCATGATTTTCCGGTGCAGCCAGCTCGTCTGGGCCGTGGTGCTGGAGGTGACGAATTTCCAATCCCCCTCCAGGCACACCCAGAGAAACAGCCAGTCCAGCCAGGACACATGGTTGGGCACCAGCAATGCCGGTCCGGGCGTTTTCAGGACTTCCAGATTATACGCCCGAAAACGAAACAGGACTTCTAATACCCAGCGAAAACAGGTTTTCATGGCTGGGAGAGTTCAACAGGTGCGGCCGATCACATCAAACAAAATAACGCGCGCCCCGGCCCGCGTTCACCGGTTTTTCACAAACCGCTTCCCCGGCAACTGTTTCACCAGCCGCTTCATCTCCAGCCCCAGCAACGCCACGGACACGGCCGAGGAGGGCAGGCTGCTGCGCTGGATCACCTCGTCAATCGCACTCTCCTCCACGGTCAGCACATCGTACACCGCCTGCTCATTCGGCGGCAATTCCAGCGCCGGCAGCAGGCCCGTTTCATTGGCCGTGGGCGGCTTGTTGCTGGCGGGGAACAGGTATTCAAACTCGCTTAAAATATCCTCCGCCCCCTCGCACAGCTTCGCGCCTTTCTTGATGAGATCATGGCAGCCTTTGCTGCGCGGCGAATCAATCCGCCCCGGCACCGCAAACACCTGGCGGCCGTATTCCGTGGCAAAATTAGCCGTGATCAGCGCGCCGCTCGTCAGGTTCGCCTCCACCACCACCGTGCCCAGCGTCATCCCCGCCACGATCCGGTTGCGAATGGGAAAACTCTGCTTGTCCGCCGGCCGGTTAAACGGAAACTGCGTGATCACCGCGCCGCTGGCCGCAATCCGGTCAAACAACTCTTTGTTCTCCGGCGGAAATATCAGATTAATCCCCGTCCCCAGCACCGCAATCGTCCGGCCCTTGGCGGCCAGGGCTCCTTGATGCGCCGCCGTGTCCACCCCGCGCGCCCCGCCGCTCACCACGGTAACCCCCACATACGCCAGTTGATACGCCAGCTTGCGCGCGGTTTCCACCCCGTAATGCGTCACCATCCGCGACCCCACCAGCGCCACCCCGTTTTTATCCTTCGGCGACAGCGCCCCTTTCACATAAAGCACGAGCGGGGGATCATAAATTTCGCGCAAGGATTCCGGATACAAAGCATCCGTTTGAATCAAAATGTGCACCCCAAAATCCTGGATGCGCTGCCATTCCCCCGGCAGGTCAATCGTCTTCTCCCAGCCATGAATCGCCCGGGCGGTATCCTCCCCAATGTTGCGCACCCGCCGCAATTCCGCCTCCGAGGCGGCCAGAATGCGCGGGGCCTCGCCAAAGTGTTCCAGCAGGGAACGGGCGCGTACCGGCCCGACCCCTTCGATCATGTTGAGTGCGACCAGTGCTTCACGGGCGTCCATGCTGTTGGGATACCGGTTGGCCCCGCTTTCGGCAAGCTTAACCACGCACCCCATCCCGGCTTTCCAAATAGCCAGACGTAATGTGCCGGCACCAGCCAGCCTTTCACGGTGGCCCCGCTGGCACTGGGAAACTCCCCTGCGTTCACCGGGAAAGCCACTCCAACGGCCGCGGCAGCGCGCGCTGGCTGGGCCAGGTAAGCACCCTGCCCGCCACCCCATCCAATCATACGCCGGGCAACAGGGCGGCCAGCAGAATCTGAACCTGCCTGCGCCCCCGCCGGGGTTGCGGGGCCACTGGCCCCTCAGATAAACTCATACTGCTCAATCTTCCCCGCCCGCCGCCCCGCGCCCGGTTCCGCCACCTCGGGATATTCAAACACCCGGCCCTCGTAATTACGCAACACCACGCGGTCGGCATTGTGGCTCAGCACGGTCTCCGGGTTCACCGGAATCTTCCCGCCCCCGCCCGGCGCGTCGATCACATACTGCGGCACCGCATAGCCTGTGGTGTGGCCGCGCAATTGCCGCATGATCGCCAGCCCTTGCCGCACACTCGCCCGCAAATGCGCCGACCCGGCAATCAAATCGCACTGGTACAGGTAGTACGGCTTCACCCGGCACATCAGCAGCTTTTGCACCAGCGCCCGCATCGTCACCGGGTCATCGTTCACCTGCTTCAGCAGCACCGACTGGTTGCCCAGCGGAATCCCCGCCTCCGCCAGCCGGCCCAGCGCCGTCCGCACCTCCGTGGTCAGCTCCCGCGGATGATTGGCATGAATGCTCATGAATAACGGATGAAACTGCTGCAGCATCGCGCACAATTCCGGCGTGATGCGCTGCGGCAGGAAAATCGGAATGCGCGTGCCAATGCGCAAAAACTCCACGTGCGGAATCGCCCGCAACCGGCTCAGCAGGTTCTCCAGCTTCTCATCGCTCAACAACAATGGATCACCCCCACTCAGCAGCACATCGCGCACCTCCGGATGCGCCGCAATATACGCAATCTGACGGTCGTATTCCGGATGAAAATCATAGCCACTGGCGTTGCTCACCAGCCGGGAACGGGTGCAGTACCGGCAGTAGGCGGCGCACCGGTCCGTCACCAGAAACAGCACCCGGTCCGGATACCGGTGCACGAGCCCCGGCACCGGCGAATGCGCGTCCTCACCGCAGGGATCGCTCAATTCCCATTCCGCCGTCGCCATCTCCGCCAACTGCGGCACCACCTGCTGCCGGATCGGACACTGCGCCGCCGCCGGCTGGATGAGATTGAAAAAGTAAGGTGTGATGCCCAGGGCCAGCTTGTGATTCGCCTGCTGCGCGCCCGCGCGTTCCGCCGGGGTGAGATTGGGCAGCAACCGCTCCAATTGCGCCGCCGTGGTGATGCGCTGCTTCATTTGCCAGCGCCAGTCCTGCCAGTCCGCGTCCGGCACGTGCGCCCAGGGACCGCGCCCCGCTGAATGAAATTGTTTAAGCTCGTGAAACCGGCGGTCCGCCTCCGGATCGCCGCCGCCATCCGCTATTGGATCGGACTGCATGTGCCATTAAATATAAATGGGGAACCGGGCGTGTCAAGTTGCCCGGCGGACCGGTCCCGGGAAGTGGAAGGAAATTGACCAGAGTAACGCGCAAGAAAACCGGCATTGGCGAGTCATCGCCGATGTGCGACCGCCGAATGACCATTACCATCCTCCTGCGCCAAGGCTACGTCGGTCAGAAGGATGGTTGGCTCTGGGAACTTAATAAGACCAATGTTTCTCAAATGTTCTTTCATGGCCAGGTATGCTGCAAGCAAATGTCCGACTTGCCATCAAACTCGCGCACGGCATAACGCCCCGCAAACTCGGCTATCGAACCTGGCTGCCCATCGCCCATGACTGCGACCATGCTGTTGCAAAAGTGGTACGTGCTGTAATACCAGCGCCCGTCCGAACCGTGCGCCAGGAATAAATGGTCAATGAAGCCATCATTAAAGCCATGATGAAACGCATAAACCATAAACTCGCCATTGGTGAGCAGCAGTACCTGCTCGTGCGTCCAGCCAAAATCTCGGTTCGGGGTCGGATGCCGCATCTCGTCGATCTCCGTGACCACTTCCGCGCTCGTCATGGCGGTCTGGGCGATCTGCCGCAAAGCGCCCTCCTTCCACACCGCCCGTGCCTGCTCATACCGGTGCTTCACCACCACCCGGCCACCCGCCAGCACCAGCACCATGAGGCCAGGGACCGCGAGCCAGATAATCAGCTTGCGGCGAATCGCTCCACGATGGCCATGCGCACTCATGTGGCCTAAAACGAATTTAACAGCACGGTTTGTTTCCGCCATTGGAACCTGCGGCCACATGTTTCAGACTTTTCAACCTGAGGTCAAACCTAAACCGGGAACGGAGCGTGTCTGGTGGCCTGGCGTGCCGCTCCCCACCCTAGCCGGCCTGACGCGCCGTTTGCAACCCCGCTTCCACGGTCCGCCGCCGGATCGCCGCCGCCATCCGCTATTGGATCGGACTGCATGTACCATTAAATATAAATGGGGAACCGGGCGTGTCAAGTTGCCCGGCGGACCGCTTAATTACCGCACCAGCTTGCTTTGGGTGTCATGCTTGCCCCTGACGACATTCATTGGTTAATATCATGCCCATGTCGAGCCAAGCCACTTTTGCATCGTTTGAAATAGAACTCAACCGGCTCGTGGAATCCTTTGGCCGGCGCCTGAACGAACTCAAAAGCACCGAATACAGCGAGGCCAAACTCCGGGACGACTACCTCAACCCCTTCTTTCGCGCTTTGGGCTGGGACATGGAAAACCGCGCGGGGCTCATCCAGAAGGAGCGGGAAGTGGAGATCGAAAGCCCCACCCAAATTGGCGGCGGGCGCAAGCGCGCTGATTATCTCTTCCGCGCCCAGTTGCGCGACCGGTTCGTTTGCGAGGCTAAAAAGCCGGCGGAGGAACTCCACGCCCGTTATGCGTTTCAAGCCAAACGCTATGCCTGGAACAAGGGCGTTTGGGTGGCCATCCTCACCGACTTCGAGGAATTCAAAATTTACATCGTCGGCGGCAAGCCCCATTTGGACGAACCGGAAGTGGGCCTCTGGGAGGCCTGGCACTACTCGCAATACCCGCTCTTCGCCCGCAAATTGTGGGATTTGTTCGCGCAGGAAACCGTGGCCGGCGGCAGCCTCGACCGCCTCATTGAATCCCTCCCCAAGAAACCCACCGGCAAGGGCAAGCTCCGGCAGCAATGGCTCCTCCGCCCCGACCGCACCCGGTCGCTGGACCAGGATTTTCTGGAATTTCTCGATGAAGCCCGCCGCGAACTCGCCTCCGACCTCCTCCGCCAGAATAAACGGTCGGAAATGCTGGAGCACAACAAGCTGAACGAAGCCGTCCAACACATCCTCGACCGGATTTTATTCCTGCGCATTTGCGAGGACCGGGATATTGACACTGGCACCCGGCTCCAGTCCATCGTGGAAACGTGGCGTAACCATACCGGCCATGACGAGGCCGGCCGCCGCGCCCGCCAGCAACCCCTGGATCTGCGGGAGGAAGCCCCGGCCGATTTCGGCCCCGGCGACATCCGTGCGCCCAAAGACTCCCTCTGGCGGGCGGTCGTCCGGCATTTCCGCGCCCTGGACCGTCGGCCCCCCTCGCATGTGCCCTTCTTCAACGGCAACCTGTTCAAGCCGCATTTTAGCGAAACCCTGCTGCTGACCGATGAATGGCTGGCCGGGTTCATTGGGGAATTGAGCGATGAGGAAACACCCTACCTGTTCAACGTCATCTCCGTGGAAATTCTCGGCAGCGTCTATGAGCGCTTTCTCGGCAAAGTCGTCCGGCCGCAAGGCTTGGGCGTCACCATTGAGGAAAAGCCGGAAGTCCGCAAGGCCGGGGGCGTCTATTACACCCCGCGCTACATCGTGGATTACATCGTCGAGCAAACAGTGGGCAAGTTGCTGGAGGGCAAAACGCCCAAGGCAACCCTGGAACTCAAGCTGCTCGACCCCGCCTGCGGTTCCGGCTCCTTCCTTATCCGCGCCTTTGAACGCGTCTGCGAACACTGGCAGCGCTGCCTGACGACCGATTTGCGCACTGTGGTAGGAGACGAGGTGACGAGTCTCAAATCAACGGAGCCGTCCAAGGCCAAAACTACTTCCCCTGCGCTCAAAGACTGGCAGAAACGCAACCGGCCAGTCTGCTGGGTGGAGGAGACCACCGGCGACGTGCATTTGACCGTGGACCTTAAACGCAAAATCCTGACGCAAAATATTTTTGGGGTGGATTTGGACGGAGCCGCCGTGGAGGTAACCCAGCTTTCGCTCTACCTCAAGATGCTGGAAAACGAAAACCGCACCACCCTGCAACGCCAGCGCGAACTGCTCGCCGTCCCCAGCGACATCGCCCTGCTGCCACCATTGCAGGACAATATCAAATGCGGCAACTCCCTGATTGCCTCTGATTTTTCCATGATCCCCGAGGACCTCATTCGGGTGCATGCCTTCGACTGGCCGGTGCAATTTTCCGCCATCATGAAGGCTGGCGGGTTTGATGCAGTGGTGGGGAATCCGCCATACATTCCAATTGAGACGATGGAAGAAAATGAACGAGGATATTACCAAGGTGCATATCCTCAACTTGAACGTAAATTCGACACAGGAGTGATTTTCATACTTCAAGCACTGCGCCTGGTCAAACTAACTGGTTTGGTTGGATACATTTCATCAATCACATGGGAAACTGGAGAGAATTTCTCAAAGCTCCGAGAAGTGATGTTCAAGAAATGCGGTGTTGTAGAAGTTATTAATCTTCCTTTTAATACATTTGCCGATGCATATGTTGATACTGGAGTGTATATATTGGCCGGCCGGCCAACATCAGAATACCATATATATCGTTATCACAAAAAAGCTAAAATCGATTCTCTGAAGAACGCTGCGCCGATTACAGTTTCTACCAGCTTAATCACCCCTCCAGATTTCCGCCTTGTACTAGAACCAGCGGCACAGAAAATTCTCTTAAGAGCTTTAAAAAGCGATAAATTTAAAGCGCTTGGTGACCTTACAAAATCGACCCAAGGGTTGGCCGCAGACAGGTTTAAGCGTAGCTCTACAGCAAAATCGGCGGAATGGTATCCATTTGGGGAAACAGCCCAAGCGTATCGCTATGACTTTGCTGTTGAGGAAAGCAGTTTTGCCTATATGCGTGACAACCCCTCCTTGAAGCAGTTCTACGAAGCAGAACCCAAAATACTGATTAGGCGAATCATTAATCGGCAGGATCGTTTGGATGCTTGTTATTGTGAAGAAAAGATGGTCTTCAAAAAGGACATCAATCCATTTGTTTTGACACTTTCCAAACCTGGGGCGAAATATGTTCTTGGAATCTTAAACAGTAAATTAATTTCTTATCTTTATATCAATACTTCTGCCATAGCCACCAAAGACGATTTTCGACAAACAACCCTTGCAGAATTAAGGCGTCTTCCAATTCCTCTCACAGGCTTAACAAAGGATGACAAAGCCATTCACGATAAAATGGTTTCCTTGGTAGACAAAATGTTGGTTCTGATGCCAAAGCTTAGCGTTGCCACCACCGAGGCGGAAAAGTCCACCCTGCAAAACGTGGTCACAGCCACAGACCAACAAATTGATCAACTCGTTTATGAGTTGTACGGGCTCACCCCGGAGGAAATTGCCCTGGTGGAAGCTCCCGCCACCCCCTCTCTCAGTCCTGAACCCAAATGACCGATAGTCCGGCACCCTCTCCGTCTGTCTCGCCCGGCCAATCCCGGCGGCCAAAAGTGTTGCGGGTTAGCCTGGGTGGCTTTGGGCCTAATTGGGAAGTGAAATACCTCGGCAAAGGCCGCCTGCGGTATGCTTATTCCGCTGGGGCGCTCTTTGACCGGTCCGGCACCATTGTCGAACCCACCCCCGCCCAGTGGGAGCAATTCTGGCGGGAGCTGTCGACGATTGGCTTCTGGGATTGGGCCGGGGAATACCTGCCCAAGGAGGATATTTTGGATGGGTTGTGCTGGTCGCTGGAGGTGGCGGTGGCCGGCCAGTCCTTAATCTCGCGGGGCGACAATGCCTACCCGGGCGGACAGCATTGCGCTTACGACAAAAACAGTGAGTTTTATTTATTTCTGGCCGCTCTGGCCCGCTTGACGGGCTGCCGTAAATTAGTGCGATAATTTTCCTCCCTGGACAGCCGTTGTCCAGGGTCCCCGGCCATACTGCCGGCACTATTATGGGATATCTAATCGAACTGGAGCCACTGACCGCGCCCTTTCTGGAGCGCAATGCTGCCCGCGCCGTCCGAAAAAGTGTTGGCCACGCCTGGCGGGCCATCCTGCCGACCGCCCTGGAGCAGGATACGTTACTCATGCCCGATGTCATGGCTGAAACCGTGGTGGCCGAGGCAGAGCGGTTTCTCCATGCGGACCTGCCCGCCGGCTGGGCGGTCCGGCTGGCCGTGCGCGCGGAACACCTGTATGGGGCCAACCGCCATTTTAAGCGCACCCTGAACCGGCCCGGCAATCAGGGCCGGAACGCCTTGTACCGGTACCTGCGGCACTGGACCGCCGGCTGGCTCCAGCGGGAGCAAAACCCCTTGTTCCAAAGGCTGCCACCGGCCTATGCCCTGGGCCGCCGCCTGCCCCCTGGCCAGGTCCCCGGTTAAGCCCGAACTCCGAAAGTAAAATGACTGGTCTGCGCCAAATCCTACCCGGCCTGACGCGCCGTTTGCAACCCCGCTTCCACGGTCCGCCGCCGCGCGTCCAGCGCATCCAGTCGCCGCACAAATTCCCGCGCCCGCAAATGCACCACGGCGGTCGCTGCCCGCCGCCCCGAGGTCACCCGCCGGGGCGGCGCCAGGCTTTCCCCCAAGTACCCCGCCAGCACCTGGCAATATTCATCCGTGAGCGCAATATACTGGTGCGCCATCCGCAATTCCGCCATCCGCAAATCATGCAACCGCGCCTCCAGCACCTCCGTCTGATGCGCCGGGCTGAAATCCCGCACCACGGCCTGCAAGGGAATGCTCGCGTGCCGCGGCAGCGCATTCGACGTCGCGCGAATCGCCACCGGCACCTGCAACAATTCGTTCAACCGGCTCGCACTATACGCCGGTGTCCAGGCCGCCCCCGGCTCGTGCGCCTGAAAACTCGTTGCCGCCAGCGCCCACCATTTTTCCAAATCCACCGGCCGGGGGAATTCCTGGCGAAACGCCACCTGAAACGCCGTCTGCCAGTTATACCCCTGCGGCAAAATTTCCAGCATCTTCCGCAGCCGGGCCGGTCCGTCATTCAGCCGCAGTAATTCCACCACCAGCAACTGCGCGCTTGCCTGATACACGCCCCCGTCCTGCCCCGCAATTTGCGCCACCGTCGGCCAGCACATCTGCTCGTAAGTCAGCACCGGATGCTTCCGCAACACCTGCCGGGCCGCTGCCAGCGGGTCCAGCTCATGGTCATGCGCCGCCGGCCGCGTGCGGGTCGGCTGGTCGATCACACCCTGCGGGGCCGTCACCACCACCTTCGCCAGTTCATTCCGCAAGAGCTGGCGCGACAGGCCGTCAATCAACCAGGCGGGCAGTTCGGCACAATGCCCGTCGGCACTGCTGCGGCGGTTGGCCAGCTCCAGGAGCAGTGCCCCGGTCATGCCCCGCATATATCGGTCCGCCGCCACCACATCCGGCAATTGCACCAGATAACTCCAGCTCCGGTCAATCGGCCGCGCCACCACGGTCACCTGCTCGTCCGTGTACAACGCCGGCCGCAGTGCCAGATAAATTTTCCCCTGCCAGTTCGGCCCCACCGGCACCCCCAGCGTGCGATATAGCGATTGTTTGATGCGCTCCGCCGAAACCGAGAGCAACGCCGGCTCCAACCGCACAAAATTCGCATTCGTGGTCACGGACGGCAGTCTTAACAACGGGGATTTTTCCGCCGAACCCGTCACCACAAACTGCCCGGAATAGCTCAAAGCGAGCTGCTCCCGTCCCGGCAATGCTGGCAGTGCGGGCACTGTCGCCGGCGTCTGGGCCCTGGCCATCAAAGGGGCGGCCAGCCATAAAAGCGCCAGCATCAGGCCGCCGGCCCCACCCCGTCGCCCGCGTCCGTTAACGGGCGCCCGCCGGGTCACCGTCACCCCCCGCTTTCGTTGGCTGTAACCGCACATGTTTAAAGTACTGTAACACCTGCCCCGGCCAAGGCAACCTCGCAAACCTGCGGTATCGCCAGCCGGTGGCCGGTACACCTTGACACGGCCCCTCCACCCAGAGATGGTAACCCCGGCACCGCTTCCGGCGTATGCCTGTTGGATTATGCGATGGATCATCCTGACCGCCGTGCTGGCGCTTGGTCTCCCCAATAGCCGGGCCGTACCCGCCCAAAAGGTGCTCACCGCCGTGACCGGCGGGGTGCTTGCCGGCGAACGAAACGGCGCCATTACCAGTTACAAGGGCATCCCCTTTGCCGCGCCGCCGGTTGGCCCGCTCCGCTGGCGGCCGCCCCAGCCGGTGCCACCGTGGACGGGGGTGCGGCCGGCCACCCAGTTTGCCCCCGCCCCCCTGCAAAGCCGGCTGGTCGCGACTCTGCTGGGCGTGCCCTGGCACTTCAGCGAGGACTGCCTGTATCTGAATGTCTGGACCCCCGCCACCAACGCGACCCAAAAGCTCCCGGTAATGGTTTGGCTTTACGGCGGAGCCTTCAACTTTGGGTCCACCGCCCAGCCCCTTTACGACGGCACACATCTGGCCGAACAAGGGGTGGTCGTGGTTTCGGTGGCCTATCGGCTGGGAGTTTTTGGTTTCCTCGTGCATCCCGAACTGACCCAGGCGGGTGCCCCGGGAAACTTTGGCATCCGCGACCAAATTGCCGGCCTGCAATGGGTGCACGACAACATCGCCAGCTTTGGCGGCGATCCCGGGCAGGTGACCCTCTTTGGCGAATCGGCGGGCGGCCTGTCCGTGGGTTTGCTCGTCACTTCCCCCCAGGCCAGAGGCCTGTTCCAGCGCGTCATTGCCGAAAGCGGTGCGCTGGCCCCGCAGAAGAAATTGGCGGCCGCCGAACCGGAAGGCGTGGCCTTTTTCGCGAAACTGAAAGTCAAAGACCTGGCCGCGGCGCGGGCGCTGCCCGCCCGGGATATTCTCAACGCCAGTTTCTTTGCCACCGTGACGGTTGATGAGGAATTATTTGCCCCTGACCCGTATCAATGCCTGAAGGCTGGCCAGGCGAATTCCACGCCCATCCTCCTCGGCTTCAATTCCGATGATGGCGGATTATTCGTGTGGGGCCGCAAGACCCCGGCGGACTTCACCAATGGCGTTCGCCAGGCCTTCGGCGAAAACGCCGGCAAAGTCCTGGCCCTTTACCCGCACGCGAACCAGCCGGAGGCAACCCATTCCGCCAAAGCCGCCTTCCGCGATGTCGCTTTTGCCTGGCCGGTTTGGCAGTGGGCCAGCCTCCAGACCGAACTCACCACGAATGCCGCGTTCGTTTACCTCTTTGATCAACACTCCTCGTTTTGGCAGCCGGATGGAGCGATGCATGCCGCCGAGCTGGGTTATGTGTTTGACAACCTCAAATGGCCAAATCGCGAAGCTGCCGAATTGGCCGGACGGATGAGCCGCTATTGGGTCAATTTTGCCCGGACCGGCAATCCCAACGGACCGGGCCTGCCGGCCTGGTCGCCTTTCAACCGAACCAATCATGACTTCATGTATTTCGGGGGACCTCCCCGGATGGCCCCCATGCTGGACCTGCCGCAGATCGAAAGGCTGGCCCCCGAAATCGAACTGTTTTGGAAAACCGGGCCGGGCAGGTGAAATCAGCCGGCCATTACCGGCCATTACCGCTCGCTGATTTTTCCCGGTCCATCGGCGGGCATGCCAGCGCCTTAACCTCACCGAACTTTACCGGGCCAATTTCCCGGGAGGTTGTATGCCCCTGGATGGACGGGGGCTTGCCGCCTGTTCTTTAAGGTATACATTCATGGAACGGCCTGGTGCTTGCAAGTTCAGATTGACGCTGCCCGGCTCGCGATGCAACTTAAGGGCCGTCCGCAACTTTGTTATGCGCCTGCGCCTGTTTGTAATCATAACCTCATTCTGGTTCGTCGCCCTGCCGTCCCCCGGCGAGCCGGCGGCCCGCCCGCCCGCCACTCCCGTCATTACTGCCACCGAGGCGGACAAACTGGCTTGGTTTAAAAATGCCAAATTTGGCATGTTCATCACCTGGGGACTTTACTCCGTGCCCGCCGGCAGTTGGCACGGCCTCACGGAAAACCATCCTTACGGGGAATGGATTGAATGGGCCCTGGATATTCCCCACGCCGATTACGCGGCCCTGGCCCAAACCTGGAACCCCCGCCAGTTTGATGCCGAGGCCTGGGTCACCGCGGCTGCCTCGGCGGGCATGAAGTACCTGCTCATCACCGCCAAATTCCATGATGGCTTTTTGATGTACCCTTCCCGCCTGACGCCTTACAACCTCCGCGATGCCACCGCCTGGCCGCACGACCCCGTCCAGGAACTGGGCGATGCCTGCGCCCGCCACAACCTGAAGTTTGGCGTTTATTGGAACCACGTCTATGACTGGCAGGATCCCCATGCGCTCCGGCCGGACTGGCGGCACCCCGGCGCCTCCGCCACCGACATCAAACACGCCCCCGGCCGGGATTTGGACAAGTATATCAACGAAGTCTCCCTCCCCCAGCTCCGCGAACTCCTGCTCACCCACCCGCAAATTAGTTTTGTGTGGTTCGACCAGGCCGGCAAAACCCCGGCCTTGACACCCGCCCGCGCCCAGCAATTCGCCGACCTGATTCATGCCATCAATCCCCGGATTATCTTCAACAGCCGCATCGGCCCCTGCCCGAGCGACTACCAGTCCGAGGGCGACAACGAAATTCCCACCGGCCAAAACCACCAGCCTTGGGAAACCGCCGGCACCATGAACGCCACCTGGGGCTACAAACAGCAGGACACTCATTTCAAATCGGCCGCCACTCTCCTCCATAATCTCATCGATATCGCCAGCAAAGGGGGTAACTATATTCTAAATGTCGGCCCGACCGGCGAAGGAGTCATTCCCGCTCCCGAGCTGGAGCGGCTTCAAGTCATCGGCCAATGGCTCAAAGTGAACGGCGATTCGATCTACGGCACCCAGGCCAGCCCCTTCCCAAAGCCATTTGCCTGGGGCCGCGTTACCCAGCAGCCGGGGCAACTCTATTTGCATGTCTTCCCCTGGCCGGCGGAGGGTAAACTCCTGCTGCCGATAATCAATTCCTCCATCCGTGTGCGCTGGCTGGCCTCTGGAAAAAAACTGCCCGCGATGCCTACCCCGGATGGCTGGCAAATCACCCTGCCCGCCACCGCCCCCGACCCCATCGCCAGCGTCATCGCCGTCGATTGCACCAGACCGCTAGTATTCCCCAAAGCCAGCCCCGACGAACCCCCTCAGCCCGGCCCCCACTAACACCCTTGTAATCTGGTGGCTACGGCATGCGGGTCAGCCCGGAAATCAACGGCCTGCACCTCACCGGACGGCCCCCCAGCCTTCAGCCGGTTCGGGGATGGGTCTGGCCGGGGAATCCGGCCATCATATCTGAATGGCGCCCTGCCCGGGTGGGATAAAACGTGCCCCGCATCAATTACCCCACCGTTGGGTGGGTCTTATTGGGCCATCACTTGCCTTCGAAATTCAGTGCCAGGCTGAGGTCTGAACCGGGATTGCTCAATTCCGCCTAAACCTCACTTCTTCGCTGCTTTGGCCGGCTTGGCTGGGGTTGCCGCTGGAGCCGCTGCGGGGGTGCTGGCAGGGGCGGCTGCGGGCGTGGCCGGGGTGCTCGCGGGCGTTGTCGCCGCCGTGGTATCCTTCTTGGCCGACTCTTTATATTTCTCGCTCCGGTAATCGGTGATATAAAACCCGCTCCCCTTGAACAACAGACCACCACCGGTGCTAATCTGGCGCTTCACCTTGCCGCGGCCCCACTTTTTTTGACCGCATAATTCCTTCGGGCAAACCGTCAGGGCCGCGTCGGACATTGACTGGCGGATTTCAAACTCGTGATCGCACTTGGCGCATTTATAACCGTAGGTAGGCATAAGACATTGCTAACTGAAATGGACCGACTAGCCGCCCGCGCGCTCAACGCGCCGGGGCGTTCGTGGTCGCACTATTGGTGGCGGGACTATTGGTCGTTCCGGGGGGAATAACCTTTACCGTGTGATCCGAACCGACTTCGACAGTCAGCCCAAAATTGGTTCCCGATCTGCCGGCATGATTTCCCATCCCATCGCGTGCCTGCATCATTAATTGCGCGCCTTTCATGGGCGTATCCGTGCCTTCCTTGATCCATTGCAAGCGGCGCGCGAGCACCAATTCCGCCTTGAGCTTGCTCACTTGATCCCGCACCACCGCCAAAGTGTTGAAGTTGTGTTCCAACTCCGCCTTGGCCGCCATCAACTGCTGCAATTGCTTTTCCAGAAAGGCATTGTCCGCCTTGCTCGCCCCCAGCAACTTCACGGTCTCGCTGATTTGCTGATTCAGCGCGATAATCGTGTTCGTCAATTCCAGCGCCTGGTCGCTCATGCGCTTGGCCCGGTCATCCAATTCCTTGTTCTGGGCCTGCAAATCATTGATGCGCGCCGCATCATTGGTGATTTGGTCCTGGGCGGAAACCAGCGCCAGCTTTGTGTTGGTCACCGTCACCGAAACCTCCGTCAGCGTGTTCGAGAGTTCCGCCAGCACCACGCGATTGGTCGCCAGATCACGATTGAGGGTCAGGTTGACCTGCTGTAACTCATTCACATCCAAGCTCGCTTTGGACCATTGATTGGAAAAGTCCAGAATGGTGCTGGCATCATGGTTTTGCCGCTCTTCCGCCTGCTTGCGCGTCGCGACCAGGCCCACCGCCAGCCCCAAGGCCACCAGCGCCAGGACAATAATTCCAATTTTACTTTTCATAACCCTGTAAACATGCCCTGCCCGGTGCGGACTGGCAAGCCCGCATCACGTCACGGCTTGGAGGCACCCGCCGGTGCCGGCGCGGGCTCAGCCGCCGCGCCGGTGGTGCCCGCCGCCGCTGCCGCCGCCGCCGCCGCTTCCGCCGCGTCCAATTTCGCCTTCAGATCCGCGTCCTCAATGACCAGGCCCGAGCTCGCTTTCAATTTCGTAATGTAATCCGGGGCCAGCTTGCTCACCTTCTGCTGGATCAAATACTTCCGGATGTCATCACTCACTGTGGCCAGCTCCACTTTCTTCGCCGGCACCTTGTCCAGCAGCTTGATAATGTGAAAACCGTACTTGGTGATGACCACATCGCTAATCTGATTGTTGGTCATCGCGAAGGCCGCCGCCTCAAATTCCGGGACCATCTGGCCACGGCCAAAGGTGTATTCCCCGCCCGTTTCCTTGGAACCGGTGTCTTCCGTATATTGCTTGGCCAGCGCGGCAAAATCCTCGCCGGAGCGCGCCCGCTTGAGCAGCGTGTCGACTTGCTGGCGCTTGGCGGTCACCTGCTCAGCCGAGAGGGGCGCCTGCGTGGTCGGATCCATCGTCATCAGCAGCAAATGCCGCACATGCGCCTTTTCCCCCTCCTCAAAATCCGCCGGCCGGTCGTTGTAGAGCTTCTGCACGTCGGCATCCGTCACCACCACACTCAATTCCCGTTGCAACGCCGCCTTGGCCACCGATTCCTGAAAGGCCTTCGTGCGCAAATCCGCCATCGTCATCCCCACGGCCTTCAATTGGCGCGTAAACGCCTCTTCCGAGCCAAAATGCTTGAGAATGTTCGTGTACTGCAAATCCGCGTCCTTTTGCCCGGCCGCTTTGTCCGCGTCGGTCGCCTTTTGCAACAGTAACTGGATGGTAATCAACTGGTTCAATGCCCGCGCCTCAAAATCGGACGGCAATTGCTGGCCCGCCGCCGCCGCCTGCCCTTTCGCCCCCACCACAATTTGATCCAGCGCACTCCGCTTGATCTCAAAACCCTTGCCCTTGGCCACCACCGGGTCGCCAAACAACGCCGTCATGGCATCCGCCGGGTTGCCATTGGTGATTCCGGCCGGCGTGGCAGTGTTGGCCTGGCTGGCCGCGGTTCCCAAAACCATTCCGGCCAGGGCGGCGCTGAGCAATTGACGCGTAATTTTATTCATTATTGAGAGGGTTGGAGCTGATTGGGCGGGAAATCGTTCACAATTTCCCACATTTTTATGATATTTTTTACAATTTTACGACTTTGACGTTGCTGATATCCTTGTCCTGCTGAATCTCCGCCAGCACCGCCGCCGAAGGCGCGCTGTCCAGGCTCAGCACGGTCAGGGCACTGCCCCCGGCGGTGTCGCGCCCCAAACTCATGCTGGCGATGTTGATCTGATGCTTGCTCAGCAGGCTGCCGAGATAACCGACAATCCCGGGGCGGTCTTTGTTGTTCAGGAGCAATAACGTGCCCGTGATCGGAATTTCCACCGGCGAACTGTACAGGCGCACAATCCGGGGATTGTTCGGCGACCCAAAGAACGTGCCGCCCGCCGACACCAGCTTGGTGCCGCCTTTGAAAATCTGCACATGCACCCATTCATTGAAGGTGACTGGTTCGTCCGATTTCTTTTCTTCCACCGTCAACCCAATGCTCGCGGCCGCCGCGCGCACGTTGACGTTGTTCACGTCCTTCAAGTCGCTGGCCGCCAGGAACCCGCGCAGGATGGAACGGGTGACGGGGTCCACATTGGGCAATTGGCGGGCATTACCGCCATAGGAAATGTAAATCCGATCCGCCCCGACGGGCGCGAGCTGGCCCAGCAATTTGCCCAGGGATTCACCCAGCGGCAGGTAAGGCTTCACCTGTTCATAGGTCCGGGCATCCAGATAAGGGAGATTCACCCCGTTGCGGACTTCCCCGGTCAGCAGGTACCCGGCAATGACTTCCGCCACTTCGATGCCGCATTTTTCCTGGGCTTCCTCCGTGCTGGCCCCGAGATGCGGGGTCAAAATCAAATTCGGCTGCTTGCGGTACGGATGATCCGCCGGCAGCGGTTCCACGGCAAACACATCCAACCCCGCCCCGGCCACCTTGCCGGACTCCAGCGCCGCAATCAAATCCGCCTCGGCAATAATCTCGCCGCGCGCACAATTCACAATCCGCACGCCCGGCTTCATCTTGGCAAACGCCGCGGCATTAAGCATTTCGCGGGTTTCATTCGTCACCGGCATGTGCACCGTGATAAAATCCGCCACCCGGTACACTTCATCCAGGCTGTCCGCAAATCCGGCCCCAATGGCCCGCGCACGTTCCTCGGTCAAATAGGGATCATACGCCACCACATGCATGCCAAAGGCAATCGCCCGCTTGGCCACTTCCGTGCCAATCCGGCCCATGCCCAAAACCCCCAGCGTCTTGCCAGCCAGTTCCACCCCTTGGAACGCCTTGCGATCCCACTTGCCCGCCACCATCGTGGCGTATGCCTGCGGCACCTTGCGCGCCAGGGAGAGCAGCATGGCAAAACTCAATTCCGCCGTCGTAATGGTGTTCCCACCCGGCGTGTTCATGACCACCGTGCCGTGCTGTGTGGCGGCCTCGATATCCACATTGTCCACCCCCACCCCGGCACGACCCACCACGCGCAATTTGGGCGCGGCTTCGATGACTCTGCGCGTCACCTTGGTTTCTGAACGGACCACCAGGGCGACGGCATCCGCCACCACCGGCAACAATTCCGCCTCAGTGAGCCGCTTGGGCAGCACCACCACTTCAAATTCCGGGCGTTGCTGGAGCAGCGCGATTCCCTTGGGGGAAATAGGATCACAAACGACAATTTTCATATTGTAAAAGGAACAACGATTCTAGGCTATGGGGTACCCAAGGTCAAACATCCTTTATCCAACCTTGCTTGCCCATTTCACACCTTCCGCCCGCCCAAAAAATGCTCGCAAACCATTTTGGGACCCGGATTGCGGCTGCCCCGGGTTCCCGGCCAAAATCCATCCCCCCCGACTGAAAATGCGCCCTGCATCCTTCCGCCACCGCCCCGGTCGCTAGATTCCTTGCCCCTATTTGTCTGAAGTCGGCAAACAGGGGCAACTTCCGCCAGCGGATCCTGGAAAGTGGCGTTTTTCGCCATTTTAGGCACTGGAGCTCCATGGTTTTTAAACCCGAACTCCGAAATTAAAATGGCTGGGATGTGTCAAGCTTTTGGCGCAGAAACACTTTGGAAAAATCGCCGGCCTGCCCGCAGTGGTCTGGTGAGACTGCCTCGGCGCGCAGCGCGCATCCTTAAATGGGCAACTGCTTGGCAGCGGCTTGGGAAGCCAATGTTCCCAAGCGTTTATGCCCAAGCGATGGATGCCGACCGGCCATTTTAATTTCGGAGTTCGGGTTAAACCTTACTCGGCTGGCCGGCATCAAACTGGATGGACAATCTTGAAAGTCTGAAACATCATCGCCGCATGGTGCAATTGCTCAAGCGCCCGCAGCGATCGAATCTCTGGTAAGCCATGCGGCCCGTTCTCCCATGCCCGCGTCCATTCTGGCTCCTCATCGCCAGCGCGCTTGGCTTACTGGTACTGGGATTTGTGTGTTGGCTGGTCGGCAATCCGGACTTTAAGCATCCGTCGGCTTACAAGGAATGGTGTGCCCGTGCCGGCCTCGTTTTAATACTGGCGGCCGATCTTGGCTGGCTGGCTGCCCTGGCTAAATGTGCGCGTGATTGGACACCGCCCGCCCGGTTTTGGGCCTCCGTTCTGGTTGCCGTGTTGCTTTCCCTTTTGGGCCTCGTTATTCTGTTTCTTGAGTATGGAGTCCTTAATTTCGGCGATAGTGATTTGCCTCCCTACCAGCCCGACACTCCTTTCGAGCGGGCGTTTGATTTCTTGTTTTGGGTGGTTACGATTGGGGCGATGGTGTTTTGGTCGGGTGCTGTTCTTTATGCCGTCCTGTTATTATCCAAATATTTTAAGCGACGCCTTGCCTGACCCGGGGGCTGGGTCCCATCCCTGTCCGGTCCACCCACGTGTCCATTTTTCGAAGCAAGCCCACCCGATCATTAAATGAGCAAATCAAAAATTCCGTTAATATCGTTTATTGCCACATTATGCCTGCTTGGCCTGGCCACCTATTGGCCGCACTTCACGCCCAGTCTGGCGGTCAACCCCGAACCTCATCCCGCAAATCCGTCGATCCCAGCTACCAACTCCCTTCCTGACCCAACGGCCATTGCCCTGTCGGCCGCGCCCTCCGGCGTGGATGCCAAAGTCATGATGCGGGTCGTGGTAAGTCTCTCCGTTCTGGCCGCCGCCTTATTTGTCATTTTGTGGAAAAATTACGATGCCAATGATAAAAAGTGGGCTTACGGTTCTGTGGGGGCAATTGTCGGCTATTGGCTCGGCGGAAGTTGACAGGATGCCATCCAAACAGTCATCAGAACCAACCGGCCGTAATCCGACCGCCAGCGAGTGGCTGGCCGCGGAGCGCATTTTGAGTCTCACGCCCTTTCAGCAGCGGCATCATCCTTCGGCGGTCCCCGCCGACCACCGCAAACTGGCACACATCAATACGTACGGCAGCCTCCCCGAATTTTATCTCGACCAGCCATTCACTTGTCGCCTATGCGGCCAGCGCGAGATTTGGCGGGCCAAAGACCAGCAATGGTATTATGAAGTGGCCAAGGGCCACCTTGGCGCGCGAGCAGTTGAGTGCCACGCTTGTCGGAAGGCAAAAAAACAGGCTTGATTAAATATGACACTTTTATCGCTGAACCAATTGCCCGGGCAAACCGCTGTCCCGTCCGCTCGCGCGGTTCACATCAGGAGCCAGCGATGGTTCCGCTTTTTCGTCTGGCCACCTGGCCTCCCTCGAAATGGCCGATGCTAACCTCACTCATGGAGCTGGTTTTGGGATTCATCGTTGAGTGCCTGCTGAGCCTCCTCTGGTGGTTCCTGCTCTTTCCGGTCGTGTGGCTCGTCTCGTTGCCGTTCATTTTGATAATGGCCCGGTTTCGGCCCCAGCCTTACGGCCTCGCCGTCACCGGGATGCTCACTACCGTTCATTGCGCCTGGCGTGACTGGGGGCTTTTCCTCACCCCTTGAGGCTTGAACCCGAACTCCGAAAGTAAAATGGCTGGGATGCGTCAAGATGTTGGAGCAGAAACACTTTGGAAAAATCGCCGGCATACCCGCAGTGGTCTGGTGAGACTGCCTCTGCGCGCAGCGCACACCCTTAACTGGGCTACTGATTGGCAGCGGCTTGGGAAGCCAATGTTCCAAAGCGTTTATGCCCAAGCGATGGATGCAGACCGGCCGTTTTAATTTCGGAGTTCGGGTTGAATTGTTAACCCGGCGCTCTAAATAACTGCCTGGTCACGGCGTTCGGTTGGCACTTTGGCTCTCGGACATCTTTCCCCTCCGGCTCATCCCAAGCGCATGATTTGGCGCTGGATCGTCGCCCATAAGCCCGCCCCAGCCGTCGGGACCCAAGCTCAGGTTAAAGCGAATCAAACCTTATCAATGTTAGAAATGGGCGCGGATGGAATGGCCCGGTTCGCTCCAACCGCCTTGCCTGCCGATGGCCTTTTTGGCCTGCTCCTGCCCGTGGAACCTGGCAACGCGGTTTGATGCGTGCCCTTCGTCCGCTGCGTGGGCCACCCTCGCCTGACCTAGATCCAACGAGTTCGCTGTTCATTCCGCCGGCGCGCGGAGCCGTCGATACTGGTGGGTCCAGGGATCAATGCGGCAGACTGAGGCGTAATCGCAGTAATCGCAGGGAGTGGTGGTGCCTTTGCGATACGGGTCCACCGCCGCCGCCCCGCCATAGATCCGGCGGCCCATGGCGATGAGCTGCGTTTCCACGCCCTCGAGCAAACCCAATAACTCCGCGCCCGTCAGGGCCTCGGTGGAACCCTGGCGCAGACTGCCGTCCTTGTTGCGCCGGTAGTTAAACTGATCGGCCGCACCCAGGCGGTCGAGTTGGGGCAGGCGGGCGGCGTCAAATTTCCCATTATGCCGGTAGGCCAGTTGCCGGTCCTGGGCCGCGCCTTCCAGCACTTCCGACCGGCTGCCCCCGGAATCAAAGGCGCCGCGCAGGTTGACATAAAAGACGCCGGCGGGTTCGATCCGGCGCAAGCCGGGCCACAAATCGGGTTTGGGCCAGTGGCGCAGCACATTCAGGTAGGCGAGCAATTGGAGCTGCACGCCATTGGCCACCAACAGCGGGTCGAGCTTTTTGCCGCCGGATTTGTAATCAATGATCACGGCCAGGGCGGTTTCGCCGGCGGGGTCGCGCCAGATATCCACGCGGTCAATGCGGCCGTGGAGCGAGAGTTTGAGGCCGGGAAGGTCGGGTCCCAGCGGGAGGTCCCACGCCGGCAGTCGGGAACCGGGTTTGCTGTCGAAGGCCACCTCGGCCAGGGTGGGATCAAACTCGTTTTGCCGGCGTAGCCACGTGACGACGACCTCCACGAAATCCTGCAACGCCCCGGTCATGGCCCGGGCGGCAAACCGCGTTTTGGCGGATTCGCGAAAGAGGCCGTCGCGATACTCCGGCATGAGTTCCTGGGCGATGGCCGCGATCTGTTCGCGCGCCGCCAAAGGCGTGAGCTCGCGCCAGCGCTGGTGCGCCGACTCCAGCCGCTCATGGAAGATTTTGAGAATGTCATGCTGGAAATTGCCGCGTTCCCGGGCATCCAGTTCAAAGAGTTTGCGTTCGTTCGCCTGGAGGCCGGACCGCACAAAGTAGCGGAAGGGGCAGGCGGCAAATTCCTCCAGCCGGCTCACGGAGGAGCGCAGGGTGGGCCCGTACAAACGCCGCGCCAGGGCCGGGGCCAGCGCTTCGGTGGGCTCGGGCTCCCGCAAAGCCTTGAGGCGGCGAACCCAATCGCCCAACTCCGGTATGGCGAGCAGGTCGGACCAGCCGGGACCACCGGCGGTAGGTGCGGGGTCGCGTTCCCAGGCCCCAAGCAGGGCCGGGGCCAGTTCCCCGGCGGTTTCCGCCTGGGACCAGCTGGCTTCGGGCGTGAAGACTTCGGCCACGAGCGCGGGAAACTGGCGTTGCACCTGCCCGATAAAGGGCGAGGGATTGAGCGCCTGGCCGGTGACATCGTGCCGGGAACAGGCCAGCAGTAATTGTTCGCTGGAGCGGGTGCAGGCGATGTAGCCATAAAAACGTTCCCGGGCCAGGCGTTCGCGGAGGTCCGGCCCCAGCAGGCAGGAGCGCTCGCTTAATTCCGCCCGGTCCGCCTCGGTCAGGATGGTCGGCGGCGCGGGCGTGGCCGGGAAGACGCCCTCATTCAGGCCCAGGACCACGGTGAGCTTGAGCTCGGGGTTGCGCGCGCGGTCAATGGCCCCGACGAGCACCTGGTCCAGCGCCGGGGGGATTACCCCGATGGTAAGGCCGGCGAGGCCGGCATCCAGAATCGGGAGCCAGTCGCGCAAGGCCACCGGCTCGCCGGCGAAAGCGAGGGCCACGTTGTCCAGCCAGGCATTCATCTGCTCCAGCACGGTGCGGTGCATGGCGGCTTCGCTGACGGCCGCAGTGCTCCAATGTTCCAGCGTGTCTTGAACTTGCAAGGCGCGCCAGAGCTGGCGCATGGCGGCGGCCAGTTGCGTGCCCGTGGGCCGGGACTGGTTCACGGTGAGCTGCCGGGCCAGGCGGGCGAAGGGCGGCCAGATGACCTGGCGCAGGGATTCCGCCCACTCGGCCAGGGCCGGTTGCTCGCTGATCTGGATGGGTTCCCGCCATTTCTTTCCGCGCCAGCCGCGGGCGAGGGATTCATTTTCCAGGCGGTCGATCTGGGTTTCCGCCACGGGGGAAAAGCCCGCCTTCAAGGCGCTGAACCAGTCTTCGTGCGGCCAGTCAAAGGCCACCGTGCGCAGGGCGCTGCGCGTCAATTCCGCCAGCGGGTGATGCGCGATGGATTCGCGCTGGTCCAGGAAAAAGGGAATGGCATGCCGGCGAAAGCTGCGGGCCAGGGCTTTATGGTAGCCCGCCAGCTGGCGGACGATCACCGCGCAGTCCCGGTAGCGCCCGCCGGCGCGCACGTGCTGGAGAATGGCCCGGGCGGCGTGCGTGGCCTCGGCCTCGGCATCCGGGCACAGGACCAGCCGGATACCCGCCGGCGGCTCCGTCTGCCCGGGGGCCGCCGGTGGGAAATTCCGCGCCCAGGCGGCTTCCAGTTGGCGCAGGGCGGGGCGGGCCGCGAAACGGGTGTGGCCGGCGTCCCGGTCCAGCACTTCGATGGTGACCTCCGTATCCGGCAGCCGGCTGGCCCGTTCCCGGCATTGCTGGTAGAGCCGGCCCACGGCGGACCAGATGGAGAGCCAGGAACCGCCACTGCCGGCCGCCTCCGCGCCCGGGGCATCCAGGCAGAACGCCAGCGTGGCTTCCCGGCAATGGGGCAGGATGCCCAGAAGCAAATCGAGTTCCTGGGGCGTCATCTCCGCAAAACCATCCAGCCACAACCGGCCGATGACGAGCTGAAGGGGGTTTTTCGCCCGTGGGTTCAGGCGGGCGGCGGCGAGATCGAGCAAATGGCTGCCATCCTGCAGGTCATGCGCCTGCAACCAGTCCCGGTAGGCGGCGAGCAGCACGGCCAGGTCGCCCAGCTTGGCTTTCAGTTCGCTGGGAACATCGGCCCGCCCGGACCAGTCGCGCAGGGTGGCGGGGCCAACCTGGTGCTGTTGGAATTCCGCCAGCAACTGGCTGAGCTGGCGGGCAAACCCCGCCCGGCGGGCGCTGCGGCGGAATAATTGCAGTTCATCAGCATGCCGCATGAGCAGGGCGCGCAGCACCATGACCCGGCCCTCCTCACTCAACGACTGCGGAGGCACCACGGCGGCCTGTTCCAATACAAAGCGGGCGAGGCGTTCAAACGAGAGAATCTGCAGGCGGGCAAACCCGCCGGGCGGCCCGGCGGCGAGCAACTGGCGCTCCAGTTGGAAAGTGGCTTGCTTGGGCGCCAGCAGGATGAGCGGTTCGCCCTCCGGTTGGTCCGCCAGGGCCGCGCGCACCTCCGCCAGACAGCGCCAGGTCTTGCCGCTGCCGGCGGGGCCCAGGAGGAAACGCACGTGCATAAGACGGTTTTCGCGGAAAGCGGCCGTAATGGAAAGCAATTTATGCGCAGCATTGGGCATTTATTTTTTATTTCCTTTCACCGCCAGCCACCTATAATGCCCGCTAGTTGGGACACTGGTAAGGATTTGCGGAAAATTTAAATTTAGAACATTATGCCATTAACACATACAAAGGACCTGTTCGCAAAGGCGTTGAAGGGTAAATATGCGCTCGGCGCATTCAACGTAAACAACATGGAACTCATTCAGGCCATCGTGGAAGCCTGTGAGGAGGAGAAGGCGCCGCTGATGCTGCAAATCTCCAAGGGCGCGCGCCAATATGCCAACCCCATCTATCTCAAGAAATTGATCGAGGCCGCCGTCAGCCTCTCCACCGTGCCGATCGCCGTTCACCTGGACCATGGTGACACCTTTGAACTGTGCAAGGAATGCATCGATGAAGGCTTCACCAGCGTCATGATTGACGCCTCCCACGAACCGTTCGAAAAGAACATCGAGATCACGAAAAAAGTCGTGGAATACGCCCACAAATATAATTGCTCCGTGGAATCCGAGCTTGGCCATTTGGTCGGCGCGCAGTTTGACGACGGCGAAGAAGGCGGCTCCCACTCCATGAGCGGCCACTACACCAACCCCGAGGAAGCCGTGGAATTCGTGAAGCAATCCGGCTGCGATTCCCTGGCGATTGCCATCGGCAATTCCCACGGTGCCTACAAGTTCAAGGGCGAACAGCACCTGGACTTGGAACGCTTGAAAGCCATCAAAAAAGCGTTGCTCGAAGCCAACCTGGGCGATTATCCCCTCGTGTTGCACGGTGCCTCCAGTGTGCCGGCCTACCTGGTCACGGAAATCAACCAGTACGGCGGCAAGATGCCCGACGCCCAGGGCGTTCCGGAAGCCGACATCGAAGTCGCCCGCCGCGTGGGTTGCACCAAGGTGAACATCGACACCGACCTGCGCATGGCCATGACCGCCGCCATCCGTAAAGTGTTCTCGGAAAAGCCCGGCGAATTTGATCCGCGCAAGTATCTCGGACCGGCCCGCCAGGGCGTCAAGGACCTCGTGCGCCATAAAGTCAAAAACGTGCTCTGCTGCGCCGGACACGCCTTCGACTAAGCTGCGTTATCAACTTCACCAGCCCCGGACGAATTTCGTCTGGGGCTTTTTTTATGGGCCGGCCAAAGTGGGTATTTATGGCACAGTTGGCACATTGCTGGTGGCTCACATTGTCCGGATTTGGCACAGTTTTGGCGCAGTTTTCCCCGGCCAACCCCTGCAAAATGGCAGTTTTTAGGGTTTTTCCCCACAAATTTGGGTTGGCACGCTGCCAGCTATAAAGGATTTGTCGCGAATGACCTTAATAACACTGAATCCAATATAACTGTTAACCAATAACCCAATATAAAACCTATGAACCTAATTAAATTGCAACGTTCCCCCTTGAATGCCTGGTCCGGTCTGAACCGGCTCTCCAACTTCCACGATGAAATCGAACGCTTGTTCAGCCTGCCGCTCGCAGCGGGCGGCGCGGCCGTCCCCTGGGTGCCCGCTTTGGAAGTCTACGAGCAGAAGGATGACTACGTGGTGAAAGTGGAACTGCCCGGCGTGAACAAGGAGGACGTCAAACTCTCCCTGGAAGCCGGCACCCTGACCATCACCGGGGAACGCAAAAATGAAACCAAGCCGGAAACGGCCGAAGTCTATCATTCCGAACGGTTTTACGGCCGGTTCCAACGGACCGTCAACCTGCCGGAAACGGTGGCGGCCAACCAGGTCACGGCCGGTTACAAGGACGGCGTGCTCACAGTGACCCTCCCCAAGAGTGAGGAAGCCAAGCCGAAGCAGATCGACATCACGCTGAATTAATCCGGCGGAGGAATCGGGGAACACCCGCGGACTGGTCTGGTCCGCGGGTGTTTTGCTTTTGGATTATTTGAACATTTGCCAATACTCGATCCGCACTGCCACTGGCGCCCGGTTGAATTTGGCGCCTCATTTCACTTCATAAGCCGGGGGGGTTGATAACTGGACCGGCCATGGGTTAGCATCGGGCATGTTGACATTCTGCGAATGGGTTCGCCGCCAGACGTCGGGCACCGGAGCCGCCCTGATTTTGACCCTGGGTTGCGTGAATACGGCCCTTGCCGCCGCTACACCCGACCAAACGGCCGCCGCGCTGGCACAAAGCGCACTGACGAATTCCGGCGCGCTGGAGATTCTGACCAGCCTCACCACGGAAGTCGGCCCGCGCCTCGCCGGCACGGCCGCCGAACAGCGCGCCGCCGCTTGGGCCCGGGCACGCTTTGAAACCGCCGGGTTCGACAAGGTATGGAGTGAGCCGTTTACCCTCACCAATGGTTGGGCGCGCGGCCTTGAGCAAGCCAGCATAACCAGTCCTTCCCCGCAACCGCTCGTGGTCACGGCGCTGGGCGGGAGTGTCGCCACGCCACCGCCGGGCCTGGAAGCGGAAGTGGCCCTCTTCAAAACGTATGCGGAGCTCCTGGCCATGCCCACGAATTCGCTCACGGGTAAAATCGTGGTGGTCACCCAGCCGATGGTCCGGGCGCAGGACGGCGGCGGCTATGGCACTCTCAACGCCATGCGTACCGCCGGTCCTGGCGAAGCCGCGCGCCGCGGGGCCGCAGCGTATCTCCTGCGCTCACTGGGCACCGACCGCCACCGGGTGGCGCACACCGGGGGGACCCATTACGCCCCGGACGCACCGCGCATTCCCGCGGCGGCACTCTCCGTGCCGGACGCGGAGCAACTGGAGCGGCTGGTGGCTTTGGGAAAGCCGGTGCGTATCCGGCTGCTCTTGACGCCGCGCGATCTGGGGCCGGTTACCAGTCAGAATGTCATTGCCGAAATCCAAGGACGGGAGCATCCCGAGAAAATCGTGCTGCTGGGGGCGCATCTGGATTCGTGGGACCTGGGCACCGGGGCGATTGATGATGGCGCGGGCGTGGCCATTGTGATGGCGGCCACAAAAATGATCCGCGCGCTGCCCGCCCCGCCCCGGTGCACCATTCGCGTTGTTTTGTTTGGTGCGGAGGAACCGGGCGTGATCGGCGGCAATGCCTATGCCGCCGCCCACCAGGCGGAACTCAGCCATTACGTCATCGCGGCTGAGCCGGATTTTGGGCAGGGCCCGGTCTATCGCTTCCAAACCGGAGTCACCAATCCCGAAGTGCCGAGCCTCCAGCGCATCCGCGCGGTGCTGGCACCGTTGGGCGTGCTGCCCGGCGACAACGCCTCGCACGGCGAATCGGATGTGGGGCCGCTGGCCAAACGCCAAGTGCCGGCCGTGACTCTCGCCATGGATGGCACGGATTATTTCGATCTGCACCACACCGCCGATGACACCCTCGACAAAGTCCTGCCCGGGCGGATTAATCAAAGCACGGCGTGTTACGTCGCCTTTACCTATCTGGCCGCCGAGCTGGGCGACGACTATCGCCAGCCAGCCGCCGTCCCAGCCCGGTAATCAGATCCTTGGCCCAGGTGCCCGAATGGTAACTTGGAACTTTGGCCGGCCTGTGTCCCTGGCCTTTGCATTTTTTGCCATGAGTGCTCACTATGGCCTTGATCTCTGCACCGGAGTTAGCACACAGTGATTTCAGGCGAAGAGACTGTTTTAAAATTCAAAGCGGGCCAGCGGCAAAAGACCCGCCGGGGGCTCGGTTGGAATTTTAAAACAGTCTCTGAGTCGCAACCATCCCGGCGACTTGGAAGTCAACGGCTAACAAGGTATCGATCGGTCAGTTATTGTAAGCTGACTTCGTCCGGAGGCGGCTCCGCACGGAACGTCAACCGTAAACCGCAACATCGTGAGCAAGACCGCGCCAACCGCACCAGCGACCGCGCCCCGGGCCTATGCCCTGGATGCCTTGCGGGGCTTCGCCATCCTCGCCATGCTGCTCTCGGGCCAGGAGCCCTTTGGCCACCTGGCCTTGCCCGCCTGGATGTACCATGCGCAAGAGCCGCCGCCGGATCATGAATGGCTGGGGCATCTGCCCGGCATTACCTGGGTGGACTTGGTCTTTCCTTTTTTTTTATTTTGCATGGGTGCGGCCTTTCCCCTGGCCCTGTCCCGGCGCATGGACCAGGGAGTCGCACCCTGGCGGCTGGGGCTGTTTATCCTGGAGCGCGGTTTTCTGCTGGGCTTTTTCGCCCTCTATGTGCAGGCCATCCGGCCGTTCACTCTGAGCAATCATCCCACCACGGGCACTTGGCTGCTGGCGCTGCTCGGCTTTTTCCTATTGTTTCCCGTGCTGACCCGGTTGCCCGACGCTTGGGCACCGTCCACCCGCTGGTTGATCCGCGGCGGGGGTTGGGCCGGGGCGGTTTTGTTTTTAGGCCTTGCGCATTACCCCGATGGCTCAGGCTTCTTGCTGCGCCGCTCGGACATCATCATCGTGGTCCTGACCAACATGGCGGTGTTTGGTTCCTTAATCTGGATGCTCACGCGCCATAGTTTGGTGCCGCGGTTGGGTGTCCTCGGGATTGTCTTCGCCTTGCGGATGTCCAACATGCCCGTGCCTTTGGGCGGCTGGGTTACCGATCTGTGGAAATTTTCCCCGGCCCCGTGGATCTACCAGCTTTATTACCTGCAATACCTCTGCATCGTGATTCCCGGCACCATTGCCGGTGATTTGATTCTCGCCTGGATTCGCACGGGAACCGCCCAGGTAACCGCCCCGATGGCCAGGTCCAAATGGTCGACCGGTCATTATCTGGCCATCACCGGAGTGATGTTTGGCCTGGTGCTGGTGCTCCTGGCCGGTTTGGAAACCCGGGTGCCCACCACGCTGACGAGCACCACCCCCGGGGTGTTTTTATTGGGTGAGCAAACCTATCTCCGCCCCTGGCTGCTGCCCGCCACGCTCCTGGCGTTTGGGTTATGCGGCTTCGGCGCATGGCTCTTGCGCGCGCCGGTAACTTATACGGAGCGCTTGTACCAGTTGCTGTTTCGGTGGGGCACTTATTGGCTGGTGCTCGGGCTCGTCCTGGAACCCTACGAGGGTGGTATACGTAAGGACCGGGCCACCATGAGTTATTACTTTGTCACGGCGGGTCTCGCCCATTGCGTGCTCATTGGCTTTTCCATCCTCATTGACCGCTTTCAGCGCCGGCGCTGGCTCCAACTGCTCATTGATAACGGCCAGAATCCCATGATTGCCTACGCGGGCATCAACAACTTTATCACCCCGGTGCTCGCCCTGACCCTGCTGCTGGGCTGGACTGGCGAGCACGCCACCACGCCATGGCTGGGCTTTCTGCGGGGTCTGACTATAACCTTGCTCATGGCCGTCACGGTGAGCTTCCTTACGCGGCGGAAAATTTACTGGCGAACTTAACCTCATGGCCCAAACCAATTCCAATACGGGACGGCGGACATTCCTGAAACAGGCCGGGCTGGCACTGCCGCTATTGCTGGGGGCAACCAGTGGACTTCGGGCGGACGGGACAAACACCCCGGCCCCGGCCCCGGCGCCCACCAGGTCGTCAACCTCAGGGGAACTGGTGGCGGACCTGGTGATCATCGGCGGTGGCGTGGGCGGCTGCGCGGCCGCCTTGGCGGCCGCCCGTTGCGGGGTGCGGGTCATTCTCACCGAGGAGACCGACTGGATTGGCGGCCAGTTCACCCAGCAGGCCGTGCCGCCGGATGAAAATCGCTGGATCGAAACCTGCGGCGGAACCCGCAGTTATCTGGAATTTCGCCAGACCATCCGCAATTATTACAAACGCAACTACCCGCTGACGGCCGCCGCCGCGAAGAAGGCCAGTTTTAATCCGGGCAATTGCTGGGTTTCGGCGCTTGGTCATGAGCCCCGGGTTTCCCTCGCAGCCTTCTACGAACTGCTGGCTCCCCACCTCGGCAGTGGCCGCGTGCAACTTCTCTTGCAGCACAAGGCGGTGGCTGCCGAAGTGGACGGGGACCGGGTCAAAGCCGTGCGCGTGGTGGACCAGGTCACCGGTCGCGAAAGCCTTCTCCGCGCCCCCTATTTTGCCGATGCCACGGAAATGGGCGATTTGCTACCCCTGACCGGCACCGAATATAGTTTGGGGGCGGAGGCCCAGCGGGATACCCAGGAAGAGCATGCGCGGCCCGAAGCCGAACCGCAGAGCCAGCAGCCCTTTACCATGAGTTTCGCCCTGGAATACCGGGCGGGCGAAAACCATGTGATCGACCGCCCCCGCGACTATGCCTTCTGGCGCGACTTCATTCCCCAAAACCAGCACGGGGCCAACTTTCCGCTCTTCACCTTCAGCGATCCCGAGGCGGCCAAAATCGGTTTTGATCCCGCCGCCCGGACCGGGTTCTGGACCTACCGCCGCATTGTGGACCGGGACAATTTCACCCCGGGATCCTATGCTGGCGACATTTCCCTGATTAATTGGCGGCACAACGATTATACCCTGGGCACCCTGGTGGATGTTCCGGCGGCAGCAGCCGCACGGCACATTGACAGCGCGCGCCAGCAGAGCTTGTCCCTGCTCTACTGGTTGCAAACCGAAGCCCCCCAACCCCGGGGCGGCACCGGCTGGCCGGGCCTGTGCTTGCGGCCCGATTTGGTGGGCACCGTGGATGGTTTGGTCAAACATCCCTACATTCGTGAAGGCCGGCGGATCCGGGCCGAGTTCACCATCTTGGAACACCATGTCAGCCTGCTGGCCCGCATGAAAATTACCGGCCGCAAGCAGGCCGAGGCGCCCGCCGAGGAGTTTCCCGACAGCGTGGGCATTGGCTCCTACTCCATTGATATCCATGCCACCGCCACCCACGGCGGATTCTTCCTCAAAACCGCGCCTTTCCAAATCCCCCTGGGCGCGCTGCTGCCCCGCCGGATGGAAAATTTGCTGCCCGCCGCCAAAAACATTGGCGTCACCCACATCACCAATGGCTGCTACCGCCTCCACCCCGTCGAATGGAATGTTGGCGAGAGCGCTGGCCATCTGATCGCCTTTTGCCTGGCCCGCCAATGCCCGCCCCGTCAGGTCCGCCGCGACGCCGGTCTGCTGGCCGATTTTCAAGCCCAACTCCGCCGCGCCGGCGTGCCGCTGGCCTGGCCCAAGGATCTGGTGCGCAGCTAACCCTGACCATTTTTAAAACCATCAACCATCAAACCAAACCTTCTTAAGATTATGAAATCGCAGAACCAACCCCAACCCGGCGCCCCGCTCCTCATCCAGGGCACGGCCGTCACCCGCCGGCGTTTTATTTACACCTCCGCCATGGCCGCCAGTACTTTGGCCCTGGCCGGCTGTCTCTCGCCCGGCGCGCGCTACCGCTCGCCGAATGAAAAACTCAACGTCGGTATCATCGGGTGCGATGGCAAAGGCGAGGTCGATTCCGCCGGCATGGCCACCGAAAACATTATCGCCCTCTGCGATGTGGACACCAATGCCCTGGCCAAAGCCGCCAAAAAATGGCCCAAAGCCCGGCAATACCGCGATTACCGGGTCATGCTGGACAAGGAAAAGTCCATCGATGCCGTCACCGTCACCATTCCGGATCACCAGCACGCCCCGGCCGCCATGCGGGCCATCCAGCGCGGAAAACATGTCTACTGTCAGAAACCGCTCACCCACACCATCTCCGAGGCCCGCGCCCTGACCCTCGCCGCCCGCAAATACAAAGTGGCCACCCAAATGGGCAACCAAGGCCATTGCAACAATAGCATTCGCAAACTGTGTGAAATGATCTGGTCCGGGGTCATTGGTCCCGTGCGCGAAGTGCATTGCTGGACCGACCGCCCCTATTGGTACCAAGGGTTGAACCGCCCGCGTGGCACTGATGCCGTGCCGGATTCCCTCGATTGGGACCTGTGGGTGGGCCCCGCCGCCATGCGCCCCTTCGTGGACCAATGGCCCGCCGCCAGCTATGCCGGCACCCTGCAATCCAAATACGCCCATATGCATCCCAATGTCTATCACTCCTTTAGCTGGCGGGGTTGGTGGGATTTCGGCTGCGGCTCCCTGGGCGACATGGGCTGTCACGTGATGGACGCGCCCAATTGGGCCCTGTCCCTCGGCGCTCCCATCTCGGTGGAACTCGTGGAAGCCTCGCGCATTACCTTGGAAATGGCCCCCTACTGGTCCATCGTCCGCTATCAATTTCCCGAGCGGGGCGACCACCCCGCCTGCACGCTTTATTGGTATGAGGGCGGCAAGCAACCCCCGCTGCCTCCCGAGATGGCCGGTAAGGAATGGGACGACAACGGCACCCTGTTCATCGGGGACCAGGGCAAGATCGTCTGTGGTGCCTTGAGTGAAACCCCGCATTTGCTGCCCCACACCTTGATGGCGGATTATAAATTCCCCACTCCCACCATCCCTCGTGTGCCGGGTAATGATGCGTACCAAGATTTCATCCGCGCCTGCAAAGGTGGCCCCGCTGCCAGCTCCAATTTCGACGTGTCCGGGCCGCTGACCGAAACCGTGCTCCTGGGCAACCTGGCCATGCGGCTCGCCGGCAAAAAACTCCAGTGGGACACCGCTACCATGTCCTGTCCCAACGCCCCGGAAGCCGCTCCGTTTATTCAGGCCCAATACCGCGAAGGCTGGGGCATCTAACCGGCTCTCCTCCGCACCGGGTGGGAGCCTTTAGTTAGCTGGCCGCATGAATATGTGCTAAAATTGTAACCAATCAGCTAACTTTTGGCTTTCACTCATAATAGACACGGCGTATGGTAATTATCAGTTAAGAGACAGTTTTAAAATTCAAAGCGGGCCAGCGGCGAGGGATTTTGGCGCTGACCAAGGCGGCGAGGTCCGCGCATCCCCGCAGCGGGCTGTAAGGACCGAGCCAACGCCGGTCAGCGGCAAAAGACCCGCCGGGGGCTCGGTTGGAA
>CAIQWB010000052.1 GCA_903875465.1 uncultured Verrucomicrobia subdivision 3 bacterium
CCACCGCAGGCAACGACGGGCTGGGGGTGGTGCTGTTCGCGACCCAAGTCCCCGTGGCAAACCTGGCCGAGGTGATCCAAGCAATTGCCTTTGCCGGCAATGGCGCGGGCTTGACCAATTTGGGCGCGGCCAATCTAACCGGCACCCTCCCGCTCGGGGCGCTGCCCACCGCCGCAGTGACCAATTATCAAACGGGAGTGACCTTGAGCGGTACATTTGGTGGCACTTTTAACGGCAATGGCGCGGGTTTGACCAATCTGGTGGCGGCCAATTTGACTGGTCCCCTGCCGCTGGGAGCGCTGCCCACCGCCGCAGTGACCAACCATCAGACCGGGGTCGCGTTAAGCGGTGCTTTCGGCGGAAATTTTAGCGGCAATGGCGCGGGTTTGACCAATCTGGTGGCGGCCAATTTGACTGGTCCCCTGCCGCTGGGAGCGCTGCCCACCGCTGCGGTGACCAATCATCAGACCGGGGTCGCGTTAAGCGGTGCTTTTAGCGGGGATGGCTCTGGCCTGACCAGCCTGCCCAGCAATGTGGTAAAGAACAATGCCACAGGGGTAACCTTGGGTGGTGCTTTTAGCGGGGACGGGTCCGGGCTGACGAGTTTGCCAGCGAACGCAGCGTTGCGCGCCGGTGGGAATACCTTTTCGGGAAATCAAATCTTCACCAATGGCTCGGTGGGCATCGGCACCACGACCCCGGGTACCCGCGCCGTGCTGGAGGTCGTGGGCACCAGGACTGGCTTGAACGCCCAGGGTTATGAATACCTTTACCCTGGGTCGGTGGCGCAAATTCCGGGCAGCGATCCCATTAATACCTCCATCTATGCTTCGGGCTGCATCGTGGGCTTTGAAGTGTTTGCGTTCTCGGATGCCCGTGTCAAAAACATCATCGGTGTTTCCGATGGGGCGCGGGATCTCGATGCCCTCATGGGCATTCAGGTTACCGATTACACGTATAAGGACACGGTGGCCCATGGGGATCGGGCACAAAAGAAGGTCATCGCCCAGCAGGTGGAGCAGGCATACCCGCAGGCGGTGAAGCGCACAACCGATGTGGTGCCGGATATTTACCGGAAAGCCACTATGCTGGACGGCTGGGTGCAACTGGCCACCGATTTGAAGGTGGGTGAACGGGTCAAATTAATCAGCGATCAGGCGGCCGGGCTTTATCCGGTCCTCGCCGTGCGGCCGGGAGCCTTCCAGACGGCATGCCCAGCGGTCGCCGGGTCGGTATTCGTTTATGGCCGCGAGGTGAAGGATTTTCACACGGTGGATTACGATGCCATTGCCATGCTGAATGTTTCGGCCACGCAGGAATTGAACCGGCGCGTGCAAGCGCAGGCAGCGGCACTGCGGTCAGGCGAAGATAAAATAGCGGCGCTGACGGAGGCCAATCAACGTCTGGAAACCGAGCTGGCGAATTTGCAAAAAGCGGTGGCGCAACTGGCCCGCCAAACCGCCCCCACAGTGGGTTTGAATCAAAAGTCGGGGGTGAAATAGCGCGTGTGCCATTGGCCGCAGGACACTAACCACAACCAGGGCAGCAGGAGGCAACCCAACCGCCGGCGGGACGATCTTGCTGGCGGTTGGGGGCCGGCCCGCAGGGTGCACTGGCGTTTTGCATTTTAAAGGGCAGCGCCAGTAAGCCAGGGTATTAGTACTTGCGCCAGCGGGTTAAACCGATTTCATTGCCGGACACAAACGTATGTCTATTCAAAGGTGCCTCTGGTGGGTGCTGCCCGTGCTGATGTTGGGCTCCCTGGAGCGGGGCCTCGCAGCCGGCGCGCCGGGGGCGGTGTCCGAGCCTGCCCGCGTGCGCAAGACCGAAACCTTCCAGCATTATATCGCGGAGTTCAACCAGGATGATAATGAACTTTACCGGGGGTGCATCCCAAATGCCGGAGCGTGGGATTTTCTGAAGGATAACATCCCCCTGCTGGATGGCCCGATGAGGGGTGGCCGAGGACTTATTATTTCCGCTGGTGGCCCTATCGGAAACACATAAAGCAGGCACCGGCGGGCTTCCTCGTGGATGAATTCCTCCCGAAGGTGGACGGGGCGGGAAAAAATTATTCCATTAGTTGTGCCGCCGGCCACCATATTTACGAGGGTCGCTGGCTGGCGGACCCGGAATACCTCAATGATTATGGGGCGTTCTGGTTTGGCGGGGGCGGCGACCCCAAGAGTTATTCATTCTGGGTTGCGGACGCCGTCTGGCAACGTTACCGCGTGACGGGCGACCGCAGGCGGTGATTGCGGCGGATGATGGTTTTAAACTATTGAAAGTTTATGCCGTCGCCCAACGGCGCACCCTCGACGATGGGCGCGTGGTGCCGTGGATTGACGAAAATCTAAATCCAACCAACGGCGACTGGATCTCCCGGACCCTCCTGCGGCAGCGCCACCACCACCCCACCGAGCGCGGCAAGGATTATAATCATTCGACGTTTTGCGATTTGATAATTAGTGGCTTGATCGGCCTGCGTCCGCGCGCGGATGACACGGTGGAGGTCCATCCGCTGGTGCCGGCGGACTGGTCGTATTTCTGCCTGGACCGGATTCGCTATCATGGGCGGGAACTCACCATTTTATTTGATCAAAGCGGGACGCATTACGGGCGGGGCCGGGGGCTGCGGGTGTTGGCCGATGGGAAGGAAATCGCGGCATCGAAAAAAGTTGAACGGGTGACCGGACGGTTGCCGCCCCCCGCCCCGGCCGAAACTTCACCGGGCGGGTAGACCTGGTTCGCCCCGGAACCACAAAGGGTGCGGGCACCACACAAGGAGCTTGGCGTTGAGGAAAAATCGATTATGTTGCCCGAGCTTGCACCCCTTGAGATTTTTGTGTGGATTGGGTAATGGGCGGCCTTGGTGGCGATTTCCGCGATGGGCGGTCGTGCTGCTGTGGCCGGTCCTTGGCCTGGTGCCGCTGGCCCCCGCGAGCCGGGGTGGAGAAGCGCCGCCCCCCCCGTCAGCGGCGGCGGACAGTCTGGAGGAATATGACAGCCCGACCAACGGGCTGGACTCGTGGATTTGGAGCACGACAACCACCAACCAGCAAACCTGCCAGTTATGGAAGGCGTTTGTGGTGCCGGAAGGCAGCCCAATTGTGAAAGCCCGGCTGGTGATGACGGTGGACAATGAGTTCACCCTGTTTCTGGACGGGCGGGAGCTGGGCCGGGGCGCGGAGTGGCGGGAGTTGTTCGTCTTTGATTTGAAGCAAATCCTGAGACCGGGACGCCATGTGCTGGCGGTGAATGCGTACAATGACTCGGGCTTCGCGGGCATGCTCTTCGGTTTGCACATCAACCTGGCCGACGGGCGGTCGATGGAAGTAAAATCGGACAACAGTTGGCGGATAGTGCCGGAAGGGACCCGCAAATGGGTGCAATTGACCAAGGCGGGGGAAACCTGGCTGGCGGCCACGAACATTGCGCCGTTCGGCAGCCTGCCGTGGTGGACCGTTCCGCAAAATGTGAACCAGATGCCCTCGCTCCAGCAAATCAAGGTGCATTTCTGGCAGACCGGCTGGTTTCAGATCACGCTGTTAGGCGTGTGCATCCTGGTGATTTTGATCAGCTTTCGCCTGATGACGCAACTGGCGTTTCATCAACGGGAACGGTGGTTATTGCAACGGGAGCGGGCGCGGATTGCCCGGGACATTCATGACGACATTGGTCCGCGCATGACCATGCTGGTATTGCACGGCGAGGAGGCGCAGAACGGTTTTCCCGAGGGCTCGGAACGCAATCTGCAACTCGTGCAGATCTGCGAAGAGGCGCGGGGGTTGCTGGCGACGATGGATGAAATTCTCTGGGCGGTGAATCCCCGGCGCGACACCATGCGTGACTTTGCGGCGTATGTCTGCAATTATGCGCAGGCCTTTTTGGAGCCAGCCCAGATTCAGTGCCTGTTTGTGGTGGACCAGGAAATGTCCGTGGCCCCGCTGAACCTGCCGCTCCGCCGGAGCCTGCTGATGGCCATCAAGGAAGCGCTCAATAACGCGGTGAAACATGCGAAGGCCACCGAGGTGAGCATCCAGATTCAGCGGCAGGGCCAGCGGTTGCTGGTGGCGGTGCAGGACAACGGCCGGGGCTTTGACATGGCACAACACAAGCCGGAACGCAACGGATTGGGCAACATGGCGCAGCGGGTGAATGACCTGGGCGGCAACTGCCGGGTGATCAGCCAGCCCGGCAAGGGCTGCCGGGTGGAATTCTCCGTGCCGCTCACGCCCCCGCGCCGGTACCCGTGGAACTGGTTGCGGGACGAGAAACCATTTTCCGATCAAAGCGGCGAGCTAAAAAGCCAACAGATCCATGACACTGCACAAAACCATGACCCAGCCAACTGTTAATGCCACGAAGCCGTCCCGGACGGCACGGGCCACGGAAGCGGCCGCGCGCGCCAAGTACAAGGTCGCCCTGGTGGAGGACCAGCCCGATGTGCGGGTGAGTTGGGCCAAACTGATCAACTCCTTTCCCGACTTCGCCTGTGTGTTCACCTGTGCCACGGGGGAGGAGGCGTTACGAGCCATACCGGCCGAGCAGCCGGATGTGGTGCTGATGGATATTTTCCTGCCACGCATGTCCGGGATTGAAACCACCGTGCGGCTCAAGGCCCTCCTGCCGCAAACCCAGGTGGTGATGTTGACGGCCATGGCGGACCAGGAACTGGTGTTTTTGGCGCTGGAGGCGGGGGCGGATGGTTATCTGCTCAAACGCACCAAGCCGGCGGATTTGCGGGCGGCGCTGCTGGATGTGCTGGGGGGCGGGGTGCCGATGACCAGCCAGATTGCGCGGCGGGTGATTGAGTCTTTCCGGCAAAAAGCCGTGGTCCGGGATGAATCCGCCAAGTTGTCGATCCGGGAGGAGCAAATTTTGCTGCAACTATCGCAGGGTTACTCCAACAAGCAGATTGCGGACAAGCTGGAGCTGAGCATTGATACGGTCTGCACCCATTTGAAGCACGTTTTCAACAAGCTCCATGTGCGCTCACGCACGGAGGCAGTGGTGCGGTACATGGCCTCCAAATCCCCGCTCCAAAAGCCGCCGGAAGCGCCCTGATTTCGCAGGGATAGGCTGGCGGTCCCAGCCGTGACCAGCCGCGCCCAAAACCGGAATCCCAGCCTGATACCCTAATTCGGTGATGCACGGGTCACCCGGTCTGGGTATCGACACCCGGGGCCGGCCAACGCTAAGTTAAGTGAATCATTTTTTACCTTGAGCGGTCCCTCATGGAAAGGCTTTCGGGAGTCCGGGGTGTCGACCGAGGGGATGGCGGGCGGGCATGGCGCGGCGGATACGCCAAGGGGCGGGCCGGGGATTTTTTGGTTAACTTTTCTGTGAAGACATATTTTAAATCAATACCAAACGTGAATTCAATCAAACCCATGATGACGCTGGGGATCCTGCTGCTGGCGGGCCTGTGCCCGGCGGCGGTCTCGATTGACAACCTGCGCTGCGAATATCTCCATAACCCGCTGGGCATTGATGCCGGCAGTCCCCGGCTCAGCTGGCAACTGGCGGCCCCGGAACGCGAGACGCAGCAGGCGGCCTATCAGATTCTGGTGGCCTCCTCGGAAGCGCTGCTGGCGGCGGGGACGGGGGATCTTTGGGACAGTGGCAAAGTGGCCTCATCCGCGACCAGCCAGATCGACTATGCCGGCCAGGCGCTGACCTCCCGGGAACAGTGTTTCTGGAAGGTGCGGGTTTGGGATGCGACGGGCGCGGCGAGTGATTGGAGCACGGGGGCGGCATGGCAGATGGGCCTCTTGCAGCCCGGTGACTGGCAGGCAAAGTGGATCAGTCCCGGCACACCGGCCGTCGCGCCGGCGGCCGGCATTAAAATTCTGAGCGCCACGTACCAGGCGGTAACCGCGGGCGGGTCCACGGATGTGACCGCGAAGGTGAGCAGTAAAATCAGGGACGGCAAACTGAACCTGCTGGTGAATAATAAAAACATGGGGGCGGATCCCGCTTATAATGTGGTTAAACGCCTGCATGTGGAATATGTCTATGACGGGGAAACGGTTAAAAAGGATGTGGAGGAGAACCAGACCCTGCGGATCCCGGACAAACCCAGTCCGCTGCCGTACTTGCGCAAAGCGTTTGCGTTAACATCGCCCGTGGTGCGGGCCCGCTTGCTGGCCTCGGCTTTGGGACTGTACGAAGTGCGCATCAACGGCCACCGGGTGGGGGATCATGTGCTGGCCCCGGACTGGACGGATTATCGCAAGCGGGTGCGGTATCAAATGTATGATGTGACGGCGCTGCTGCAACCGGGCGGCAATGCCGTGGGGGCCCTGCTGGCCAAAGGCTGGTACAGCGGCCACATTGGGAATGGCGGATTTGAGTTCTTCGGCCGGCAACCGGCCTTCCTCGCGCAGTTGGAAATCACCAGCGCGGATGGCCGCACTCAAACCATTGCCACGGATGACTCTTGGAAATCCCATGACAGCGCGATTCTGGCCTCGGATTTCATGCTGGGTGAGGATTATGACGCGCGGTTGGAACTGGCGGGGTGGGACCAGTCCGGCTTGAATGAGAGCGGCTGGCAACCCGTGACCGTGCGCGACGAAGCCACCCGGCCTTTGGAAGCGCAAACGATGGAACCGGTGCGGGAAACGGCCGTGCTCAAGCCCAAGGCGGTCAAGGAGACCAAACCGGGGGTGTGGGATTTTGATCTGGGCCAAAACATGGTGGGAGTGGTGCGTTTAACGGTGTCGGCCGCGGCGGGTACGAAGATCACTCTGCGGCACGCCGAAATGCTGAAACCGGACGGCACGATTTATACGCAAAACCTGCGCGGAGCCCCCTCGATCGATCACTACATTTGCAAGGGAGACGGGGTGGAAACCTGGCAGCCGCGCTTTACCTTCCATGGTTTCCGCTATGTGGAGCTGGAGGGATTGAGCGGGCCACCTGACCTGAACACGGTGCAGGGCATTGTGATCGGTTCGGATAATCCGCACACCGGCGACTTTAGCTGCTCAGATCCGCGAATCAACCAGTTGCAATCGAATATTCAATGGGGCCAGCGGGGCAATTACATCAGCGTGCCGACCGACTGCCCGCAACGGGACGAACGGCTGGGCTGGATGGGGGATGCCGAGGTCTTCATTCGCACGGCCACCTATAATGCGGACGTGGCATCCTTTTTCACCAAATGGCTGGTGGATGTGGATGACGGGCAGTCGGCGGAGGGATCTTTTTCGGATGTCAGCCCCAATACGGGGATGTCGGGCGGGGTGCCGGCCTGGGGCGACGCGGGCGTGATTTGTCCGTGGACCATTTACGAGACCTATGGTGACAAGCGCATATTGGAACGGCACCTGCCGGCCATGATCAAGTGGGTGGAATACCTCCATGCCAACAGCCAGGATTATATCCGCAATGACAACCGGGGAAATGATTATGGCGACTGGCTTTCGATTGGCGCGGACACGCCCAAGGATATGATTGCGACGGCCTACTTTGCTTATTCGACCCATTTGGTGGCCAAAGCCTGCGCGGCGGTGGGCCGGTCGGCAGAGGCGGCGAAATACAGTCAACTGTTCGAGGCCATCAAGGCGGCGTTCAACCAGCGCTTTGTCTCGGCGGATGGTCATGTGCGGGGCAACACCCAGTGCGCCTACGCCATGGCCCTGAAATTCGACCTGCTCCCGCCGGCCTTGCAGGCCAAGGCGGGGGAATACCTGGTAGCGGATATCAAAGCCAAGGGGGACCATCTCTCCACCGGGTTCATTGGGGTGAGCTATCTGCTGCCTGTATTGACTCAAGTAGGCCAGGCGGAAACGGCTTATCGCGTGCTGTTGCAGGACACATTCCCCTCCTGGCTGTTTTCCGTGAAACACGGGGCGACCACGATTTGGGAACGCTGGGATGGCTGGACGCCGGAGAAAGGCTTTCAAGATCCTGGCATGAATTCCTTCAACCATTATTCCCTGGGTTCCTGTGGTGAATATTTGTTCGGCGGCGTGGGCGGCATCCGGCCGGCCAGTCCGGGTTACAACACCATTCAGATCAAACCCATCATCGAGCCAGGCCTGACCTGGGCGAAAACCAGTTACCACTCCATCCATGGCACGATTGCCACGGACTGGAAGCGCGAAGGGACCCGTTTGAGCCTGGCGGTGACGGTGCCGGCCAACACAACCGCGACGGTTTATGTGCCCGCGCAAAACGCGGTGGACATCACGGAAAGCGGCACCCCGGCGGCCACGGTGCCAGGCGTGCATTTCCTGCGGACGGAAAATGGGAGCGGAGTGTTTGAAGTGGGTTCGGGCACGTATCAGTTTGCGTCGGTGATGGGGAATTAATGCCAAGCCGTAAACAGTTTGTAGAAATGGGGCATTGGGGTGGTCTTTTGGCACTGGAAATTGTCATGAGTCGCTGCCTGATCCCTAAAGGATAGGCAGCGCCCTTGGGTTTGCCTGCGCGGGAGCCGGCAACTATTTGCCACTTGGGCGGGATGGCGTCGGGCGATTTGCCTTGGCACCGGGAGCATTCCGTCGGGCGTCTTTTGCCATTTTTCCACCGTGACGGGAAGCCGCTCAGCGCCTATTGTAAAATGCATCGAGCAAAACTATGAAGTTGAAACATCTTACCCTGTTGGTAACGGTGCTGCTGGCGGTCGATCGCAGTCGAAGCATGGCGGCAGCCACGCGACTATCGGATTTCATCCGGCCAATGGTCGGTACCAAGGGGGCGGAGGGTAATACGTACCCGGGACCTTCGGCCCCATTCGGAATGATCCAACTTAGCCCGGACACCGACACCACCAACTGGGATACCGATGCAGGCTATGCGTATGCGGATCCAACGATCCAGGGATTCAGCCTCACCCATTTGACGGGCACGGGCTGCCCGGATCTCGGTGATTTTCTCTTTCAACCCCAAGTTGGCACCCCGGAGCTGGTGGCCGGGCCCAAAGATCATCCTGCGCAGGGGTATCAATCGGCTTATGCGCATGCCGACGAAACTGCCGCCGCAGGCTATTACCGGGTGACCCTGCAAAAACCCGGCGTGGTCGCGGAACTGACGGCCGGCGAACGGGCGGGGATATTGCGGTTTACCTTTCCCGCGAGTGACCAGGCCTCCATCCTGACGGACCTGAGCCATGTCATCAATGGCGGTCGCTGGCGGGTGGCGGAGTCACGGGTGCGCGTGGAGGACCATGCCACCATCACGGGTTTCCATTTAGTCAACGGGTGGGCGAAGGAACGGTATTTGTATTTTGCGGCCCGGTACTCGCGACCGTTTGACCGCGTGGTGATTTACAGTGCGGGCAAGCCGGTGATTTATAACACTTACCGGTTTCGCAGTCACAAGGAGGCGACGGGAACGAATTTGCAGTTCCTCGCCCAGTACAAGACGCATGCCCAGGAAGCCATTGAGGTAAAAGTCGCCATTTCCGCCGTCAGCACCGCCGATGCCCTGCAAAATCTGGACACCGAGATACCCGGCTGGGATTTTAACCTGGTGCGGGAAACCACGCGCACGCGCTGGGACCAGGAACTTGGGCGGATCACGATGGCAGGCAGCCCGCAACAAAAGGAAACGTTCTACACCTCGCTGTACCACGCCTCGCTGGCCCCCAATCTGTATCAGGATGTGAATGGCGCTTACCGGGGCTTTGACCAAAATATTCACCAGGCCAAAGGCTTCACCGCATACGCCGTATTTTCCTTGTGGGACACGTTTCGCGCGGAACATCCCTTGCTGGCATTGATTCAGGAACCGCGAGATGCGGACATGATTAATTCATTGCTCGCTCATTATGACCAGAGTGCCGACCACCTGCTGCCGATGTGGGAGCTGCAAGGCAATGAAACCTGGTGCATGATCGGCTATCATGGCGTGCCGGTGATTGTGGACGGGTATTTCAAGGATGTGAAGGGCTTCGATGTGCAGCACGCCTACGAGGCGATCAAGGCGACGGCGATGAATTCGGATTACGACGGTTTGGCGGCCTACGCCCGGCTGGGCTGGGTGCCCTGCGACCAGGAGGATGAGTCCCTTTCCAAAACCCTGGAATATGCCTACGACGATTGGTGCATTGCCCGCATGGCGCAAGCGCTGGGCAAAAGGGCGGACTATGACTACTTCGCCAGACGCGCAGCCAGCTATGCGAATATTTACGATCCAGGCCTCGGCTGGATGCGGCCCAAGAATGCCCAGGGTGGCTGGCGGACGCCGTTTGACCCGCATGCGTTTGGGGGCGGCACCAATATGACCGATGTCACCGAGGCGACGAGTTCACAATATTCCTGGTTTGTGCCCCAGGATGTGCCGGGGTTGATCCGCTTGATGGGCGGCACGGACCAGTTTCTGGCCAAGCTGGATGCGCTGTTTGACGCCCGTTTATCCAAGGAATTCAAGGCGGAAATGTCCACTAATGACCTCCGGGGATGCATTGGCGAATACTGGCATGGCAACGAGCCCAGCCACCATGTGATTTATCTCTACAGTTATGCGGGCCAGCCGGCAAAAGCCGCGCGGCGGTTGCACCAGGTGGTGACCACCCAGTACGGCAACCAGCCCGATTCCCTGTGCGGCAATGATGATTGCGGGCAAATGTCCGCCTGGTATTTGTTCACTTGCATGGGTTTTTATCCGGTGTGTCCGGGGAGCGATTATTATGTGATCGGTGCGCCGCAAATTCCCCACGCGGTCATGCACCTTTCCAACGGCAAACAGTTCACGATGACGGCGGAAAATATTTCCGACGAGAATATTTACATCCAGTCGGTGCGGTTAAATGGCCAGAACTGGGATTCACCCTTTCTGCCGTATCCCATTGTGAAACAGGGTGGCACCCTGGTTTTCAACATGGGTCCCCAGCCCAGTGCCTGGGGCACGCATCCGGTGGTGCCGAAGTAATCTGGCCGGCCGCAATTTTCCTTAAATTTTCATGAAAATTCCGAAACCTTTTTTACTGGCTGGGGCCTGCCTGCTGGCCGGAATGGCGGCGCACGCCGGGGTCACCGTGACGGTGGGCCACCACGACAACGATGAAGCGCGCCCAGGCTTCAAATTTAGCAACCTGCCCGCGCCCACGGCGGCGAACGCGGCCCGGGGTGCAAAATTTGTGCTGATCGATGGCCAGCGAGACCCGAATGGCGGGGAATTGAGCCAATTGAACGATGGCAAGCTGCCCGGCGAGGGTGATGCGCCGGGACAAAACTTCTTTTTCAACGCAGGCACTGCCGGCGGACGGCTGGAAGTGGACCTGGGCGGCTGCATGCCGATTCAGGAGGTGCATTCGTATTCCTGGCATCCGGGCTCGCGCGGGCCGCAGGTATATGACTTGTACGCCAGTGACGGGACGGCCACCGGGTTTAATGCCGCTCCCAAGCAGGGCACCGATCCGGCGATGTGCGGCTGGAAACTGCTGGCCCGGGTCAATACCAAACCAGCCGCTGCCGAGGAGTCGGGCGGGCAATACGGGGTGCGGATTACGGACACGAATGGCCGGTTGGGAAAATATCGCTATCTGCTTTTCGCCGTTGCCCGGGCCGAGGCCGAGGATGATTTTGGCAATACTTTTTACAGCGAGATTGAAGTCATCAGCCCTGAAGGGACAGCCACCCCCACCACCGTGGCCAAAGCGTTTCCGAGCGACCCGTTGAAAGACCCGCTGCCGATGGTGGGCACGGATGCCCATGGCCACGCGTACCCCGGTGCGACCGTGCCGTTTGGCATGGTGCAGCTCAGTCCGGACACGCCCATCCAGGGTTGGGATGGATGTTCGGGTTACCACTATTCAGACAGCGCCATCGTGGGCTTCAGCCACACGCACATCAGTGGCACGGGCTGCGGTTGCCTGGGGGATGTAATGTTGATGCCCACCGTCGGGAAAGTCTGGCTCGAAGCCGGCACGCCCGGACAGGGATATGTGTCCCGCTTCTCGCACGCGCAGGAACAGGCAACCCCGGGCAGTTACTCGGTGTTTCTGCAAGATCCGCAGGTGGCCGTGGAACTGGCGGCCACCGCGCGGTGCGGATTCCACAAATACACCTTCCCCGCCACCGACCAGGCGCACATTATTTTGGATTTGGTGCACAGCGTGGGCAACAGCCCCCTGGAGTCGGCGGTGACCGTGGAAGGTAATGACACGATTAGCGGCTACCGGTTTTCCAATGGCTGGGGCGGGCGCCGGGCGGTTTATTTTGTCATGCAGTTCTCCAAGCCCTTTGCGGCGTTTGGGCTGGAGCAAAACGGCCAGTTACTGGCGGACGGCGTGAAGGCCGCGCGCGGCCGGAATCTCAAAGGCTATGTCAGCTATCAAACCAAGGCGGGCGAGGCGATCTACGTAAAGGTGGGCATTTCCGGCACTGGCCTGGAGGGTGCCCGCAAGAACCTGGCCGCGGAAATTCCCGGCTGGAATTTTGCCGGCGTCCGGTCCGCTGCCGTGAAACAATGGGCACAGGTGTTTGATGCGGTGCAAATCCAGACGTTTGATCCGCACATTCGCTCCACATTTTACGCGAACATGTATTTATCCTGCCTCGCGCCCGTGCTCTTTAACGATGTGGATGGGAGCTATCGCGGTTATGATCACCAGAATCATACCGGGGCAACCTTTCAAAACTATTCCACGTTTTCCATTTGGGACATTTACCGGGCGGAATGGCCCTTGCTGACCCTGTTGCAGCCGGCGCGGATCAATGACATGGTGCAGTCCATGCTGGCGGAGTATCAGGAATTGGGCCGGCATTCCACGCCCATCTGGCCCCTGTGGGGCAATGAAACCTGGTGCATGATCGGCTATCATTCCGTGGACATGATCGCGGAGGCTTGGCTGTCCGGCTTCCATGGCTTCGATGTGGAGGCGGCTTATCAGGCCATGCGGGACACGGCCATGCAGGACCGGAATGGTTTGCAGACTTACAAGCAACTGGGATATGTGGCGTCCCAACCCGGGGCGGCGGCGACTTCCTGCACGCTTGAATATACGTATGATGACTGGTGCATCGCCCGGCTGGCGGCGGCCCTGGGCAAGCCGGCGGATGCGCAATTGTTTTACCAGCGGGCCGCGAACTATCGCAACCTGTTTGACACCTCCACGGGATTTTTCCGCGGCCGCAAAGCCAGTGGCGCCTGGCGCTATCCCTTTGTCGCCAATGGCCTGGTGGGTGACGAATACACCGAGGCGGATGCCTGGCAGTACGCCTTCGGCATTCAACAGGACGTGCCCGGCATGATCTCGCTCTACGGCGGGGAACAGGGATTTGTGCAAAAGCTGGATGCCCTCTTCACTGCGGACTCCTTCATTCGCACGAGTATTCCTGATATTAGCGGCTTAATCGGGCAATATTCCCAGGGCGACGAGCAATGCCACCATGTGGCCTATCTTTATGATTATGCGGGGGTGCCCAGTAAAACCCAGCAACACGTGCGCGAAGTCATGGCCACTCTCTATGACGACACCCCCACCGGGCAGTGCGGCAACGTGGATTGCGGGCAGATGGCGGCGTGGTATGTCTTTAGCGCCCTGGGCTTCTATCCGTTGAATCCCAACAGCGGCATTTACGCCATCGGCAGCCCGGTGGTGAACAAAGCGGTGGTCCATCTGGATCGTGACACGTATCACGGCCGCACCTTCACGGTGCTGGCCCGGAACAACAGCGCGGTGAATATTTACATCCAGTCCGCCACCCTTAATGGTGAGCCGCTCACGAAACCCTGGCTCACCGCCGCCCAAATCACGGCGGGCGGCACCTTGCGGTTGGTGATGGGACCGCAACCCAATCTCGCTTGGGGGGCTGCCGTGGCCGACCGACCGCCGGCGACCATGCCGGCTGGTTTCCAATACCCGCCCCTGCCCGCACCGTCGCAGGACCAGGCGGCCCGCCTCACCCTGCCCATCCGCGTGGTGTGCGGCAGTGATGAACCCGTGGGCGATTTTGTGCCCGATCCCGAGATGATTTCCGGCAGTCTGGGGCATGCGGATGCAACGATTGACACCAGTGCACCGCACGCCGCGCCGGCCGGGGTCTACCAGGGTGAATGTTATGGGAGCGATTTTGCCTACACTTTTCCCGTGCCAGCCGATGAACATTATCTGGTGCGCTTGCATTTCGCTGAAGTGTTCGACAATGGCCGGGGCTCGCGGCTGGAAAACATCAAGCTCAACGGCCGGCCGGCCCTGACCCATTTTGACATCTTTGCGGCCGGCGGAGGCATGAACAAAGCGGTCGTGCGGGAATTTCCGGACATTGCGCCCGATGCCCGGGGCAATATTGTGGTGCGCATTCAGGCCGATCCCGCCAGCCCGGATCAAAACGCCAAGATCAGCGGTATTGAAATTTTGCGGCAGGACGCCGGTTCGCCGGACAAATTCCAGTTCAAAACTTCCGATGGCCAGACGGAGATCACCATCGACACCACCGCCGCGCCAGACTTGCAAGACTGGGCGCAACACCAACTGGCTCCGGTGCTCGCTGACTGGTATCCCAAAATTGCCGCCCTGCTCCCGAGCGATGGTTACACCGCACCGGCCCACTTTCCCATCACCATCAAGCCGATGGAAGGGGTGGCCTACACCACCGGCACCGGGGTTTTTGTGAGCGATCAATGGATTCGCGACCAAATCCATGGTGAATCAATTGGTTCGCTGGTGCATGAACTGGTCCATGTGGTGCAGCATTTCGGCGGCCAGGGCTCCCGCCGCAATCCGGGCTGGCTCGTGGAAGGCAGTGCGGACTACCTCCGGTGGTTTAATTACGAACCGCAAAGTCACGGGGCCGATCTGGTCTGGCTGAAGCATTTGCGCCGATTCACCCCGAAATATGATGGCAGCTACCGGATGACGGCCAATTTTCTCAACTGGGTTTCCCTCAAATATGACAAAAACCTGGTAATGAAGCTCAATGCCGCCATGCGGGAAGGCCGGTATGCCGACAGTTTGTGGCAAGACTTCACGGGGAAAACCGCCCCGGAACTGGGAGCGGAATGGACCGCCGAGGTGGAGGCGCAACTGGCCTTGGGGAAAGCAACCACGCCAAAGCCTTAAAGATGCCTTCCGAACTTCAAATGAGTTCGAGCAGGTCGGCATCCACTTTCACCGCGGCGGCCTGGCCGATGAAGTCCAGGCGCAGCAAGACGGTGGCCATGCCGGAACGCTGTTCCACCCAGCCCTCAATACCGCGCAAGGGACCGGCTTTGATGCGCACGTGCATGCCGGCGTCAATGGCGGGGGCCAGCCGGATTTCCAAATCCGATTTTAGCGCCATTAAAATGGCGTTCAGCTGCTCGGCAAAAGTGGCCTGATCGAACACATCGAGGAGGTTCGCCACATGTTGGGATTGCCGGACGGTCTGGGCCTGCCCCGGTTCCAGTTGCAGAAAGACGTAGCCGGGGAAGATCGGCTTGCTAAACGAGACCGTTTTGCCGCGATATTTGTGCGCCGAGTCCGCACAGGGGAGCGTCGCGCTCAGTTGGTGGCGCTGGCAATATTCGAGCAGTTTCTTTTCACAGCGCGGACGGGTATGGGCGACGAACCAAAGCAACTCGGACATGGCTGGAGGTTGAAACAGCGCCTCCCCAAGTGTCAACTGAAAACCCCGCCCGGAGCCGGCGCCCAGACTCCCTATTTCGCTTCCACCATCCCTCTGGTCACCCTGCGCAAGTGATTGATGGGGGCCACTTAATAAAGGGAGGTTCAACCCCGGTAACTGCCGGCAACCGAAACCATGCCCGGGCAGCCCGGCTCCAGCCGTAACCAGGCCGTGGCAATGAATCGTTGCGGCTTAGCGGTCGAAATTTTTTTGATTGAGCCAGATAACCGCCTGCCGGACCAGGTCCGGTGCGCGGGCCACCCCCAGCTTGTCCTTGATATGCGTGCGGTGCGTTTCCACGGTGCTGATGCTCAAATTCAGGTTTTGGGCGATCTGACGGGTGCCGGAACCCTCACCAATCATGCGGAATATTTCCAGTTCGCGGTTACTCAACAAATCAACGCCCAAGGCCGATTTCGGGCCGCCAAAATCAAGCCCGTTGCGCAGGAGCTGCGATTGCATGGCCGGGCTCAAATAGACCTCGCCGTCAAGCACACAGCGAATGGCTTGGAGAATATGCTCGACCGGCTCGCTCTTGTGAACATAACCCCGGGCACCGGCCTGCAAGGCGCGTTTGGCGTATATGATCTCATCCATGGTGGAAAACACCAAAGCCGGCAGTTGTGGGTGCCGCACGGCAATATCTTTGAGGCATTCGATGCCATCCCGGCCGGGCAACGCAATGTCCATGACCACCACTTCCGGCTGGCCTGCGGCAATTTCCGCCAGCGCCTGGGGGGCGGAAGCTGCCTGGCCGCAGACCCAGAGATCCTCTTCGCGGTCAATCAATATAGCCAAACCCTGGCGGGTGACCGGGTGGTCTTCCACGATAAAGACCCGGCGTTTCGCGACCATTGATTTAGACATTGGCAACGTGTTCATAAACTTACAATTGATGCCGTGTTCTATTGACTAACGTTGGGCTCAGGGCTGGCCGGACTCGCTTAAAATCAGGCCACCCCATGACCGCCAATCCTCTTTTACCAAAGACTGACCAAATAAGCGTGGTATTCTTCAAAACTTGGAAATATAGCCCAGGTTATCGCTTTTTTATATAGCAAAAATTGCTATCAACGAAAAAAACGGTGAGTTAACCGTTTCAGCGAGGGGAGTAGGGCTGTTTGGGGGAAATCTGGCCGGTTCCGGACCTCCGGGGGTTAGGCCAAGGCAGCCCGAACTACCAGATTTTTTCTAGTCGTCATTTTAAAAATCTCCCATAGACTATTAACTAGGATCTTGATCGTGGTATTTGCGATACCGTGACCAAAGCTAAAACTTGCAATTGGATCATAAATTGTCCCAACCATCGAGTGCTGATCCTTCCGAGAATCCGGTGAAAAACGATCAGGACCGGAAATGACTTTAGCAAAAGGCCAAAAAGCATGGCGAAACCAGAAATAGAGACGAGTCCAGCGGGCCAAAAGCGCTTGTTATTGGTGGATGCCTATACACTGGTGCGCGCCGGGTTGAGGCTGGCGGCCGATAGCCGGCCCAGCCTCCAGATTTGCGGGGAAGTGGCCGATCATCAGGAGGTAATACCCCAAATTCGGGCTTTGGCCCCCGACTTGGTGGCCCTCGGCTTGAGCCACCAACACTCCCACTGGCTGGAACTGTTAAAAGACATCCGGGTGCATTTTCCCACGCTGCTCGTACTGGTGATTGCCCCCCAGGAGCAATTCCTCTACGCGCAACGGGCGATCAAAGCCGGGGCCAATGGTTATCTCAACCTGCGGGAACCGCTGACGGCGTTTGGCCACGCCATGGATTGCCTGCTGGCCGGCCAGATTTATGTCAGCAAGGGCATAACCACGCAAATGGCCGACCAAATGGCCGGACGCCGGCGGCCGGACCAAGGTCTGTCGGTGCAGGACCTGACGGACCGGGAACTGGAAATTTTTGAATTCACCGGCATTGGCCTGGGGATGGCGCAGATTGCGAACCGCTTGCATTTGAGTAAATCCACGGTGGAAACCTACCGCACCCGAATTAAGGAAAAACTGAATTTCTTAAACAACTCGCAGATGTTGCAAGCGGCCATTGAATGGCGGGTCACCGGCAACTTACCCGCCGGGCGGGGCCCGGCGGCCCGGGAATGAGCGGGGCGGGGGTTTTGGCAGGCACCCGCACGAACCCAAATATCGCAAGTCACCCGCCCCTGCGCCCCGCCACCCATCGGCACTTAATTATTGCACGATGACTTGATAATATTTCTGCGTAAGTGGGGCGGCCTGGGCGTCCTTGAATTGAAATTGGCCCGGGGAAACCTCGCGGACGTTCCCGTTCAACTGCCAATTATTGAGGGGCAAGTCCAGATTGGTGGTGGTCAGGATGGCGAAGCTAAAGCCCGGTAAATTACTGAAGGAAAAAGCCAGCACCCCATTTTGGAGCGTAGGCTGATTGATGGCATAAGGGATGCCATATAGATCGGCAGCGCCCAGATAGGCGCCATTGTAACCGCCACTGGCCAGCACCCCGCCATTGGCCAGCAGGGTGGCACCGTGGCCGCGGCGGGCCGAATTCATGGCCAGGGTGGTGGTCCAGGTGCCCTTGGCCGGATTAAATAACTCCGCACTATTGAGGCCGTTGCCACCGCCGGCCACCAAAACCAGGCCGTTGTTCAAAAAGGTGGCGGAGGGATTAACCCGCGCCGTGCTCATGGCATTCGTGGCCATCCACGTGCCGGCCGCCGGGTCGTATAATTCCGCAGCCGCCGTCGCAAAATAAGTGGGGGCAGAGGGCGAGGGAAACCGCACATAAGCGCCGCCCGCCACCAGCACCTGGCCATTGGGCAGCAAGGTGGCAGTATGATTCACGTGGTAATAATTCTGCAAACCCGTGGCCGACCACGTGCCGGTCACCGGATTAAATAGTTCCGCACTGTTGAGCATCCCACCGGCCTTGTTGGTGCCGCCGGTCACGAGCACGGTGCCATTGGTCAGCAGCGTGGCCGTGTGGCCATAACGCGCGGTCAGCATGGCGGCGACAGCCGTCCACCGGCCCGCAACCGGGTCGTACAGTTCCGCGGTATTGGTGGGCGTTCCGTTGCCGCCCATCCCGCCCGCCAGCAACACCCGGCCGTCGCCTAGCCGGGTGGCCGTATGACCATAATGCGGCCGGTTCAAGGGGGTTGAGCCGGTCCAGACGCCCGTGTAGGGATCGTATAATTCGGTGCCCAGCAGGACATTCGTGCCATCAAATCCGCCGGCGACCAGCACCTGGCCATTGGTCAAAATCGTGGCGGTGTGGAGATAACGGGCTTGGTGCAGGGCATTCGTCACCGTCCATAAACCCGTGCCAGGGTCGAACAACTCGGCGTCGGCCAGCGCATTGGTGCCGGTGTAGCCGCCCGCCGCGAGGACCTGCCCGCTGGCCAGCCGCGTGGCCGTATGATAGGCCCGGTTGATGGCCAGCCCCCCGGCAGGCGTCCACGCCGGAATCGTCACATATAGTTCCGCACTGGCGAGCAAAGCGGAGTGATCGTAACCGGCGGCGAAGAGCACGCGGCCATTGGGCAGCAAAGTCGCCGTGTGCAGATACCGCCCCGTGCCCAGCGAACCGGAGGGTGCCCAAAGCCCGGTGTGTGGATCGAACAGCTCGGCATTGACCGGTTCACTGCCGTTCCAACCGCCCGCGACCAGCACCCGGCCACTGGGTAAAAGGGTGGCGGTGTGGTTTTGACGATTCGCGACCAGCGATGCCGTCAGCGTCCATGCTCCCGCGGCCGGATCGTACAGTTCACAACTGGCATAGGGCACATAGTTGCCATTGGTGGCGCCCCCGGTCACCAGCACTTTGCCATTCGGCAGCAACGTGGCGGTGTGGTTTAAACGGGCGACCTTGAGAAATCCGGTGGGGGTCCATTGTTCCGTGGCGGGATCGTATAACTCCGCGGTATTGCCCGCATAATGATTGGTCGAGGTCCCGCCCGCCACCAGCACCAGGTTGCCAGGCAGCAGGGTGGCCGTGTGGTCATCCCGGGCGGCGGTCAGGGAACCCGTGAGCGTCCACGTCCCGCTGGCCGGATCATACAACTCCGCGGCGGCCAGCGGGGCACCGCCCGCCGTTCGTCCCCCGGCGACCAGCACTTTGCCGTTGGGCAGGAGGGTCGCCGTGTGAAGATAACGCGCCACGTTCAGCGGACCGGTACTCGTCCACGTGCCGGTGGCAGGGTCATACAACTCCGCACTATTGAGCACCGTGCTGGCGCCATAACCACCCGCAACCAGCACCAGGCCACTGGGCAGCAACACGGCGGTGTGAAAATCCCGGGCCACAGCGAGCGAACCCGTGTTCGTCCAGGTCCCGGCCACCGGATCATACAATTCAGCCAGGGCCAGGATGCCGCCGCTGCTATTCCCCCCGGCCACCAGCACCCGGCCATCCGGCAGCAAGGTGGCCGTCTGGGCATCGCAATTCGTCACCAGCGAACTGATGGTGGAAAATCCGCCCGCCGCCCGCGCCTGATGGAGGCTCCCCCCACTGGCAATGAGCACAACTATGAGGAGTAAGAGCCCGGGAAGCGCGACCCGCTTCGAAACGACCTGAGTACGCGGAACAGGTCGCGAATGGCTAACTACCGACCGCCTTGTCACCAGAATCATTTTCATAAAACGCTGGAGCCCCCACCCGCCGGATGACTCCCGGAAAGCAACGCCACCAAACTCAGCTGCCGCCACCTCTCAGAGAAGTTATGTTAGCGTGACTCTCCGGGCTTTTCAATCCCGATTCAAGCTCCTCATGCGGAGGCATTAAGGGGCCAAAGAAGTGGTTTTAAAAAACCAGCGGTGCCAACGAAACCACCGGTTTTGGGGAAACTGCCAGGTGACCGGGTTCGGCACCTCGACCGCTGCGGTCAAGCACAATGGTTTGCCCCAAGGCATTCCCAACTCACTCCATCGAAGGCCACCGCGCGCTATTCAAACTCATGCGTAACAGCACGTAGAGTGCGCCGGTTACCACCGTCTCCACCCCGAGAAACGGCCAAAACCAGCCCTTGGCCCACGTGAAGCTGGCCATGCCCGCCAAAGCCATGGAGGCGAACATGACGCCGAACATGCGCAGGCCGCGCCCGGCCGACTTGGCGGATTCCGTGGGTTGCGAGAGCGGGATGGCCCGACCACCCAGGCTGGGGATCAAGGCATACAACGGCACCACAATCAGCCCCGGCAGCAACAGCAAGCTGTGCGAAGCCATGTCGCCACCGAGCAGCCAAACGCACAGGGCAAACACCGCCACCAGCGGCAGCACGAGCAACAGGAGCACCGCCCGCCGGGCGCCGTGATAGAGGGACGCCGGGCCTGCCAGGGGCGCGGCCCGGAAGAGGTCGGCCGCCTGCCAGTGTTGCGAAAACTGGGTCATGCCCAGGGCCAGCATGGGAATCAGACCCAGATAGGCCCCGGCAAAAGCGATGCCAAAACCACTGATATCCGGGCCATTTTGACCATGCTGACTATGATGGCCATAGCCCTGCATAATCATGATGAAGGGCATCACGAGCATGGGCGCCAGGCCGGGGTAAACGCGCAGCTTCATGTCGCGATCCCGCAACAAATAAGCCAGGGTTAGTTTAAAGGAGGCCCGGGCCACCGAATCGCGCAACCACCAACTCAGGGGCGGCGCATCGATCACACGGCCCAGCCAGCGCTGGCGGACGCGTTCGGCAGCGCGCGCGGCCGGCCGGGCCGGCCCCGCCTCGCCCAGCGTTTGCAGGCCGCTGACATAACTGTTGGCCAGCTTGCCAAAGGCCACCCAGAGAATGGTGGCGGTCACCGTCACGCCCAGCGCCGCCAGTTCCCAGGAACGCAAACTGCGGTCACCCGCCAGGGCATCATCGAAACCGGCAAACCAGGCCGGCGGCACCAGCACCATCCACCAGGCGTCCCCCGTAAAATGGCCTTCCGGACCGAACCGGCGGAGGATCTGGGGGATGATCTGCCCGCCCGCCACCACCATGATGGCCATGATCACCTGAAACGTGGTCATCAGACCATCCAGCTTTTCCCGGCCAAACCAGCGGAGGCAGAGCTGGTAGCCCAACACCACTGAGCCGGTGCAAAAGAGGGCCTCCATCCCGGTGGAGAGCACATGGGCGGGCGGATACACCCAACTCCCGCCCAACGCATACCTCCCGGCAATGAACCCGACCAAATTAAAAGCCCCCGCCAGCCAGAGGGAAACCTGCACGAGCACGGCGATTTTGGCCCACAGCAACGCCTTGGGCTCCACCGGCCGGTGCAATAATATATCCGCCTCCTGCTGGTTGAAGAGCACCTCACCCGCCGAGGAGGCGATGAACATGCCCAGGAACACCAGTGTCATCCCATGCAAGTACAACGACATGGCAAACACCGACTGGCGCACGAAGAACAGGGCGAACAACCCGAACAACCCGTAAAACAGCAGGGTGAAGGCGAGCTTTTTGACGACGCTTTGCGGGACGCCGGATTTTTGCAGGCCCCGGGCCGAGCGGCCGCGCAGGAACAGGGTGAGAAACAGGTGCCGCAGCGTTTGCGCGGGTGTGCGGACAGGTTTCGGTGCCGGGTTCATGGGCGGAAGGTTTTGGCGAAGTCCGCCGCGCGTTGCTCCAGTTCGGCCCCGCCCGTAATGGTGGTAAAGAGATGTTCCAGGGTGCCCGCCTGATGCTCGGCCACCAGCACATCCGGCCGGCCATCCAGCAGGAGCTTGCCTTTGTCGATGATGATCACCCGGTCGCACACGCGTTCCACCACGTCCAGGATGTGCGAGCTATAAACAATGGTCTTGCCTTCCTTCGCCAGGGTTTGGATGAGCGTCTTGAAACCCACGGCGGCATTGGCGTCCAGGCCGTCCAGCGGTTCATCGAAAAACACGACGGGCGGGTTGTGCAGCAACGCGGCGGTAATGACCACCTTGCGCCGCATCCCCTTGGAATAGGCCCCCAGCAGTTTGTCCGTGAGCGTGGCAAAACTGAGATCGAAAAAGGCGATGAACTGCCGGATGCGCGCCAGGGCCGCATCCTGCGGAATGGCATACAAGGCCGCGACCATCTCGAGATACTCCAAACCGGTGAGCGATTCAAACACCGCGCCGGAATCGGGCACAAAACCCACGCGCCGTTTGACCTCCAGCAATTGCGTGCGCAAATCACACCCGGCCACGGTGGCGGTGCCGCTGGTCGGCTCAATCATCCCGGTGAGCATTTTGAGCGTGGTGGACTTTCCCGCACCATTGGGCCCGAGGAATCCGACGATCTGCCCGGCGGGAATCTCGAAGGAAAGCGCATCAACGGCCGTCTGGGTCCCGAATTGTTTGGTCAGACTTTGGACAGAAATCATGGCGGAACAGTTTTATGCCGGAATGCCCGGCCCCTGGCGAGCGAAAAGCGTCGCGCAGGGGAACCTCCCCGCAACGCAGACGATCGGCGGCACGGGTGCTGGCTCCATTTGACAAAACCTTCCCGCCGCCATACACTAATCAAGAGAGTGGTTTTGACTGGGCGATTTTTATCCCCTCCTCCCAGACCAGGGAACCGCCGTGCGTGGAACTGGCTTGTTATGGCGCACTCGGCGGCGGCACGTTCTTTGACATCACCCAATGAGCACCTTGAAACTGCTCCCCCCTCTGGCGAATCCTGGTTAATCCGGGCTAATCCGGCTTATTCCGGCATTTAAAAAAATCCAATCCTCCCTCCCGTTGGGAACTGCTGCGCGCATCGGCGGTCCCACCTACCCGGTGAAAGCCCCGGACTTGCCAGCATTTACCCCCTGCCCTTTCCGCCGGGTCCCCTGATCCAGCGTAGGGGGTCAAATCCAGGTGAATCGTACCCTATCGTACCCAATCGTACCCAATCGTGCCCTATCGCACCCTATCGTACCCTATCGTACCCTATCGCACCCTATCGTACCCTATCGTACCCTATCGTACCCTATCGTACCCTATCGTGCCCAATCGTACCCTATCGTACCCTATCGTACCCTATCGTACCCTATCGTGCCCAATCGTACC
>CAIQWB010000053.1 GCA_903875465.1 uncultured Verrucomicrobia subdivision 3 bacterium
AGTGGTTGCGCTGTGGATTTTTGTACAAGGCGAGGAGTGAAACGCGTAGCATATCCACTATGGATCTGGAAGCGGTTCACGACGAAGTCCTTGAACAAAAAGACCAAGCAAACGCTGCATTTCTATTGCCTGGTTCCGGCTTAGCCTTGCCCGGAACTCCACGTATCCGCCAGCGCCTCCGCCTGCTGCAACACCAGCGTCACCGCCGCTTCCTGCCCTTCCGGTGGATACTTGTATTTGCGCAACAACCGCTTGATCAGCAGCCGCATCTTGGCGCGCACACTCTCCCGGTGCTGCCAGTCCACCGCCGTGCTCGCCCGCAATTTCTCCGTCAGCTCCGTCGCCAGTTGCTTTAAAGTGGCATCCCCCATCTGCTGCAATACTTCCGGCCGTTCCGCCAGCGCATCGTAAAAAGCCACTTCATCCCGGCTCAGGTTCAGCTCCTCATTGCGTTTGAGCGCCGCCTGAAAATCCTTGGCCATGGCGATCAGCGCCTCAATCACCTGCGCCGTCTCAATCGCCCGGTTATGATATTTGCGCAGCGCCTCCAGCAGCCGGTCCGTGTACTTCTTTTGCTGCACCAGATTGCCGCGCGTGTGCGACCGAATCTCATCCCGCAACAGCCGCTCCAGCAACTCCACCGCCAGATTCTTCACCGGCGACTTCCGCACATCCTCCAGAAACTCGTCCGATAGCAGGCCAATGTTCGGCTTTTCCAAACCCGCCAGGGCAAAAACATCGTTCACCCCCTCGGCAATAATGGCGTTGTCCAAAATCTGCTTCAGGGCCGAATGCTTGTCATCCTCCGTCTGCTTGCGGTCCACCGTGGTATGCTTTACCAGCACCGCCCGGATGGCCGAGAAAAAGGCAATCTCCGTCCGCAACGCCGCCGCCGCGTCCAGCGTGCCGCACAGTGAATACGCCTTCGTCACCGACGCCATCACATCGAGGAATCGCTTCTTTCCCTCCTTCAGCCCCAGCAAATGATTCGCCGCCGGCACCAGCAGGCCGATCGCGTTCGTCTCAAACCGGCGATAATCAAAACCATGGAACATCCCCCGTAGTACGTCCATTTTTTCCAGCAGGATTTCCAGCGCCTTCTCGGCATCCAGCTTCAAATCGCCCTTGCCCTTGGCATCCGTGTAAACCCGCAACGCCTTGCGCAACTCCGCCGCAATCCCGATATAGTCCACCACCAGCCCGCCCGGCTTGTTCTTGAATACCCGGTTCACCCGCGCAATCGCCTGCATGAGATTGTGCCCCACCATCGGCTTGTCCACATACATCGTATGACAGCACGGCGCGTCAAACCCCGTCAGCCACATGTCCCGCACGATCACCAGCTTGAGCGGGTCCGCCGGGTCCTTGAACCGCCGCTCCAGCCGCTTTTTCTGCGCCTTGGTGAACACATGCGGTTGCAGCTTCACCCGGTCGGAGGCCGCCCCCGTCATGATAATGCGGATCGCCCCGTCCTCCGGGTTGTAGCCAATGTCCTTCCCATCCTTCTGGAGTTGCGTGCCCGCCCACTGCGGCCGGAGCCGGATGATTTCGTCGAATAAATCCACGCAGATTTCCCGGCTCATCGCCACAAACATCCCCTTGCCCTCCAGCGTGGCCGTGCGCGTTTCAAAATGCGCCACCAAGTCCTGCGCCACCTCGGCCAGCCGGGGCTTGGCCCCCACCAGTTTGGCCAGTTGCGTCCACTGGCTCTTCACCGCCTCCCGGGCCACGTCGTCCTCCTCGTCCTCGACGACTTCCTCCACCTCCTTGTTCAATTCATCAATCGCCGCCCGGTTGATGTCCAACTTCGCCAGCCGGCTTTCATAATAAATCGGCACCGTCGCTCCGTCATCCTTGGCATCTTGAATGTCGTAAACGCTGACGTAATTGCCAAACACCGCAATCGTGTCCTTGTCCTCCAGCGAAATGGGCGTGCCCGTAAACCCAATGAACGAGGCCCCCGGCAGGGCATCCCGCATGTGCTTGGCGAAGCCATAAACAAATTTGGACCCAATGACCTGCTTCGTTTCCTTGTCCCGCACTTTGACCAATTTCGCCTGCAAGCCATACTGGCTGCGGTGCGCCTCATCCGAAATCACCACCACATTGTTGCGCTGGCACAGCGACGGATGCTTGCCCTCCCCGTCCAGCAGGGAAAACTTCTGCACCGTCGTGAAAATGATGCCGCCCGACTGGCGCGCGGCCAGCATTTCCCGCAACTGATCCCGGCTGTCCGCCTGCTCCGGCGTTTGCTTGAGCAAATCCTTCGCGCTGCAAAATTGTTCAAAAAGCTGGCCGTCCAAGTCGTTCCGATCCGTCACCACCACCAGCGTGGGATTGTTCATTTCCGGTTGTTGCAGCAGCTTGCCCGCGTAGCAACACATGGAAATGCTCTTGCCTGAACCCTGCGTGTGCCAGAACACCCCGGCCTTGCGCGAACCCGGCTTCACTTCCTTTCCGTAGGTGGCTCGCTCCTCCCGCAACTGGTCCGTCTCCACCGTGGCGGCGGCGATCAAGGTCACCCGCACCGCCTCGCGCACCCCGTGAAACTGATGGTAACCAGCAATTTTCTTGATCAGCCGGTCGCCGTCCTGCTCAAACAGGATGAAATACCGGATGTAATCCAGGAACAAGTCGCGCCGGAAAAAGCCCCGCACAATTTTCTCCAGCTCAAATTCCAGCAACGGCCGGTCATTCTCATTCGCAATCGTCCGCCAGGGCAGGAACCATTCCGGCGTCGCCGTGAGCGACCCCACCCGCGCATTGGTGCCGTCGCTGATAATCAGCGCCTCGTTAAAGACCAGCAAATCCTCAATCTCATCCTTGTAAGTTTGAAGCTGGTTGTACGCCTGCCAAATATCCGTGGTTTGATCCGCCGGATTTTTCAGCTCAATCAGCCCCAGCGGCAGCCCGTTAATGAACACCACAATGTCCGGCCGGCGCGGTTTCTTGGTGCCCGTGACTGTGAACTGATTGACCACCAGAAAATCGTTGCTCTCTGGATTATGAAAATCAATGAGCTGGGCATGGTCGGTTTCCTTGGCCCCCTTGGCATTGGTGAACTCGATTTTCACCCCATCCATCAGAAGTTTATGGAAAGCCCGGTTATTTTGCGCCAGACTGGGATGCGTGCGCGTGGCAACGATATGGACCACTTCCTCCACCACCGCCGACGGAGGCAGCTTGGGATTGAGCTTCCGCACCGCCGCCGCCAGCCGCCCCTTGAGAATCACCGTCCGAAAATCCGCCCGCTCCGCCCCCGCGCCCTCCGGCGCAATATCCGCCCCGTTCGCATGACTCCAGCCCGTGTCTTGAAACCACCGGAGCGCCTGCTGTTCGAGTTGGTCTTCGGAGATCATGACTGCTTGCCTTGGATGCGCTTGATCTCCCGGTCAAAATCAGAAATATATTCCATGTCCCCGCCAGTTGTTTCCAAAATGGAAAACACTGAATTTCCGGACACTTCGAGCCTCTCGCCCAATCGTCCGCCCCTGCTCCCAGCCCCAACAGGGCTGCGCCCTCCAGCCCAGGGTTGCGAGGCACGAGCTACCCTGGGTAACCGTCCCCAATTCATAATAACCCCAACGGGGTTACGTCCTCCAGCCCAGGGTTGGAGCGTAGCGACTACCCTGGGAAACCGCGCCCAATGGCCCCCAACCCCATCGGGGTTGTGCCCATTCGTATGCCCGCCCTCCGGGACAAAAATCCCTGGCGATTTCAAATTAATCCCACACATACTTCTCATCCCATTCAATTTCATGTTTGCGGAGTAGCGCCCGCAATTCATCCTGAAAACTCATTTTCCGATGATGCTCCTCCTGCCCGGCGATATATTGTTTCACCTGCTCAAGATTGGACTGGCTCACCCCAAAATCCGCATAGCCGCCCTGCCAGTCAAAGCCCGCATAATCCCGGCCTTGCTCCTTCAACCAGCCATTTGAAACCCGTTTCAATTCCTTGACCCAATCCGCCTGGGTAATTGTCCGGCCCAACCGCGCCAGAATATGAACATGATCCTCCACCCCACCCACCAAAAGCGAAGGACATTCGAGCGTTTTGGAAACGCCACCCAGTTGAGCATGCAAGGCCTCACGCACCTTTTTGTCGCGGAGCAACGGACGCCGCTCCTTGGTGGAAAATACCAGGTGAATATAAACCGCTGATAAGGATTGTGGCATAATTCAATGCACTGGGCACAACCCCGTTGGGGTTGCTCGTTTTGCCGGACATTTACCCAGGGTAGTCCCGCCTACGGGACAACCCTGGGCTAGAAGGCGCAATCCCTTTGGGATTGAGAATAACGCACCAACAACCCGTGGATTCAGACAGCCATTCACCTTGCCTTCCCTCTCCCAGCCCCAACGGGGCTGCGCCCTCCAGCCCAGGGTTGGAGCGCAGCGACTACCCTGGGTAACCGTCCCCAATGGCCCCCAACCCCAACGGGGTTGTGCCCGTTCGCATGCCCGCCCTCCGGCGCAATGTCCGCCCCGTTCGCATGGCTCCAGCCGGTGTCCTGAAACCACCGGAGCGCCTGCTGCTCGAGTTGGTCTTCGGTGATCATTCTGACCGCCTTCTCCCAGCCCCAACGGGGCTGCCTGGAGTTTGGCCCCCACTAGATAAAACTGCGTTAAACATTGTTTTTGCTTGCCATGTATCTAGTTATAAGACTAGATTAAGATCCATGGGTTATCCAACTAAAGTGCAGCTGATTCAACGCAAGGAA